>JBBDNZ010000089.1:0-26279 GCA_040877285.1 Xanthobacteraceae bacterium
CGATGGCACTTTGCTCGACATCGCATTGCGGCCGCACGAAGTGCGCGTCCCGGCAAAGCTGTGCAAGACGCTGGCCGCGCTCCAGGAACGTACCGGCGGCGCGCTCGCATTGGTGAGTGGCCGTCCGTTGCACGACATCGACCTCATCTTCTCCCCGCTACGGCTGCCGGCGGTCGGGGGGCATGGCGCGGAGATAAGGATAGGAGTCGACGGCCGGATCGAGAACCGTAAGCCGCCATTGCTCGACGCGAAAACCAGGAACAGGCTCGCGGAACTCGCCGAGCTCGGACCGGGGATCATCGTGGAGGACAAGGGCTATTCGGTCGCACTGCATTATCGACTCGCACCCGATAAACAAGGTGCGATCGAAGACGCCGTGGCGGCGGTCTGTGGCGATCTGCCGCCGAAATCCGTGGAAATTTTGCATGGGAAAGCCGTGATCGAGGTCAAGAAGGCCGGCTTCAACAAGGGAACGGCGCTGCGGGACTTCATGTCGCATCCGCCCTTCAGGGGCCGAAGGCCGATCTTCGTCGGCGACGATCGGACGGACGAAGCGGCTTTTGCCGTGGTCCCCGAATACGACGGCCTTGCCATTTCGGTTGGGCGTATGGTTCCCGGGGTCGCGGAACGTTTCGAGACCCCGGGCGACGTGCGCCGCTGGCTCGAGCGCCTCGCCAAGGGCCATAGTTAAACGTAACGGCAAACACAACAGATTGGCTCGCCTATGAACGACTACGGATTGGATTTGGCTGTCATCGGCAATGGCCGCACGGCCGCGCTGGTCGATCCCCAGGCGCGCCTTGTGTGGTGGTGCTTTCCCCGGTTCGACAGCGACCCGATTTTCTACCGGCTGCTTTCCGGCGACGAAGAAAAAGGCTTTTGCGACGTCGTGCTGGACGGGATGGTCCACAGCCATTCGGAATATCTGCGCAATACGGCGGTCGTCTCCACGATCCTGACCAGTCAATCCGGCGGGACGGTGCGCATCACCGATTTTGCCCCGCGCTTCCGGCAGTTCGGCCGGATGTTCAGACCGCCGCAACTCTACCGGCTGATCGAACCGGTGGCCGGGCTGCCGCGGATCACGATCCGCTTCCGCCCCACCCATGACTATGGAGCGCCGATTACCCGCCTCTCGCCCGGCAGCAACCACATACGCTACATCACCGACGACACCACCATTCGCCTCACTTCCGATGCGCCGCTCTCCTATATTCAGCATGAGGCACCGTTCGTTCTGACCAAGCCGGTGCATTTGGTCTTCGGCTCGGACGAGCCTTTTCCTGGAGACTTGACGACCACGGCGCGCGAATTCTGCGACCGGACCCGCGACTATTGGATGGATTGGGTCCGCCGCCTCTCGCTCTCCTACGACTGGCAAGAGGCCATTATCCGCGCCGCGATCACGCTCAAGCTCAGCAACTTTGAAGAAACCGGCGGAATCGTCGCAGCCCATACCACCTCCATCCCGGAAGCGCCCGGCAGCGGCCGCAATTGGGACTATCGCTATTGCTGGCTGCGCGACGCCTATTTTGTCGTAAAGGCGCTCAACCGCATCGGCGCCACGCAGACCATGGAAGATTTCATTTCCTTCACACTCGGCATAGCGGCCAATACCGACGACGTGTTGCGGCCGGTCTATAGCGTCGTGCCGACCGATCCGATGCCCGAAAGGGTGGCGGAGCGGCTCAAGGGCTTTCGCGGCGACGGGCCGGTGAGGATCGGGAATGCGGCCGCCGACCAGGTGCAGCATGATACCTATGGCAGCATCATCCTGGCGGCGATGCCGATGTTCTTCGATCGCCGGCTGCCGCGGCCGGGCGACGAAAGCCTGTTCGGCTTGCTGGAGACTTTGGGAAGCAAAGCCGAGCGCTTCGCGCTCGAACCCGACGCGGGCATCTGGGAATACCGCGGCCGAAAGCGTGTGCATACCCATTCCGCGGCGATGTGCTGGGCCGGCTGCAATCGCCTTGGCGCGATTGCCGCGCATCTTGGCTTCGGCGACCGTGCCGAGTATTGGAACGCGGCGGCGGATAGAATTCATGCCACCATTGTCGAAGAGGCTTGGAATTCCGCCCGCGGCGCCTTCACCGGCGCTTTCGGCGCCGAAGAATTGGATGCCAGCGTCTTGCTGCTTCCGGAACTCGGGTTGATCGAGCCCAAGGATCCGCGCTTCGTCAGTACCGTCGCGGCGATGGAACGCGAGCTTCTGCGCGAGAAGCATGTCATGCGCTACGCCGGCGCGGACGATTTCGGGCTCCCCGTCACGGCCTTCCTGATCTGCCGCTTCTGGCTGGTTGACGCGCTGTGGTCGCTGGACCGGCGCGAGGAGGCGCAGGAACTTTTTACCGATGCCCTCAACCATCGAAACCGCTATGGTCTTTTGTCGGAAGATGTTGATCCACAGACCGGCGCACTGTGGGGAAACTTTCCGCAAACCTATTCGATGGCCGGCTTGATCTTGACCGCCATGCGCCTGTCTCGCAGCTGGGAGGATCGATATTGGCGCGGCTCGTAGTGGTGTCCAACCGTGTAGCTCTGCCTTCCCGCGATGGCCGCAATCCTGCGGGCGGCCTCGCCGTCGCGGTTCGTGCCGTCCTCAAGCGCGACGAAGGAATTTGGTTCGGATGGAGCGGCGACATCGCCGAGGGCAACGCGACGCCGAAAACCCGTTCGGTCCAGGAAGGCGGCATTTCCTATGTCGTCACCGATCTCGGCAGTGAAGATTTCCAGGAATATTACAATGGCTTCGCCAACAGGATGCTCTGGCCCATCCTGCATTATCGCCTCGATCTCGCGGAATTTTCACGGCGCGATCTCAGCGGCTATATGCGGGTCAACGCGCATTTTGCCGATGAGCTGCATAAGATATTGCAGCCCGACGACGTCGTCTGGGTTCATGACTATCATCTGATTCCGCTCGGCCGGGCGCTGCGTGAACGCGGACACCGCAATCCGATCGGATTCTTTCTGCACGTGCCCTTTCCACCTCCCGAAATTCTCACCGCGCTTCCCAATAACGAGCGATTGATTCCCGACATGAGTCATTATGATCTCGTCGGGTTCCAAACCGAGAATGACGCGGCCAATTTTGCCCGCTATCTGGCGCGGGAATGTCAAATTCCGCGCCGCGACCGTTATACTTTTCAGGCTGGCGACCGCACCATGCGGATCGGTGTTTTTCCGATCGGCATCGAGACGGTCGAATTCAACGCGATGGCGCGGCGATCGGTGCGCTCCAGCTTCGTATCGCAAACCATTGAGAGCCTGGCCGGCCGCGACATGATCATCGGCGTGGACCGCCTCGACTACTCGAAAGGTCTCACGCTGCGGATGGATGCCTTTGAATATTTCCTGAGGACGTATGCCGAGTGGCGCGGCAAGGTGACTTACCTGCAAATCACACCCAAAAGCCGTTCCGACATCCCCGAATACGAATTGATGGAGCGGCAGATGGGCGAGGCCGCAGGCCGCATCAACGGCGCCTATGGCGAAGCGGCCTGGACACCGATCCGTTACGTCAATCGCGCCCATACCCGCACCGCGCTGGCCGGACTCTACCGCTCCGCGCGCGCCGCGCTGGTCACCCCGCTCCGCGACGGCATGAATCTCGTCGCCAAGGAATATGTGGCCGCTCAGGATGAGAATAATCCGGGCGTATTGATCCTCTCGCGCTTTGCCGGCGCGGCGTTCGAGCTCGACACCGCCCTCCTGGTCAACCCCTACGATCCGGAATCGGTCGGCGCGACCATCGCGCGGGCCTTGTCGATGCCTCTGGAAGAGCGGCGCGCACGCCACGCCAAGATGTTTCAGGTGCTCTGCGCCAACGACGTCAAATACTGGGGCGAACGGTTCATGGCGACGCTGACGCGGCCCCACACGCTGCCTACCGCGATCGAACGATCCGGCACTTTTCTCAACGACTGATGGATGGCCCTGCGCCAGCGGCAGTGTTTTCCGCTTCGGCCGCGCGACCTAAAAAACGGCCGCCCGAAGGCGGCCGCGTCTTCCTTGTGATAAATGTCCGCTTAGCGCGGCAACGATACGCAGCTAGCTCGCGCGCCGCAGTTCCAGACCGGCAACGCCGGCGGCCAAGTTCATTCCCATCTGACCCTGGACCGATATCGGCTGCAGGCTGATGGTACGGTCCGAGCCGCCGATGAGCACATTTGCGCCGACACCCGCGCCGACCGTCGCTTCCGCGAATGCGCCCGTATAGGTACCGGCGAGCGCTCCCTTAAGGTTGGTTGTCGGCGCGTAGACCACCCATACCATTTCACCGCCGCCGGTCGCACCGACATCAAGCCCGAATTTGGTGATGGAGCCGGTGTAGGTTTCTTTCAAACCGCCGGCGCTGGGCGTAAACATGCAGTTGACCTGCTTCTTGGACGCGACAATGAGGCCAATGCCGGCGGAAATGTCGCAACTCAAGGTTCCGACCTTCACCCGACTGGCTTCCTGTGCGATCGCCGGAGCGGCAGCTATCGTAGCCACCAACGCCGACGCAAGAAGTGCTCTCTTTGAGATAGTCATTGTATGACCTCCATCTATTTTTTCGCGCGATGCATGAAAACGCCTGCTACGCAAACCTGTTTCAGCACGGCGCGAACTTCAGAAGGATTGGAGCAACCGGACTTCTTTGCATGAAAATATTGTCGAATTTGAGAAATATGAAATGTAACGTTATTTCATCCTTCACGGCGGAAAAATTACTGAAGACATCTCGCTGCGCAATTTCGTTGTCCGCTTCCGTTTTTGTTCCCTCGCATGTGATTTCAACTTGGCGCGAATGCGGCGACTCGAGTCATGGTCGCGCCGCATGTTCGCCGCAATGCCTGTCGGGCTACCAAACGGATTCTTACAATCTTCAATCCGTTGCGGCTCTTCTCGATTGGTTTGTTGATTGCTTCTTGCCGACGATGCGAAAAATCGTGCGGCGTGAACGCAAAGAGCCCGGCTCCGTAGGGGCCGGGCTCTTTGTCATGCGTCCAATCTTTGTCATGCGCCCAAGAAGGCGAATTTACTTGCCAGCTTTAAACGTCGTCGATGAAAACCAGTCCGCTTGAGCCCGGGGAAAAGCGGCCGCTCAGTTGCCGTTCCAAATTGCCGTTCATCAGCTCGACGTCGACCGCGAAATGACAAACATGACTGCCGTCGCGCCCGGCGCGCGTGCAATCAAGCTTGCGAAAAGTCCGGACAGCAAAGCGGTCGCCGCCGGCCTGTCTGACCTTCTGCACGGCCTCCGCCCCGCCGACCTCTTCCATGAGAGCCAGCGTATTATCGACCTCCTGAGACAACGAAGCCTCAAAAGCTCTTTTCATCTGGCCTTCGCTCGGCTCATCGCTGTAGCTGCCCGCGACAAGCGCCAAGGCCACCAGGGGAAAAACATAGACTTTCATCGTAGCCGCATCCGAGTTTCGGTCCTGCGGGCAACATACGCTTAATCTATTTGAGGACGCCTTTTCCCAACCGCTTGAATTTTATCGACCTCGCCATCGAAGCCCGTTTCGAGACGGCAACTGTCCCGATAGTAAACGGTTCGTCACCCGCAATGCGTCCCGGCCCCTGTTGCCGTCGCCGGACGCACCGTGCGACCCCAAGTCGCGACCAATGCCCGTGGAAAGCGCCAAAAGGCTTTCCGCCTCGCCGGCAGGATGGTAGAAGGATTGACCCCAAACTAATGAAAATCAGGGGCTTATATTATCGGGAGGAACGCAATGCTAACCAAAGCAATCGCTGCGTCCGTCGCGCTTGTCGCGTTCGGCGCCTTGGCCTCGCAGCCGGCCAGTTCGGAACCCGCTGCCTATCCGCACAAGGTCATAACCCTCGTCACGCATTCGAGCCCGGGCGGCGGCAGCGACATCTTCTTACGGGAAATGACCAAGCACTTGTCCAAATACATCAAGGCCGACTTCGTGGTCGAGAACGTGCGTGGCGGCAGCGGCGCCAAGGCGATGGCAAAGCTCGCATCCAGCAAGCCCGACGGCAGCGTCTTCTATGCCACGACGCCGACCTATGTTTTCACTTCGATCCTGAGCAAGCCGGAGAACAGTTATAAGGACCTTGAGCCGCTGGTGAATTTCTTCACCGACGCCGAAGTCATCTATACGCGGGCCGATGCTCCCTTCAAGTCGCTGAAGGACGTGATTGCTCACGCGAAAGAGAAACAGGGGCGCTGGGGCGTCTCCAATCCTGCCTCGCTCGAGCGGCAGGCGGCCGAGAAGCTGAAGACGGCAGCCGGCGTAAAAGCCGCGATCGTTTCCCACGAAGGCGGCGGCGACCTGATGATCAACGTGCTCAACGGCACGCTCGACATCGGCATTGGCGAAATCCAGGAAATCCGCGCGCAGCTCGAAGGCAAACAGGTGCGCGTGCTGGCGACTTTCAATGCAAAGCGGCTGGATAACTTCAATGATGTTCCGACCGTCAAAGAGTCCGGTTATGACGTGGTGCTGTCGAAGTTCCGCGGCCTCGCCGGCCCCAAGGGCTTGCCCAAGGATGTCGTGGCGATCTGGGAAAAGGCCGTCCCTCAGGTTCTCGCGGATCCGGAATATAAGAAGGTTTACGCGAAGGACAGCCTCGTCGCGGACTTCGTCCCGCACGACCAATACGTGAAGTTCATCGCCGACTTCGGCAATTCGTCGGAAAGCTTCCTGCAAGAAGCCGGAGCGTTGAAGAAGTAACGTCCGCGGGGGCTCTGCCTGCGGTTCACAAAAACATCGGGAATCTCCGACCGATGAAAAAGGACATCCTCAGCGGCGGCATCGTTCTTGCCGTCGCTGGGGCCTACTATCTCGGCGCACGTCAGATCCTGCACAGCAGGCTGGAGGACGAAGTGGGGGCGGATGGCCTGCCTCTCATCCTTGCAGCCCTGCTGGCGGCTCTCGGTGTGCTGTTGATTTTGCGTACCCTATTTGCATCGCGCCAGCAGGCCGGAACCGGTACCCGCGAATACCAGGCGCCCTACCCCCGTGCGCTCGGGTTTCTGGCGATCGCCGTCGGATACGCCCTGATCGCGCCGGTTGTCGGTTATCTCGTCGGCATCGGACTCTTGATCGCCGCCGTCGCCATGTACGAAGGCAATATCGGGCCTTCGTGGCGTCTGGCGGTGATCGCCCTTGGCGGCGCCATCGGATTTTGGCTGCTCTTCATCAAGCTGCTCGGCGTCGAGCAGCCGACGAACATGTTCTTTTAGCGACGCGGGCCCCTCATGGAGCAACTTGCCGCAGCGTTTACGATGCTGGTGACCACGCCGATCGCCTTCTTCGCGCTCGCGGGGTTGATCTGGGGCTTCGTCGGCGGCGCCCTGCCGGGCATATCGGCGTCGATCACGATGGCGTTGATTTTGCCATTCACCTTCACGATGGATCCGGTCAACGCGATCGTGCTTCTCTCCTCGGTCTATATCGGCGCCGAATACGGCGGCTCGATTCCCGCCATCCTCATCCGCACACCGGGCACGAACTCCGCCGCCGCCACGGTGATCGACGGCTATGAGATGAAGCGGCAGGGCCGCGCCGGCGAGGCGCTCGGCATCTCACTGTGGTCCGGCGTCATCGGCAGCCTGTTCGGGCTCACGATGCTTGTCATGCTCACCGAGCCCTTGGCGCGGGTCGCGCTTCTCTTTACGCCCATGGCCTATTTCGCGTTGGGCATCCTGGGGCTCAGCATCATCACGTCGCTGTCGGGCGGCTCGCTGTTGAAAGGACTGATCGCCGCTGTCCTCGGGGTCATGGTGGCGACGGTCGGCACCGACCCGATCTCCGGGGTCAGCCGTTTTGTCTTTGGGTTGCCGGACCTGCTCAGCGGCATCAAGCCCATCCTGATCATGATCGGTCTCTTCGCCGTGAGCGAATTGATGCGCCAGTCCGGAATCAAGGGGCCGGAAGGTGATACGACCGAGAGCGTGCGCGTGAAGCTGCCGAGTTGGCTGACCATGCGCAAAATTGGCAAGGCGCAGGGAATCGGCTGCGTCGTGGGCACTTTTGAGGGCTTGATGCCGGGAGGCGGCGGCTCCATTGCCGCTTTCTTGTCCTACAACGAAGCCAAGCGCTGGTCGCGCTATCGGAGCGAGTTCGGCCGCGGTTCGGTGGAAGGCATCGCGGCGCCGGAAGCCTCCAACAACACCGTGGCGAGCACGGCGCTTATTCCGCTTTTGAGCTTCGGCATTCCCGGCTCCAATTCAACCGCGGTTCTTCTCGGCGGATTGTTGATCCACGGCCTGCTGCCGGGGCCGCGGCTGTTCGAGCAGAACGCCGACGTGATCCTGGGCCTCTACACCGGCTCCTTTTTTTCCATCGTCATGCAATTGCTGGTGGGAATCATCATCCTGCCCATCTGCATCTGGCTGGTGAACCGGCCGAGACCCTATCTGGCCGGATTTATTCTCGCCTTGGTCCTCTCGGGCATTTACACCGTCAACGGCAGCATAGTCGATGTGTGGATCGTGCTGTCCACCGGACTTGTCGGCTATCTGATGGTCCGCAACAATTTCCCCTTCCTGCCGGCGATCCTCGGCGTCGTGATGGGGCCCATCGTCGAATCGAACTACCGCCGCTCGCTGCTGCTGTCGGCGGGCGATCACAGCATCTTCGTGACCGATTCGATCGCGCTCGGCCTGCTGATAACGTCGGCGCTCTTTATCGGCTTCTCGCTGGTGCGCGAGATTCGCGACGCGCGCGCGGCGCGCCAGGAAGCGCAAGCGGGGATAGCCTAAAGACCGGACATCCGATCAGGCGACGCGCCCCACTGTACTTTCGGACCGGGCCTCGGACTGCTGTCCCCTGCCGTCGGCCTGCGGTTGCGGTCTGTTCATGCGCTGGCGCAAGAGCCCGAGGAAACGCTCCTGCGGCATCGGCGGGGCGATCAGCACTCCCTGCCCGAAGTCGCAGCCCATAACCAGCAACGCCTGAAGATCGGGCGCACTTTCAATGCCCTCGGCCACCGCCGCGCTGCCGAAGCGATGCGCAAGGTCGATGGCGGTCTGGCAAATGGCGGCGTTGGTGGCGTCGGTCGCGCAATTCTTCACGAAGCTGTCGTCAAGCTTGATCTCGGCGAAGGGGAGATCACGTAGGCTGGAGAAGGAAGAATAGCCGGCGCCGAAATCGTCGATGGCGATGGTGATGCCGCTGACGCGCAACTGCTTGGCAATCTCGTTGGTCTGTGCAATATCGCGGACGATCTGGTCTTCCGTCACTTCGAGGATGATGCCGGGCCAGTGCTCCGCCTTGGGACGGTTCTCGCGCACGAGAGCAGGAATCGGAAGCTTGAGGAGCACGCTGACCGGCACGTTGATGGCCAGGTGCAGGTTGAATCCGGCGTCATCAAACATGGACCAGGTGCGTAGCGTGGACAGCAGCGCGTGCTCTGCCAGCATTGCCAAACTTTCATCGTCAACGCCGGGCAAAAAGCTTGCCGGCAGCAGAACGCCGAGCGCCGGATGCCGGATGCGCGCCAAGGCCTCCGCCCCGGCGAGACATTTCCGCTTCAGATCGATCTTCGGCTGATACCAGATCTCGAACCAGTTGTTGCGCAGCGCCTCTGCAATTTCGATGCGAGGGCGGCCATTGGGCAACATGGAATCGACGAGCGCGCGGCGCTCGGTCTCGTCAAGATTTTTCATAGGGTCGGACAAACGTTGTAGCTCGTCAGCCGGGTCGCGCGCCGTCATGAGCGGCCTCGATGATTGATTGCATAGGGCGATAGTCGCCGGTTTTTGTTAACCAAACGTAATTATCCGGAGATTTGGCGGGGTGCGCCTCGCCAGGCGCAGGGTCATTTCGCGGGAACCGCGGTTCCCGGCATCAATGCGTGTGGCTTACGCCGGCCGGCATGGATGATTTTGCGCCCATGCCCTCGACGGCATATTCAACAGCGACGGTGCCGGCTTTTTCGAAAACTAAGGTACCCTTGACGCGGGCTCCTTCCACGAGCGGCTTTCGCAATCCCTCGAACATCATGTGCCGCGATCCGGGGGTCAGTTCGACGGTGACGCCCGGTTTAATCTCCAGGCCGTGCTCCAGCGCCCGCATTTGCATCACGCCACCGTCCATTTTCATTTCATGGACCACCACTCGGTCGGCCGTCGCCAGCGAAGCTCCGATCAGGCGATCCGGCGCCGTGCCTTGATTGACAATCTTCATATAGCCGGCGGCAACCTGCGCGCCCTTGGGCGTCGCCCTCGCCCAGGGGTGTCCGATGAGAAGCGAACCCGCCCGGTATTCATGGGCTACGGCCGCGATCGGAAATAGGATCAGTGTCGCCAGGTAAAGAAAAAATCTGCGCGTCATCTTGGAGAGGCCTTTGGCCGGGGGAAGTTGTCTGCACAAATAAGGCGCGGCAAACGCCAACAAAAATGCCCGAAACCGGCCTCCGGGTACCGAAGAGCGGGCGACCGAGCCGGACAATATTCTTGATGCTTATGGCGTCAAAATGACGCCAACGGAACCGGAATTTCAACCAAGCCGGAATATCGACGTGGCCGCCAAAGAGCCCGGCCAAAGTGAACCGATATCGCTTTCGCTTTTATCGCCATGCTTACCCTTGCCGGCGTATGGATCGCGGAGACGATGGCTTTATGGCAGAAAAATCAGGATTGCGCTTTCTCGGGCCGGCGCAATTGCGTGGACATCGGCGCGCAGATTCGCGAGCGCTGATTTTCCCGCGCCAGTCTAGGAAGACTTGCCCGTATTTTGCACCGAAAGCGTGACCGGGGCGAGCCCCGAGAAGCCCAGCGAGCGCGCCGCCGCCGGCGAAAGATCGATGACGCGGCCGCGGATAAAGGGGCCGCGGTCGATAATGCGTACAATCACCGACCGCCCGTTCTTGCGGTTCGTCACGCGAACCCTGGTGCCGAATTTCAACGTCCGATGCGCGGCCGTTAGACTTTTCGGGTTGATGATTTCCCCGCTTGCGCTGCGCCGGCCTTTGTAACCGTAAACCGAGGCAATGCCGCGTTCGACTTTCGGCTTTGTCGTCTTCTGCTGCGCGGCGGTGGGCGACTTCTGCTGCGCGGCGGTGGGCGACTTCTGCTGTGCGGCGGTGGGCGACTTCTGCTGTGCGGCGGCGGTCGTCTTCTGCTGCGCGGCGGCCGGCGAGGCGAAAACCACCATACAAGCGGCGATGAGGCCGGCGACCGCCAGTCTGCCGCCTATTTTGTTGTTCGAACTCCTACCCACGCAACCCTCCGGCACTTTTGAATAAGTATAGGGGATCGTAGGGATCAATGGGTGCAGCCTGTAGGCAACAATGGGAAATTATTGCGGCTAGGGTTACCTCGCGTCGCCCGGAGGCCGATTCTGTCACTTGGCGCGCGCGAGATTGAGGCGGCCCGCGCCAGCGTCGTCGCATCGCCGCAAGATATCCAGCAAGAAAAGTCGGTAGACCCATGATATGGGGTTCGGCGGCGGACCGCGCCATTGAACTTCCGCTCCCCGTTCGCTATAGGCACAACTGACCTCGCGCAGGGGATCGGCCGACCGTCCGTGTCCGGGATCGGGTAAGATACGGCTCCACAAGGCTTTCAAAAACTCTATTTCCATCAGAGACTTATCATGTCATCGACCTTCGACACCGTCGCCAAGCTCATCGCCGAGACCTGCGACATTCCCGCCGACACGATCACGCCCGAAAGTCACGCCATTAATGACTTGGGCATCGACAGCCTGGACTTCCTCGACATCGCCTTCGCCATCGACAAAGCCTTCGGCATCAAACTGCCGCTCGAGCAGTGGACCCAGGAGGTCAATGACGGCAAGGCAACGACGGAACAGTATTTTGTCATGAAGAATCTTTGCACCAGCATCGACCAGCTCGTCGCGGCCAGGGGTGCGTGAACCGATCGTATGCAGCTCGACTATTTCCAGCTTCTCGACCGGATCGTCGAACTGAATGTCCAAAAGCGCACCATTCGCACCGAAGCGACGGTCCCGCTGACGAGCACGATCTTCGAAGGCCATTTTCCAGGCTATCCCCTGATGCCCGGGGTTTTGCTCCTGGAAACGATGGCGCAGACCTCAGGCTGGCTTATTATCGCGCTCACACGGTTCGAGCGGATGCCGTTTCTCGCCGCATTCAAGGAAGCAAAGTTGCGCAGCTTCATCACCCCCGGCCAGCAGTTATCTATTTCCGCCAAGGTCGAGCATGAAGGCTCGGGGTTTGCGGTGGCCAAGTCCGCTATCAGCGTTGACGGCAAGGTCGCCTGCGACGCGGAAATCACTTTTCGGGTCGTGGCATTTCCGTCCCCCGAATTTCGCGCCCATATGAAGAGGGAAGCCGCACGGCTCAAATTCCCCACGGGAGCCGGCGCCGATGGCTGATACTCGCCGCGAGGCGTTGATCACCGGCATCGGCATCGTCTCCTGTCTGGGTGAAGGGCCGCAAGCGCATTGGGAAGCATTGACTGCGGCCCGGCCGCATGCCGACACAACGACCTATGCTCCTTTCATCGTGCACCCGATCGCGCCGCTGGAACTCGACAAGCAGATACCGAAGAAGGGCGACCAGCGGCAGATGGAGCCGTGGCAGCGCATCGGCACCTATGCCGCGGGCCTCGCGCTCGAATCGGCCGGCGCCAAGGGCAATGCCGAATTGCTTGGGCAAATGGACATGATAGTCGCCGCGGGAGGCGGGGAGCGCGATCTCGCCGTGGACAGCACCGTCCTGAGCGGCATCGGCAAGGCGGCCGACCGCGAAGCCTTTCTCAACGAACGGTTGATGAACGACCTGCGGCCGACGCTGTTTTTAGCGCAGTTGTCGAATTTGCTCGCCGGCAATATCTCTATCGTACACGGCGTCACCGGCTCCTCGCGGACCTTCATGGGAGAGGAAGCGGCGGGCATCGACGCGCTGCGGATCGCGCAAGCGCGCATCGCAGCCGGCCAGAGCGAGATCGTATTGGTCGGCGGCGCCCATAACGGGGAGCGCAAGGATCTCCTGATGCTCTACGAATTCGGCGGCTGCAATCTGAAAGACCGCTTCGCTCCGGTCTGGGAGCGCGGGCCGAAGGGCGGTTTCGCGCTCGGCTCGGTCGGGGCCTTCCTGGTGCTGGAATCGCGCACGTACGCGCAGGCGCGCGGCGCCCAACCGATCGCGGAGGTCGCCGCCGTTGTCTCCGACCGTTGCAACCGCAAGCCGGGGGGTGTCACGGAGAGCTTGCAGCGCCTGTGGCAGAGCGTGGCGCGGCGGCTGCGGCCCGGACAATATGCCGTCATATCGGGCGCCACCGGCGTCGAGCCTGCCACCTCCGAAGAACGGACTTTCCTCGGCGAGCACCCCGAAGCCCCGGTCAGAGCCACGGGAACCTACCTTGGCCACGGCATGGAGCCGCAGTTTATTATGAACGTGGCGCTCGCGGCGCTGGCCGTCAGCCGTGCTAGTCTCTTTCCGCCCGGCGACAATTCGGGGGTGGAGCGTCCCATGCAGGGGCCTCTCTCCCAGGCCGTCGTCACGGGCGTGGGGCATTGGCGGGGCGAGGGCTTGGCGCTCATCGAAGCGGCGGGCTGAAGGAGAGAGCCATATGGCATCCAAACGGGACAAGGCGGGACGGCCCATCGTGGTGGTAACGGGCGCGGGCGTCATCACCTCGCTCGGCGAAGGCAAGGCTGACAATTGGGCGCGAATCACCGCAGGCCAATCCGGGATTCACGCAATCAACCGTTTCGCTACGGACAATCTTAGGACCAAGGTGGCCGGCACCGTCGATTACGTGCCGGTGGAGCCCTTCTCGGCGCCGGCCCTTACGGAAGCCCTTGCGGCCAAGGCCGCCGAGGAGGCCGTCGATCAGGCGGACATCGGCTCACGCGGCGATTTTCCAGGACCGCTTTTTCTCGCCATGCCGCCGGTCGAGGTCGAATGGACGCAGCGTTGCGAAGTGGCCTCCAGTCTCAACCAGGAGACCGTGAGTTACGACGAACTGCTGCGCGCGAGCGGCGCTGCGCGCTATTCGCGTTATCACGAACGATTCCTGTTCGGCTCCGTGGCCGATCAATTGGCCGAGAAATTCGGCACCAAGGGATCGCCGATATCGCTGTCCACCGCCTGCGCCTCGGGCGCAAGCGCCATTCAGCTCGGCATCGAGGCGATCCGCCGCGGAGAGACCGCCGCCGCCTTGTGCATCGCCAGCGACGGCTCGATCAATGCCGAAACCCTGATCCGCTTTTCGCTGCTGTCGGCGCTTTCAACTCAGAATGACCCGCCGGAAAAGGCGGCCAAGCCCTTCTCCAAGAACCGCGACGGCTTTGTCATGGCCGAGGGCGCCGGTGCATTGGTGCTGGAGAGCTTCGAATCCGCGCAAGCGCGCGGAGCGAAGATTTTGGGCGTCATGGAAGGTTGCGGCGAGATGGCGGACGCCTTTCACCGCACCCGTTCGAGCCCGGACGGCAAGCCGATCATCGGCTGCATCCGCAATGCGCTCTTGGACGCGGGCCTTGAGCCCGAAGACATCGACTACATCAATCCGCACGGCACCGGCACGCCGGAGAACGACAAGATGGAGTGTCTTGGCGTGATGAGCGTGTTCGGCGAGCGCGCCAAGCAGATTCCCATTTCCTCGAACAAGTCGATGCTCGGTCATACCCTATCGGCCGCGGGCGCGGTGGAAGCGGTGTTCACGCTGCTGACTCTGGAGCATCAGCGCATTGCGCCGACAATCAACTACGAGATGCCGGACCCGGCCATTCCGCTCGACGTCGTGCCCAACGTGGCCCGCGATGCGCGCGTGCGCCATGCCATTTCCAATTCCTTCGGCTTCGGCGGACAGAACGTTTCGCTGGTCATGGCGCGCGAGCCTGCCTGACGGATGCGTGCGCTCACATTAGTCGCCGACCGCAAGCTTGAGCTTGCGGATTTAGCCCCTCCCCCGCCGCCCGGGCCCGGCGAAGTGCAGATCCGCGTCAAGGCGGTGGCGCTCAATCACCTCGACCTGTGGGGCTTCCGCGGCATGGCTTTCGCCAAGCGCAAGCTGCCGCTCATTGTCGGCGCGGAAGCGTCCGGAGAAATCGCCGCGCTGGGAAGCGGCGTGTCCGGTTTTCACGTCGGCGATCCCGTGGTCATGTACGGCGCGCTGACCTGCGGCGCCTGCAAGGCCTGCCGCGAGGGGCGCGACAATCTTTGCGAGAACGTGGCCGGCATCATGGGTTTCCATGTGGACGGCTTTGCCCGCGAATTGCTCAATCTGCCGGCCCGCCTCGTCATTCCCGTGCCGAAGGGCGTAAGCCCGCGCGACGCCGCCTGCGCGCCCATCGCCTTTGCCACGGTCGAGCACATGTTGTTCGACAACGCCAAGCTTCAGCCTGGCGAGACCATTCTGGTCCATGCCGGCGGCTCAGGCATCGGGACGGCGGCGATCAAGATGGCCAAAGCCATCGGCTGCACCGTTATCACCACCGTCGGCGACGATGAGAAGGCGGAAAAGGCCAAGGCCATCGGCGCCGACCATGTCATCAATTACCGTACCGAGCGGTTTGAGGGCGTCGTCCGCAAGATCACGGGGAAAAAAGGCGTCGATGTGGTATTCGAGCACGTCGGCGCCGAGACTTTTCCCGGCTCTTTGCTCTCGCTCAAGCGCGGCGGCCGCCTGGTCACCTGCGGCTCGACTTCCGGACCGACCACCACGATCAACCTGATGCAGCTTTTTCAGCGGCAGTACAAAATCTTCGGCTCGTTCGGCGCGTCCATGCGCAATATCCGCGACAGCCTGGCAAAGATGGCCGGCGGCCTGTTGCCGGTGATCGATATGGAAGTCGAGCTTGCCGAGTTCGAGCGCGGCTTGGCGCGGCTCGAAAGCCGCAAGGTGTTCGGCAAGGTCATCGTAAATTTCTGAAGGCGACGTCCCGCTGATGCGAACAAAGCTCAGACATGCCGCGCGGCGCACGGCCTGGCGGATAAAATCCGCCTTCAATATTGCGCTTGGCCAAATCGCCATTCTTTTGTTGAAAGCGCTGCGGCGGCTCGACCCCGAAAGCACGGTCCGTTTATCCGGGCGGTGGCTACGGCGGATCGGACCCTGGCTGCCGGAGAACCGCGTCGGCCGCGCCAATCTCAGAGCGGCTTTCCCGGATTGGCCGCCCGCCAAGATCGAAGACGTACTCGGCGGCGTGTGGGACAATCTTGGGCGGCTCGGCGCCGAATTCGTGCACCTCGACCATCTCTTCAACTTCGATCCGGCACGAATGGACCTTGGCCGAATAGAGTTTTCGCCCGAAACGGCGGAGCGCTTCCTGCGGTTACGCGACGCCAAGACACCGGCGCTTTTTTTCGCCGCGCACCTGGCCAATTGGGAGTTGCCGGCGCTCGCGGCCGCGGCCTTCGGTCTCAAAACAGTTGTGCTGTTTCGGCCGCCCAACATGCCCAATGTCAGCCGTTTTGTCCTCGATGTCCGCTCCTCGCGCATGGGGCGGCTGGTCCCCATCGGGCTGGACGCCCCCGTGCGGGTCGCGGAGGCGATCAAGGAGGGCGCTCACGCCGGAATGCTGGTGGATCAGTATTACACGCGCGGCGTTGATGTGACCTTTTTCGGCCGCCGCACCAAGGCCAATCCGTTCATTGCCCGGCTGGCGCGGCACACCGACGGCCCCATTCACGGCGTCCGCGTGGTGCGTCTGCCGGAAGACCGCTTTCGTGTCGATCTCACCGAGGCGATCACGGTGCCGCGCGGCGCGAAAGGCGAGATCGACGTCGCCGCCACGATGCAGCTCATTACCTCGATGATCGAGGGCTGGATACGCGAGCATCCCGAGCAATGGCTCTGGCTGCACCGCCGCTGGCGTTAGGCAGGCCGCAGTCCCTGTCTTTACCGGCCGGTTTTGACCCGTGTCCACAGGCGGTTCATCAGCCGTTTCGTCTTCGCATCGTGCGCCACGACGATGTAGAGCCGCTGCAAGGTCGCCTGGTCGGGATAGACGCCCGTATCTTCCAAAATTTCCTTGTCGATGAATTTCCTGCTCTCCAAGATTCCGTTGGCGTAGGAGATGAAATTCGTGTTCTTCGCCGCCACTTCGGGCTTCATCAGGTAGTTGATGAAGGCATGCGCCTCGTCGGGATGGGGCGCGTCTTTCGGGATGGCGAGATTGTCGAACCAAAGCTGCGCGCCCTCTTTGGGAATGGCGTAGCCGACCTCGACGCCGGCCTTGACCTCGGCCGCGCGGTTTTGCGCCTGCTTAATGTCGCCGGAATAGCCGACAACCAGACAAATCTCTCCGGACGCCAGCGCGTTGAGATATTCGGAAGAGTGAAACTTGCGCACACTGGGACGGATCTTCGTCACCAGGGCGGCCGCTTTTTCAAGATCCTGCTGCTTCGAAGAATTGGGATCGAGCCCGAGATATTGCAAAGCCGCCGATAGAATGTCGTCGGGCGCATCCAAAAGATGAACGCCGCAGCTCTTGAACTTGGCGACGATCTCCGGCTTGAAAATAACGTCCCAGCTATCGATCCGCGCGTCGGGCCCGAGGATTTCCTTCGCCTTCTTAACATTGTAACCGATGCCGGTCGTTCCCCACATGTAGTTGACGGCGTATTGGTTGCCCGGATCGTAAGCGGCGAGGCGTTGCGCGATCTCCGGCCAAACATGGACCAAGTTGGGTAGCTTCGACTTGTCGAGCTTTTGAAACACGCCCGCCTTGATCTGCTGCTGCAGAAAATAAGCCGTCGGCACGACCACATCGTAGCCGGATTTCCCCGCCAGCAGTTTCGTTTCCAGCGTGTCGTTGGAATCGAACGTGTCGTAGGTAACCTCGATGCCGGTCTCGCCGGTGAAATCCTTGAGCACCTCGGGCGCGATATAGTCGGTCCAGTTGTAAACGTTGACCACCCGTTTCTTGGTCTGCGCTTCGGCGGATGCCGTCAGCATCAATACGGCGGTCAGAGCAATAGCGATACGTGTCAGCGATACGCGCATGGTCATCACCTATGCCTCATGTTTTGGTCGGTAGGCCTGCGGCTTTCCAGGCAATGATGCCGCCGGCGAGATGAGCGTCGTAGCGGAAGCCCCGTTCTTGCGCCGCCAGCGACGCCGTGACCGAACGCCTTCCGGACCGGCAGGCGAACACCACTTGCCGGCCGCCCGGATCGGGAATGACTGCAGGATCGAAATTGGAAAGCGGCACATGGGCCGCGTCGGGATAGCTTTCGACGGCGATTTCGTTTGCTTCGCGCACGTCCACCAAAAGGACCCGTCCTTCGCGCATCCCTTGTGCCACCTCTTCGGGGCCGAGATCGCGCACTTTCGACGGCGGTGCGTCGGACATGAATAGCCCTCCTCCGGGCGGCATCGATCCTTAGGCCAGTCAATAAGACCTGCCACGCGGCGCGTCCAGGGGCGCTATTTGCACTCCGACAGGCCCATCGAAGGAACTGTTGGCTTTCCCCATTCCGACCGGAAACATAGTGGGGAAGGACCTGGCGGAGCCGCAGCCTCGGTCGCGTCATGTTGCACCGCAATAATCGTCGCCGACAACGTGTATAATCACGGGGCGGCGGCCTTGCCGCCTACAAACGCCGCGTTGAATTGACGTGCAGGCACGCGCGGTCGGCGCGAGGGGGCGGCAGCGGAAAAAGACACATAGACGTTTTGATCATAGATCGGCGTTGCCGCCACGCCGACCTGCGGCTACGCTATAAACTTAGATGTATAAGGTATCGTGCAGTAAGGGAGGATCTCATGTTCAAACTTGTGTTAGCAACCGCGGTCGGGATTACCGCGGCATTGGCCACGCCGGCCTTTGCCGCCGGGTTCCCTGAAAAGAAGATTGATTTCGTCATCCCCTTCGGCCCGGGCGGCGGATTTGACCGCACGGTTCGCATCGTTTCCCCGGCGCTGGAAAAGACGCTGCCGAACAAGGTCGAGGTCGTGCCGACGAACATTGCCGGAGCTGGCGGAGCGAAAGGCACCGCAACCGTTTATCGCGCCGCGCCCGACGGTCACACCATCGGCATCATCAATATGCCGGGCGCTGCCATCCCCGGTCTCGGGGGCGATGATCCCGGCTATGACATGAACAAGCTGAGCTTCATCGCTAAGCTGGCGACCGAGGAATACATGCTGGCGGTGCCGGCAAAGTCTGACATCAAGACCATTGACGATATTAAAAAGCTTGGCCGGCCGCTAAAGGTCCCCAGCACCGATTTCGGCTCCACCGCCTATGCGGCGTCGGAGATATTTGCCCAGGAGATGAAATTCCCCATTCAGCATTTGACCGGCTACAAGGGCACGAACGACTATATCGTCGGCGTGATCCGCGGCGACGGTGACGCCGCGGTGGCGCCGGTCTCGACCCTGAAGAAGTTCATCGAATCCGGCGACATGCGCGCTCTCTTTACCACGGAAGAGAAAAGCAGCGTCCCCGGCGTGAAAACCATCGCCGAGATTGGCTTTGCCGATCTCACCGGCCTTGGCGTGTCCCGCTACGTGGTTGGACCGCCCGGAATGCCGGCCGATGTCGTCAAGACTCTTTCGGCTGGCCTGGAGAAGGCGATGACCGATCCGGAAGTGCAAAAGCATGCGGATAAGGAAGGCTTTGCCTTCTTGCCCGCCGACAAGGCCAAGGCCAGCGCCGACAAGGCGCTTGCTCTTTATTCAAAGTACAAAGCGGCGCTTGTTAAAAAATAACAAGAAAAGAAAGAACTGACCGGTTTCGTGAAAGAAGGGCCGCGGCGGCTAAGGCACCATGCTTGAGAGCACGTTGGCGGCCCTTCAATTTTTGTTCACGCCACTCGGCGTTGTTTTCCTGATTCTCGGCGTCCTCGTCGGGCTCGTGTTCGGCGTGATGCCGGGCCTTGGCGGCACGACGGCCATTGCGCTGTTGATGCCGCTTACTTTTGCCCTTGAGGCTAATCAGGCGATGCTGCTCATGGGCGGCATCATGGGCGCCGTTTCGGCCGGTGGATCGATCTCCGCCATTCTTATCAACACGCCGGGCACGGCGCCCAATGCGGCGACCTGCTTCGACGGCTATCCGCTGACCCAGCAGGGCAAGGCGGGGCTCGCCATTGGCGCGGCCGCAGGCGCCTCGACCATCGGCGGATTCATCGGCCTCTTCACCTTGATCGCCGTCATCCCGATCATGAAATCGATCGTGCTGCTGTTCGGGCCGCCGGAATATTTCATGCTCGCGTTGATGGGGCTTACCGCCATCGCCGCCTCGACAGGGGGACAATTTCTGCGTGGGCTTATCGCCGGCGCACTCGGATTGATCCTGGCATCTGTGGGCTACGACGCGGTCGGCGGGACAGTACGCTTCACCAGCAGCTGGCGCTATCTCTCGGAATATCTATGGGATGGCATCCAGCTTGTTCCGGCCCTGACCGGCCTTTTCGCGCTTTCGGAGATGATCGCGCTATCGGTCTCCGGCGGCACCATCGCCCCGGAAGGTGCGACAGGACGTGTGACCAGCGTGCTGCAAGGAGTATGGCTGGCGGTCAAGCACTGGAGGACGACACTGCAGGGCTCCGCCATCGGCACCTTTATCGGCGCGGTCCCCGGGCTCGGTGGAACGGTCGCCGCGTTCCTGGCCTACACCGCAGCGATGCAAATCTCGAAGCACCCGGAAACCTTCGGCAAGGGCAATATCGAAGGCGTGATCGGTCCCGAAGCCTCGAATAACTCAAAAGACGGCGGCTCCCTCATTCCCACGCTGTCTTTCGGCATTCCCGGCTCGGCGGAGATGGCCATCTTTCTTGGCGTCCTCGTGCTGCATGGCATCGAGCCCGGGCCGATGCTGCTCATCCATCACGAAGGCGTGATGTTCAGCCTGATCCTGGCACTGCTGGCTTCGACGCTGTTTTCCAACGTTATCGTGGTGATGGTCGCACGTCCGCTTGCACTCATCACCCGAGTCGATGTGCATATCCTCGTGCCGGTGGTTATCGCGGCGGCGCTCGCCGGCGTCTATGCGCTCCGGCAAACCGTTGGCGACGTGGTCCTGGCCGGCATATTCGGCGTGCTCGGCTATATCATGATCCGTTTCGGGTTTCCGCGGGTCACCCTGGTGATCGCGCTCATCCTCGGCGAACTCGCCGAACGCAGCTATCACCAGTCGCTCAACATGGCGGACGGCGATTGGACAGTGTTCTTTACCCGCACGGTATCGCTGATTCTGTTTCTTTTGATTATCGCTTTCCTCTTTGTACCGGCCATTCGCGCCTGGCGCACCCGTATGCGGACCGGCGCCTCGACGTCGCGCCGCCTGCATGACGTCCTGGTGACCCCTGACGGCACCGGTGCGCACGCGGGATTTACACGCATGATGAAAATTATTCATTGGCGCGATTTCGGAGCGGCGCTGGTCATTTTGGCCATCGGCGTGGGATTCCTGATTTGGGCGGAAAGTTATACGGCAAGCGCGGCCGAGGTGCCGGTACTCGTCGCCTGGATCACGATCGTGCTTGCGCTGATCGACGCAGCCGCGCGAACCGAAACGACGCTCGGACGTGCGCTACGGCGTCTCGCCAACGCGGAAAATGTTATCGAGTGGAAGATGGAAGGCGATGATGTGGCCACCTCACGCCGGATCAGTTCCGCGATTTTCTGGGTTCTGGCCTATCTCGCCGGAGTGGCAGCGGTCGGCTTTTTGCTAACTACGCCGATCTATATTTTCCTCTATATGAAATTGCACGGCGGCAAGTCGTTCCTTGCCAGCGCCATTTCAGCGACGGCAACCACACTCGGTATTTGGCTGCTGTTCGAAATCATATTCGAATATCCGCTTTATCCCGGGCTGCTACTCGGCGGTTACTAGCCGCGCCGCCCTTCACCGGCGATCAAATCGTCACCTGCGTGCCGACCTCGACCACCCGCCCGGTTGGGATCTGGAAGAACTCGGTTGCGTCGCTCGCCGATCTTGCCAGGCCGATAAACAAGCGGTCCTGCCAGCGCGGCATCCCCGAATGCGCCGAGGGCTTGAGCGCGCGGCGTGACAGAAAGAACGACGTCGACATGATGTCGAATTGCCAGCCGTGCTTGCGGGCGATGGCGAGCGCCTGCGGCACGTTCGGGGATTCCATATAACCGAACCGGAGCGCGACTTTTCTGAACAAGGGAGAGATCGGGGTGATGGTCACCCGGTCGCTGAGCGGGACGCGCGGCGTATCCGCGATGACGACGGTGAGGATCACGTTCTGCTCGTGCAGCACTTTGTTGTGCTTGAGGTTGTGCAGCAGCGCCGTGGGCGCGAATTCCGGATCGCTCGTCAAAAATACCGCCGTCCCCGGAACGACATGTGGCGGCTTCTTCTCGAAACCGCGGATCAATGTCTCCAGAGGGATTTCCGTGCGGCGCGTCTTCTGCGCAAGCAGCGCGGTGCCGCGCCGCCAGGTGACCATGATGAGAATAACTACGACACCGAACGCCACCGGCACCCAGGCGCCTTCCATCAGCTTCATTCCGGTCGCGATTAGAAAACCGCTGTCGATCAAAATGAAAGGCATCATCAACAGCGCCGCCGCCCACAACGGCCATTTCCACAATCTCCAGATCACAAGAAAACCGAGCGGTCCGGCAACCCATTCAGTGGCCGCAACAGCAAGAACATAAGCTGCGGCGAGGTCACTCGACGAGCGAAAGACTCCGACCAGCAGCATCACGCCGATAAACAGGAAAAAGTTGATCCGCGGTATGTAGATTTGGCCGTACAGCGCTTCCGAGGTATGGCGAATTTCAAAGCGCGGCAGCAGGCCGAGCTGTATCGCCTGTTGGGTAAGAGAATAGGCGCCGGTAATCACCGCCTGGCTGGCAATGATGGTCGCCGCGGTCGCGAGCGCGATCAGCGGCAGCAGCATCGACTCCGGCACCAGCCGGAAGAACGGATTTGCGATCGTAATGGGGTTCGACAATACCAGCGCGCCCTGCCCGAAATAGTTGATAAGGAGCGCCGGCAACACCACGAAGAGCCAGGCCGCCTGGATCGGCTTGCGGCCGAAATGGCCGAGGTCGGCGTAGAGCGCCTCGCTGCCCGTGACGACAAGAAACACCGCGCCCAGCGTCACCAGTCCGATGATGCCGTGGCCGGCGAGAAAGGTAATGGCATAGGCCGGGTTGATCGCCGCAAGCACGGCCGGTTCGTCGGCTATATGCATGCCGCCGATCACGGCCAAGACAAGAAACCAAACCGCCGTAACGGGGCCGAACAGCGCCGAAACTTTTGCGGTGCCATACGACTGCGCCGCGAACAGGCACGTTAGGATCAGGAAAGTAAGCGGCAGAACATAGGAGCCGAAAGCCGGCGTGACGACCTGCAAGCCTTCCACCGCGGATAGCACCGAGAGCGCCGGTGTAATGAGCGACGATCCGTAGAACATGGCCGCGCCCACGATGCCGAGCATGAGCACCGGCATAGTGCGTCGGCCTAAGGCACGAAAAGCCAGCGCTGTCAGCGACAGCGTCCCGCCCTCGCCGTTATTGTCGCCCCGCAGCAGCACCAGCACGTATATAAGCGTGACGACGAGGATCAGCGACCAGAGAATGAGCGACAGCACGCCGAGGACGATATCGCGGTCCACGGCGCCGCCCGCCGCCGCCGCTTTGGCCGCCTCGCGGAAGGCATAGAGCGGGCTCGTGCCGATGTCGCCGTAGACGACACCGAGGCTGCCGAGTGTGAGTTTCCAGAAGCCGGGGCCGGCCCGAGATTCTTCATCCTCGGGCGCTGACGCCGTCCGCGTCGTTTCTTGAGTGGTGGTCATGAATGGACGTGGTTCTCGCCGCGGCGCAGGAGACGGGCCTTATATCACCGTCATCGGCCCTGCAATACGGCTTTCGATGGCATGGCTCAAGCCGCCCAAAGCGGCCTGATAAACCGCGTTCTGCGGCATGTCATCGCATTGGCGAATCCGCCGCGCGGCGATCAGGGCGTGAAGCCCGGCGGCAGCGGCGGTTCTTCCCGCATCAAGGTAATCGTAACGCGGCGGTTGGCGGCGATATAGGGATCGTCGGGAAACAGGGGTTGCGTATCCGCCTTGCCGGCGACCATGAACAAGTGCGCCGACGACACGCCCTCCGATTGCAGAATTTCGCGCACGGCATTGGCGCGATCGGCCGACAGGTCCCACGGCCCGTAGCCCGAGCGGGCCGGCACCCGGCTCGCGGATGTGTGTCCCGTGATGGAAATGCGGAAAGGCATGGCCTTGAGCGGTCCGGCCAGCTTCTGTACCAGCTTGCGCGTGCGCTCGCTGGGCTCCTTGGAACTTTCGGCGAACATCGAGCGGCCGTCCTGGTCGACGATTTGTATGTTCAGCCCTTCCTTGGTTTCTTCCAGCATGATGTTCTTGGACACTTCGTTGATCTCGGGCATCTCCTGCAATGCCTGGCGCAGCGACGCGGATGCAAGCGCAAAGGACTTGTCGTCGGTAAATCTCGCCCCGAAGTTTTTGTTGTAGTCGTGTTGGTCGGGACTGGGCGTCGCGGAGGCGTCCTCCGGCGGAATATTCGCCGCGTTCTTCAGTTTTGGCCTGGTCGGCAGACCGAGAATTTCGATGACGCCGGAATAGCGCACGCGGTCCTGCACGCCGAAGGCTTCGCGCATGGAGCCGGCGACGACCTTGAGCTTGGCCTGGTCCTGGGTGGAAAATGCGACCAGCATGACAAAGAAGGAGACAAGCAGGCCCATGAGGTCCGCGAAGGTCACGAACCAGCCGTGACCGCCTCCATGCGCCGCTGCTTTCTTTTTTGCCATCGTCCGCGTCTTAAGCTGTCGGAACGTCTAACGTTCGGGGCTAGGCCGGCGCCGGTTCCGGCTCCGGTTCACTCTCCGCTTCCTCATGGCGATGCCGTTCGGGCAGATAGGCCAGCAGCATCTCGCGCACGAGCGTCGGGCTCTTGGCGCCGCGGATCATCAGGATGCCGTCGATGATGAGTGTGCGGTTGATATCTTCGTCATGCAGCTTCAGCTGCAGCTTGTCGGCGATCGGCAGGCAGAACAAATTTGCCACCGCCGCACCATAGAAGGTCGCGAGCAGCGCCACCGCCATGAACGGGCCGAGCTTGGACGGATCGGTCATATTGGCGAACATCTGTACCATGCCGATCAGGGTGCCGATCATCCCGAACGCCGGCGCGCAATCGCCGATGGCGCGATAGATCTTCTGTCCCTCGTCGAGATGGGTGATGAAGTTGTCGCGGTCGCGTTCGAGATTGTCGCGGATGAAATCGGCGTCATAGCCGTCGGCAACGAAGCGAATGCCCTTGGCGAGGAACAGATCGTCCACCTCGACCTTTTCCAGGCCGATCGGGCCTTGCTTGCGCGATACCTCGGCCAACCCGGCGATCTCGTCCACGAGCTCGCGCTGCGTAATCCGGCGCAGGGAAAAGGCGTATTTGGCGCCGATCGGTATGCCGTGGAAGATCGAGGCAAGCGGGAAGCGGATCAGGGTCGCCGCGGCGGAGCCACCGAAAATGACGATAGCCGCATGGCTATCCAAGAACATCCCCAGATTGCCGCCCATCAAGATAAGCGAGCTAAGGACGACTGCCCCGGCGGCCAGACCGAGCGCCGTTGCGATATCCATGGAATCCCCCAAACGCGACCGCGGCCTTCTGGCCGACACCAAAAGAGCCTAGCCTCTGCGCGCTTAAAGGAGGGTTACCGCTAAAGGCTGCGGTTTCTTGGGATTTGCCTGGCCGGATGGCGGCCGACATCCTGAAATACAAGGCTTTTCGGGCCGGACGGGCGGCCATTTTTGCGGCGGGATTGAACCGGGCGCGAAATCTGCTATCCCGCGCCGACACATAACGGACATTTTGAAGCGATGGTGACTGACGAATTCCGCCGTTTGGCCGTACGCGGCTTGGCGCTCCTTGCGGGCTTGTCGCTCGCAGGTTGCAGCAGCAACCCGCTTGGCTCGGGCGTTCCCTTTGCGCCCTCCCCGGCCGGACCCGCCACGCCAGCAACTGCGCCGTCGCCTCCGTCGCCCCCGGTCGATATGGCCGGTCGTTGGCGGCTCGTTTCGGCCAATGGCGCAGCCTGCGGGATGAATTTCACCGCGCCCATTGGAGCCGTGGAGGGAGCGATCGCGCCGGAGGGCGGCTGTCCCGGCAATTTCTTCATGAGCCGGCGCTGGCTCTTCGAGCAAGACTCGCTGGTGGTCCAGGATCACAACCGCAAGCCGCTGGTTCGCATGAAGCAGGGTCCGGCGGGGCGCTTTGAGGGCGAAGCGGCCAATCGTGAGTTCGTCTGGCTCGAACGTTAGAGCATGATCCCGAAAAAGCCCGCCCCCGGACTTGATCCGGGGGGTGGGGACCGGTTTCCCGCCTTCGCGAAGCCCGCTTCGGCGGGCGAAGGAAGGTCGGAAAA
>JBBDNZ010000090.1:0-3147 GCA_040877285.1 Xanthobacteraceae bacterium
CGTGGCCGCGGCCGGCCGGCGCGCGCCGGGTGACGCGCTATCGCATCTACCGCTGGGACCCGGAAGGCGAAGGCAATCCGCGGCTCGACACTTATTACGTCGACCGCGGCGACTGCGGGCCGATGGTTCTCGACGCCCTGATCTGGATCAAGAACAATATCGATCCGACGCTCACCTTCCGCCGCTCCTGCCGCGAGGGCGTCTGCGGCTCCTGCTCCATGAACATCGACGGGGCCAATACGCTCGCCTGCACCAAGGCGATGGACGAGATCGGCGGCGACGTGAAAATCTATCCCTTGCCGCACCTGCCGGTGGTCAAGGACCTGGTGCCCGACCTGACCAATTTCTACGCCCAGCATGCGACGATCCAGCCCTGGCTGCAGACGGTGTCGCCGACGCCGCAGAAGGAATGGCGGCAGAGCCACGAGGACCGCGCCAAGCTCGACGGCCTCTACGAATGCATTCTGTGCGCCTGCTGCTCGACCGCCTGCCCGAGCTATTGGTGGAACGGCGAGCGTTTTCTCGGGCCCGCCGCGCTGTTGCAGGCGCAGCGCTGGATCGCCGACAGCCGCGACGAAAAGACCGGGGAGCGTTTGGACGAATTGGAGGATCCTTTCCGGCTCTACCGTTGCCACACCATCATGAACTGCACCAAGGCATGCCCGAAGGGGCTTAATCCGGCCAAGGCGATTGCCGAGGTCAAGAAAGCGATGGTGGACCGGCAAGTGTAGGAACACCGCCGGAAATTTAGGGATGAAGATATGAATGGAAATCCGTCGTCACATCCGTACCTCTCCTGCACCGACGGCATTGTAACAGCGGGACAAGACGCCCTGCTGCTGGTTGCGCGCGTTCTTGCCGCCTGGATTTTCGTGCAAAGCGGCTGGGGCAAGATCACGAACCTGTCGGAGTTCGCCATGTCGATGGCGAACGCCGGGGTGCCGGAATTCCTCGGCTATATCGGTCCGTTTGCCGAGTTCCTCGGCGGGGTCGGGCTCCTTGTCGGATTAGGCACGCGCTACGCCGCGCTGGTGCTGATCCTCTTCACCGCGGCGGCAACCTGGATCGCGCACGGCTTCTGGGCCTATCCCCCGGAGCAACAGGCGCTGCAGGCCATACAATTCTGGAAGAACGTCACCATCATCGGCGGGCTGCTGGCGTTGTTCGTAACCGCCGGCGGCCGGCTCAGCATCGACAACGCGATCAGGCCCGCGGCATAACGACCGCGTTTCGCCGCCGGCCGCCGCAAGCGCGGGCTGCACGTACTTGCGGCGGCAGAATCCGGGTTTCACGCCCGCATTTTGCTTCGAGGCATGCCGGCTATCTGGAAAATGTGAGTTTCTCCAGCTCGGGAAACGGTTTGTAAGCCGCCTTGCTGCATTCGTCGCCCTTTGCCCTAACAAACAGATTGAGGTGGCCGCCGTAGAAATAGGCAATGCTATCCGCGGAACCGGTGTATTGCCCCTTGGCATCGCGCGCATTGGCGCGCAAGCAAAGCGCATAGCGCTGATCCTTATCGACCGGCGTCAGCACCGGATCGCTGATGAAGGCGTCGCGCACTTGAGTCGGATCGGCCAGCAACTGCCGCATGGCGGCGAGGATTTCCCGCTTGTAATCGACGGGATACAGATTGGGATTTACAGCCGCCTGTTTGCTGCCCGACGAGCAGGCCGCAAGCGTCAAGACCAGCGCCGACAGCATACACCTCGTTGCTGCGTTCCTGCCCATCGGACTATCTCCTCTTTCAAGACCGTAAGGCCGCTCCGCCTATGAAAGAGATTTAAGGCAATTTCAATTTCCGCCTCCGCTGCCCCAGCGTGCGCAGGCGCAGCGCGTTGAGCTTGATGAAGCCCGCGGCGTCGCGGTGGTCGTAGGCCACCTTGCCTTCCTCAAAGGTCACGAGGTCCTGGTCGTAGAGCGAATATTTGCTCTCGCGCCCGGTCACGGCGACCGAGCCCTTGTAGAGTTTCAGCGTCACGCGCCCCGTCACATATTGCTGGCTCTTGTCGATGGCGGCCTGCAACATCTCGCGTTCCGGCGCGAACCAGAAGCCGTTGTAGATCAGCTCGGCGTATTTCGGCATCAACTCGTCTTTCAGATGCGCGGCGCCGCGGTCGAGCGTGATCGACTCGATGCCGCGGTGCGCGGCAAGCAGGATGGTGCCGCCCGGCGTCTCGTACATGCCGCGCGACTTCATGCCGACAAAGCGATTTTCCACCAGATCGAGCCGGCCGATGCCGTTGGCGCGGCCCAGCTCGTTGAGCCTGGTCAGCAGCGCGGCGGGCGACAGCTTCGTGCCGTCGATCGCCACCGCGTCGCCCTTCTCGAAGTCCACCGCGATGACGGCCGGTTTGTCCGGGGCCTTTTCCGGATCGACGGTGCGCGAATAGACGTAATCGGGCACTTCCTGCGCGGGGTCTTCCAGAATCTTTCCTTCAGAGGAGGCGTGCAACAGGTTGGCGTCCACGGAAAACGGCGCGTCGCCGCGCTTGTCCTTGGCGATCGGGATTTGATGCTTCTCGGCAAACGCGATCAGCTTGCTGCGCGAGGTGAGATCCCATTCGCGCCACGGCGCGATCACCGTGACGTCGGGCTTGAGCGCGTAATAGGCCAGTTCGAAGCGCACCTGGTCGTTGCCCTTGCCGGTGGCGCCGTGCGCCACCGCGTCGGCGCCGACCTTCTCCGCGATCTCGATCTGCTTCTTGGCGATCAGCGGCCGCGCGATGGAAGTGCCGAGCAGATATTGCCCCTCGTAGAGCGCGTTGGCCCGGAACATGGGAAAGACGTAGTCGCGGACGAATTCTTCCCGCAGGTCTTCGACGAAAATGTTTTCCGGCTTGATCCCGAGCAGCAGCGCTTTCTTGCGCGCCGGCTCAAGCTCCTCGCCCTGGCCAAGGTCGGCCGTAAAGGTGACGACCTCGCAGCCATAGGCGGTTTGCAGCCATTTCAGAATGATGGAAGTGTCGAGCCCGCCCGAATAGGCGAGCACCACTTTCTTCACGTCGCCCTTAGGCATCAAACACTCCAAGCCGAAATTCCATGTCTTGCCCCGCGAAGGCGGGGCATCCAGTATTCATCGCGTCATACGGCAGCCGACAAAGCTCGCGGAATACTGGATCGCCCGGCCAAGCCGGGCGATGACACCCG
>JBBDNZ010000090.1:3157-4815 GCA_040877285.1 Xanthobacteraceae bacterium
AACGCGGGCCATGGCGGCAATGCGCGCGGACTATAGGCAGAACGCCTCGCGGTGCAAGTTCATGCCGGTCGATGGCGCGAATAGGCGGCGCTTAGGATGACGAAGAGCGCTGCCGGACGCCCAGCAGGAATACGGCGGCCATGGCCAGACCGACCATCAGGCCGCGCGAAAAGTCCGGTATGGCGCGGAACTCGCTCTCCAGAACTTTCGAAATGGCGATAAGGCCGGGAACGCCTCCCTGCACGTAGAGCAACACGATGGCCCCGGCCGCGAGCGCAAAAGCGACGTTGCGGAACAAGGACGATACCACGATCGCGCTCAGCAAAATTGCGGCGACGGCGAGGCCAACGATAAATTCTTGGCTTTCAAACGCTGCCACGGTCACCTCCCCCATGACGTCGGCATTCCCTTGAATGCCACCCTAATTTTGCAATGTCCGCGCCTTGGCCGCAAGGGTGTGGAACAGCCCCGCTGCCGCAATGCACAGCCCGGAATCTTAAGGATTTAGGCTGCTGTGCGACCCTCGCGCGCACGCCAGGCCCCGGCCTTGCGCCCGGCGATGGCCCAATAGACCAGCCCGAAGACGACGCCGGCGGCGGCCGCGATTTCCGTCTCGCGCGCAACGGGCGGGGAACGGCCGACCGACTCGTCGTAACGGCTGTGCATGCCCGTGCCGAAATAGCCGCCGATCAGCATGACGGCGCCGGCCGCTGCATAGATCAGCAGCGAGCGCCAGCGCAGCGTCTCCGCCGCCACGACAAAGACGAGCAGCGGAAGAATAACCATCCCGCCGGTGAAGCTCGTGGCGAATACCACCAGCATCCAGAAACCGGTGCGCTCGGCGAAGTCGCCGGTGAAGCCGTGCCACTCCGGCCCGAGCAGCGCCAGCGCAATGGTGATGCCGGCCGCCCATGTCGCCAGGATGGCGGCGAAGAAGATGACGACGATGCGGAGGAAAAGGGACACTTCAATTCTCCCCTCCCCCTTGCGGGGGAGGGGTGGGCAGGGGGGTACGAAATAAAAATGGACAGGGCCGAAGAACACCCCCCGCCCGCACGCCTGCGCTAACGCTTCGGCGAGCGACCTCCCCCGCAAGGGGGGAGGCGAAGATAAATAAAGGCGCGCTTCCTTTTATCATCAAATCAATCCGTCATCGCCATGGCGCGCAGCGCCAGCCGCTCGCGGGCGGAAAGCTTTTCCGTCGCGCTTTTGAGCTGCCCGCAAGCGGCGAGGATATCGCGCCCGCGCGGCGTGCGCACCGGCGAGGCGTAGCCGGCGTCGAACACCACCTCGGAGAATTTCTCGATCTGCTCCCAGTCCGAGCATTCGTATGTCGTGCCCGGCCAGGGATTGAATGGAATGAGATTGATCTTGGCCGGAATGCCCTTGAGCAGCCGCACCAGCGCCTTGGCGTCTGCGATGGAATCGTTGACGCCCTTGAGCATCACATATTCGAAGGTGATGCGGCGCGCGTTGGAGACGCCTGGATAATTGCGGCAGGCATCGAGCAGCTGCGCGATCGGATATTTGCGGTTGAGCGGCACCAGCTCATTACGCAAATCGTCGCGCACCGCATGCAGCGACACCGCCAGCATCACGCCGATTTCCTCGCCCGCGCGCGCGATTTCCGGCACCACGCCGGAAGTGGTCAGCGTGAT
>JBBDNZ010000091.1:0-4786 GCA_040877285.1 Xanthobacteraceae bacterium
GGGTTTAACCCGGGCCCACAGTGCATCCCGGCCGGCGGAATGGTCCGGCGGCCGATGGTTGGGGCGGACCTCGATCCGCCTCTAACCGCCCGGGAACGGAGCGGGACAGCTCGGAATGGCGCAGATTATACTCGTCGGGATTGGCGCAGGAATGGCGTCGGCGTTGCTGTTCGCATCGCTGGCGTCGGGATCGTTTTTTGCCCTGCTGCTCTTCTATCTGTCGCCGCTGCCAATCCTGATTGCCGGAATCGGATGGAGCTATTGGGCGGGCATGGTCGCCGCTCTTTGCGCCGCCGGCGCTCTTGGCCTGGTATTTGGATCACTATTTTTCCTGACATTCTTTGTTGCGATCGGCTTGCCGGCCTGGTGGCTGAGCTATCTCGCGCTGCTGGCGCGCCGCGTGGAAGGGGCAGCCGCAGGCGGCATTGAATGGTATCCGATCGGGCGGCTGCTGCTGTGGGCCGCCGTCATCGGAGCCCTGAGCGTCGTTGTCGCAATCCCCTATTTCGGCATCGATGCCGAAAGCTTTCATGAAAATTTGCGGCGCGCCATCGAAGCCGCCTTCGGTCTCCGCGCCTCGCGCGCTCCCGACGCCGACGTTGCTGCGGCCAGAATTATCGATTCCGACATGCTGGCCGTCTTGGCGCCACCGGTGGCGGCATCCGCCACCACCATCATCCACTTGGTCAATGTCTGGCTGGCGGCGCGGATTGTGAAACTTTCCGGTCAATTGCGCCGGCCCTGGCCGGACCTTTCGGCCATCGCCTTTCCGCGCCTGACGCCGGCATTTCTCGGCGCGGCGGTCGCAGGCGTCTTCCTTCCCGGGATACCGGGCATCATCGCCGACATTTTTGCCGCCACCCTGTTGATGGCTTACGCCTGCCTGGGCTTCGCCGTGCTGCATGTCGTTACGCGCGGCATCGACGCCCGCCCCTTCGTCCTCGGCGGCGTCTATGCTGCGGTTATCATCCTTAATTGGCCGGTATTGATCATGTCGGTGCTCGGACTGGCCGACACCGCACTCGATCTTCGCGGCCGCGCCATGCGAAAGCGCGGACCGCCGACACTTCACTGATACGTCAATCAACGGAATGAAAACCTACGGAGAAGAGACAATGGAAGTAATCCTGCTCGAACGCGTCGCCAAACTCGGCCAGATGGGCGACCTAGTGCGCGTCAAGGACGGCTTTGCGCGCAACTATCTGCTGCCCAAGGGAAAGGCGCTGCGCGCCACCAAGGAAAACAAGACCCGCTTCGAAGGCATGAAACAGGACCTCGAAGCGCGCAATCTCCAACAGCGCGGCGAAGCGGAAAAGGCCGCAACCAAGATCGACGGCAAGAGCATCGTCGTGGTGCGTCAGGCCAGCGAAACGGGCCAGCTCTACGGCTCGGTCTCCACCCGCGACATTGCGGGCCTGCTCGGCGCAGACGGCGTCGCCGTGACGCGTTCGCAGATCCTGCTCCAGGCACCGATCAAGGCGATCGGGATGTACAAGGTGGCTATTCAGGTTCATCCCGAAGTCGAGGTGTCGATCAGCGTCACAGTGGCGCGCAGCGCGGACGAAGCCAAGCGGATCGCCCGCGGCGAGGACGTTACCGTCCGCCGGCAGGAGGCCGAACAGGCGCAGGAAGCCGCGCTTGCCGTGGCGGAAGAAGTCTTCTTCGAACCGGAGGTGGTCGAGGCGCGCCATGCGCAGGAAGCAAAGGGCGAGAAAACGCCGGAACAGAAATCAGACTAACCGTTCGGCTTTGCGGGCGCGCCGGTCACTGCGGATTAGCAGCCGGCTTGGCGGCCGGCTCGGTTTCCGGCTTCGGCGCTGGCTCGGTTTCAGGCTTCTTGGCCGGCTCGGTTTCCGGCTTCGCAGCCGACTCGCTCTCCGGTTTCTTGACCGGCTCGGTTTCCGGCTTCGCGGCCTGCTGAGCCTCCGGCTTCGCAGCCGGCTCGCTCTCCGGTTTCTTGACCGGCTCGGTTTCCGGCTTCACGGCCTGCTGAGCCTCCGGCTTCGCAGCCGGCTCGCTCTCCGGTTTCTTGGCCGGCTCGGTTTCCGGCTTCACGGCCTGCTGAGCCTCCGGCTTCGGCGCTGGTTTTGGCACCGGCTTGGCCGCCGGCTGGGCGGCGCGGGTGGAAGCCGGCTTTGGCGCACCCAGGGAAAGCAGATATTCGGCAAGCAAGCCCGCGCTTTCCTTGCTGGCGGTGTAGTGCACGCGCAGGAAGCCCGGCAAGGACTCCGGGTCCATTTTGGCCAGTCCCTGGGCGCTGCGATGACAGCCGACGCAATCCGAGGCGAAGAGTTGGGCCGGCGTCTTGCCCTCCGTAAGGTCCTCTTGCGCCCATGCCGGGGCCCCTCCCCAGCCGGCAAGCACCAGAACCGCCACAGCAATCCGCCTTCCGCTCAACAAGGTATCCTCCTGTCACATCGCAGACGCTACAAAGTTGCACAGCATTAGCGCATGATTGCTCCAAAAAAAGAGCCGATTATTATTATGAGAGCCGATAAAATATGGCCGGTTCTTGACTGTCTAGGAATACTGTCTCCGCCGCAAAGCCATAGCGGCCATTTTTTGATTTGTCTCATACAATCGAACGTTTTTAATTGCATGGTTTAGGTCGGCGCAGCCGACCGCGTGGTGCGGCGGTATGTTGTCGAGTGGTGGAGGCGGCCAATGGAATGGTTGCTTCAATTCGTGCTGAAACGCTTTATCCGCCTGGGCCGTCTGCGGGTTATCACCGCCTCCGGCCGGATCTTCGACTTCGGCGATGGAACCGGACGGCCCGCGACTGTGCGCTTTACCTGCCGCGCGGCCCAGCGCGGGGTTTTCTTCGACCCCGAACTTAAATTCGGCGAAGCCTTTATGGACGGCACCGTCGTCGTCGAAGAGGGCACCATCGCCGACGTGCTCGGGATCGTCGGTCAAAACGACGCGATTGCGCCCCGCTGGGGACGGCCCCTATGGCTGTTGCGTTACCTGAACCGGCGCTGGCAGCAGTTCAATGGACGGCACCGCGCCAGGCGTAATGTCGCTCATCATTACGACCTCGACGGGCGGCTCTATTCGCTCTTTCTCGATGCCGACCGGCAATATAGTTGCGCCTATTTCGAGAACCCCGAGCAGTCGCTCGATGACGCGCAGTTGGCCAAGAAACGCCATCTCGCCGCCAAGCTCCTGGTCACCCAGGGCCAGCATGTCCTCGACATCGGCTGCGGCTGGGGCGGGCTTGCGCTCTATCTCGGCGAATTTTGCGGCGCGCGCGTGACCGGCATCACTTTGTCGAAAGAGCAGCTCGCGCTGGCGCAACGGCGGGCGGTGGAAAAAAACCTTTCCCGAAGCGTCGATTTCCGACTCGAAGACTATCGTGACATGGGGGGCAAGTTCGACCGCATTGTTTCCGTCGGCATGTTTGAGCATGTCGGAGTCAATTTCTACGAGGCTTTCTTCCGCCATTGCGCCGAACTGCTGGCGGACGACGGGATTTTGTTGCTGCACTCGATCGGCCGTTCCGAAGGCCCCGGCATCACCAACCCTTGGATCGCGAAATATATTTTCCCGGGCGGCTATATTCCCGCGCTCTCCGAGGTGCTGCCTTCCGTGGAGCGCGCCGGACTGCTGGTGACGGATATCGAGATCCTGCGCCTGCATTACGCCGAGACCCTGAAGGCCTGGCGGGAGCGCTTCCTTGCCCATCGCGAGGACGCCGGGCGGCTCTACGATCCACGCTTCGCGCGCATGTGGGAATTTTACCTTGCCTGCTCCGAGATGAGCTTCCGGCAGCACGCCATGATGGTGTTCCAGCTCCAGCTCACCAAACGCCAGGACGTCGTGCCGATCACGCGGGACTATATTTTGCACCAGGAGCGCCGCCTGCGGGCGGCCGAAGGCGGACAGCGCACGCCGTTCAGGCTCGCCGGCGAGTGACGGTCAAGCGAAAACGCGGACTTGCGCACTGTTGTTATGTGGGTAGCGTGAATTACGGTACAACGCCGCAATCATTCCCACGACGTGCCGCTTGCCATGCTACGTCCACATTCCTCTAGCGTAGCACTACATTCATGGCTCAGGCTGATTCGACCGCGCGCAAGCTGCCGGAACCCGCCGCCCCGCTCTATCGGGCGGCTCCGCATAATATTGAGGCCGAACAGGCGCTGATTGGCGCCATTCTGGTCAATAACGAGGCCTTTTACCGGGTTTCCGACTTTCTTGAGCCGCCGCACTTCTTCGAGCCGATTCATCAGAAAATCTATGAACTGACGCGCGGCCTCATCCGCGCCGGCAAGCTCGCGACCCCGGTGACGCTGAAGACGTTCTTGCCGGGCGATACCGACATCGCCGGCATGACCGTGAGCCAATATCTCGCGCGGCTTGCCGCCGAGGCCACCACCGTCATAAACGCGGAAGACTACGGCCGCACCATCTACGACCTGTCGGTCCGCCGCGCGCTGATCTTGATCGGCGAGGAAATGGTCAATGTCGCCTTCGACGCTCCGGTGGATTTCGCACCGCGCGAGCAGATCGAGAGCGCCGAGCGCAGGCTCTATGAAATCGCCGAGATCGGCCGCTATGACAGCGGCTTCCAGCGCTTCGCCCAGGCGCTCACCACCGCGGTGGACATGGCTGCTCACGCGTTCCAGCGCGACGGAAAATTATCCGGCCTGGCAACCGGTCTCGATGACCTCGACCGCATGATGGGCGGGTTGCAGCCCTCCGACCTGGTCATCCTCGCCGGCCGCCCGGGCATGGGCAAGACCGCGCTTGCCACCAACATCGCCTATAACGTCTCCAAGGCCTG
>JBBDNZ010000092.1:0-1836 GCA_040877285.1 Xanthobacteraceae bacterium
GCTTGATCCCGGCTGGCCGAAGAGGGCGCCGGCCGCCAAACTTGAAGGGACGGGGTCGACCGTGTAATCAGGCGCGACGATCTGATTTTGTTGAGGATTTCGTCAGGCTCGGGGCGTAGCGCAGTCTGGTAGCGCATCTGCTTTGGGAGCAGAGGGTCGCAGGTTCAAATCCTGCTGCCCCGACCATCACCTTGCCGGCGGCATTGTACGAAGCCCGCGACGAAGGACTTGATAGCGCGACCATGACTGCACGTATCTATCGGCCAGCCAAGACGGCGATGCAATCCGGCAGCGCCCAGACCAAGGAATGGATTCTGGATTACGAGCCGGAAGAGCCGCGGCTGGTCGAACCGCTGATGGGATGGACCAGTTCAGGCGACATGAAGCAGCAACTGCGGCTGCGCTTTGCCAGCAAAGAGGAAGCGATCGCCTATTGCGAGCATCATGGCATCGCCTATCAGGTTTTCGAACCCAAGCGGCCGGCGCGGCGCGGGATCGCCTATGCCGACAATTTTGCCTTCGGCCGGCGCGAAGGCTGGACGCATTGACGCAATCAAACGATTGAGACGGCGCTTACGCCGGGCTTTGTTCCGCGACTGCGCCTGCATCGGCAGTCGCGCCCACATCGGCGGCCGCATTGGGCCGCTGGGCGGCTTGAGCCCGCTGGCGTAGCAACGAGGCGAAACGGTCCTCTGGCATCGGTTGGCCGAGCAGAAAGCCCTGGCCGAAATCGCAACCCATGCTCACCAGCGCCATGGCGTCGGACGCCTTCTCGATGCCGAGGGCGACCGCGACGCTGCCGAAATTGTGCGCAAGATCGATGACCGTCTTGCATAGCGGGGCTTTGGTCTTGTCGCTGGCGCTATCGACGACGAAGTTGCGGTCAAGCTTCAGTTCTGCAAACGGAAGTTCCTTGAGCCGAGTCAGCGCCGAATGCCCGCGCCCGAAATCGTCGATGGCGAGTACGACATTCATCGGATTGAGTTTTTTTGCAAGTTCGTTGGCAAGCGCAAGATCGCCGATAATCTGCTCCTCGCTTACATCGATCACGAGGCCCGGCCAATTCTCAAGATCCGGCCGGTTTGCGCGCAGAATTTCCGGAACTTGCAACTTGACCAGCGCGCTCACCGGTATGTCGAGCGCCAGCCGCAAATTGACGCCGAGCTTGGCAAAGTTCTGACCCGCCTTCAGCACGTTGATCAACGCCTTCTCGGAAAGCTTGGCGAGTTCGGCTTCGCTGGCGCCGGGCAGAAAGGCCTCGGGCGCCAGGAAGCCGTGTTGCGGATGATTGGCGCGTGCGAAGGCCTCGGCGCCTGCGAGCTGCTTTCGCCGCAGGTCGATTTTGGGCTGGTACCAAAACTCGATCCAATTGTTGGCCAGCGCCTCGTCGAGTCCGATGCGCGCCGCCACGGTCGGCGGATGACCGAGCTTGAGCTCCTGGATGATCTTGAGGATGGTGGAAGTGTCGAAGGGCTTCTTCAGCACCGGCAGCATCTTGAGGTTATGCTGCCCGCCGATGGCCTTGACGTGTTCGAGCACCGCGGAACCGCGGTTGCTCATGAGCTGGATGGAACCGGTATAAATCTGTTTGCCGAGTGTGACGACGGATTCGATGGCATCGCTGGAGTCGAGCGGGATGTCGATGAAGGTCAGATCCGGCTTGCGCTTGACAATCGCCTGACGCAGCGCGGCACCGTCGGCGAATTCTTCCGTATCGATGCCGGACCCGTGCAGGATCAGCGACAGAAAATGCCGGATGCTCGCCGCTTCTTCCACCACGAAGCATAGCGGCGTGCGGTTGCCCGCACCGGCCGCGGGGGGGGGGGGGGGGGGGGG
>JBBDNZ010000092.1:1846-4701 GCA_040877285.1 Xanthobacteraceae bacterium
GCACCGGCCGCGCCGCCGCTGTCGGCGGCGGCTTGAGCGCCATCGGGGGCTGCGCGATCAAGGACTTCTGTCATTTGGAGCCGGGGATGCCGAATTCAGGCATTTCAGAAATACTTGCTGAAATTTGTTAAAACTGAGTTTCGGTAAGGACTTACCGTGGTTTTACAGGCAGTCTTGGAGCTATGGAGGCGGCGCTGGCTCAGGGAAACGGCGATTTCCGGCCATGCCTCCGCGGCGCCCGGTCCAGCGCGCTCTCACCGGAAGGCCGCTGTGCTATTTCCTTGCGTCCCCCATCCGGATAAACCGAAGCGCACGCCACGACGGCGTTCGGGGCCCCGTAGCTCAGCGGATTAGAGCAGCAGCCTTCTAAGCTGAAGGTCGGAGGTTCGAGTCCTCCCGGGGTCGCCAGCTTCCAGAGATTGCCCCTGCAGCGCCGTAGACTGGCGATTTACGGCAGGTCTAAGATGTTTCGAAGCACAATATCGTGCGGGATAACGCCTGTTACGGCTGTAAATCGTTCGACACTCGGCGAAATGCGCATGAAATAGCCACGACCTCGACACGTTCCCGCGCTCTCGTGATATTCCGCTTCGATTCCAGGGGAGGCTCCATCCATGTTCGCCGTTGTCCGCGCCGGCCTATTTGCCGCGCTTGCCGTCCTTGCCTGCGTTCCAGCCGGCGCCGCCGAAAAGGCCTTCCAACGGGTGGAGCTTGCGGACGCTGCGATCCGGCTCGAGGCGGAGATCAAGCGCGATGCAGGCCGGGTGGAAAAATCGGCCTCGGTTCTGCGCCAGGAGGCCGAAGCCGCCTTCAACCGCAATGACTATCGCAACGGCCTGCAATTGCTCGGACAAGCCGTGACGGCGGCGCCCAATGACGGCGCGACCTGGTTGCGGCTTGCGCGCGCGATTTTGCAGATCGGAGCCGCCAACGAGCGCGAAAAGGCCCTGTTGCTCGAGCGCGCATCGACCGCCGCCTATGTCGCCTATCAGCGCACCGCCTCGCGCAACGAGGAAGCGGAAAGCCTCGTCATCCTCGGCCGCACTTTCGCCGAGCGCAAATTGTGGAGGCCGGCGCTGGACGCGCTGCGCCTTGCGCTCGAACTGCGCGAAGCGGCGGACGTGCGCGCCCAATACGAGCGCCTGCGCGACGAGCACGGCTTCCGCCTGCTCGACTATTCGGTGGACGCCGAAGCATCTTCACCACGCGCTTGCTTCCAATTCTCGGAAGGGCTGCCGGGCAAGCGCGCCGATCTTTCTCCCTTCGTTGCCGTCGGCGGCGTCGATCGCCCGGCCGTCACGGTGGACGAGAAACAACTCTGCGTGGAGGGCCTCAAGCACGGCGAGCGCTATACCGTGACGCTGCGCGCGGGGCTGCCGTCGGTGGTCAAGGAAACGCTCGCCAAGTCCGCCGACTTCACCATCTATGTGCGCGACCGCAAGCCCTTCGTTCGGTTTAGCGGCAAGACCTATGTGCTGCCGCGCACCGGCCAGCACGGCATTCCGCTCATCAGCGTCAACACCGATATCGTCAAGGTTGAAATATTTCGCATCAGCGACCGCAGTCTGACCGATGCGGTGATCGGCAGCGACTTTCAGCGCAATCTCGACCGCTACGAAATCGACCAATTCGCCGCCGAGCGGGCCGCGAGGGTATGGAAAGGCGAGCTTGCCGTCGAGCGGCCGCTCAACGCCGACGTCACCACCACTTTTCCGGTCGATCAGACCCTGGGCGAGCTCGCGCCCGGCGTCTATGTGATGGTGGCCGAGCCGAAAGAGGCGGCGTTGAACGACTACGGGACGCTGGCCACGCAATGGTTCATCGTCTCCGATCTCGGACTTAGCGCTTATTACGGCAACGACGGCATCCACGTCTTCGTGCATCTGCTGTCCACCGCCGACCCCAAGGGGCTGGTGGAGGTCCGTCTTGTCTCGCGCAGCAACGAGGTTCTTGCCACGCGCAAGACCGACGGCACCGGCTACGCTCATTTCGAGCCCGGCTTGGCGCGCGGGGAGGGCGGTTTGGCCCCCGCGCTCCTGATCGCCACCGACCAGCGCAACGACTACGCCTTTCTCAGCCTGAAGACGCCGCCGTTCGATCTGTCGGACCGCGGGGTCACCGGTCGCGTCATGCCCGCCGGACTCGATGCCTTCGTTTATACCGAGCGCGGCGTGTACCGTTCCGGCGAAACGGTTCATGTCACCGCGCTGCTGCGCGATGGCCGCGGCACGGCGGCGCTCGGCGCCCCGCTCACCCTGGTGGTCGAGCGCCCGGACGGCGTGGAATATCGCCGCGCGGTGGTGCCCGATCAGGGCGTCGGCGGGCACAGCCTGAGCGTGGCGATTACGCCCACGGCATCAACCGGCACCTGGCGGGTGCGCGCCTATACCGATCCCAAAGGCTCGCCGGTCGGCGAGGCAACGTTCCTGGTCGAGGACTACGTCCCCGACCGGCTGGAATTCGAACTCACTTCCACGGCCAGCGGCATTTCCGCCGCCGCCCCCGCGGAACTCGCCATTTCCGGCCGCTACCTTTACGGCGCGCCGGCGGCGGAACTCGATCTCGAAGGCGAGCTCGTCGTCGCGGCAGCCAAGGAGCGGCCGGGATTTGCCGGTTATGTCTTCGGGCCTTCCGACGAAGAGGTGACCGCCACGCGCACGCCGCTGCAGGATCTGCCGCTGACGGATGAACAGGGCAAGGCGAGCTTTAGGGTCTCGCTCGACAAGCAGCCGGAAACGACGCGTCCCTTGCAGGCGCAGTTCACCATCCGCATGGCGGAATCCGGCGGCCGCGCGGTCGAACGCAAATTCGCCCTGCCGGTCGTGCCCTCCGGCCCCATGATCGGGGTCAAGCCG
>JBBDNZ010000093.1:0-4623 GCA_040877285.1 Xanthobacteraceae bacterium
CTCGCGGGTTCTCCGCTCGCCACCCTCTCCCCGCGCTCGGGGAGAGGGGGGAGCGCCGCGCAGCGGCGCGGAGGGTGAGGGGGCCTTGCTATGGACGGGTTGCTCGCGTTCGACGACCGGTCCCGCAAAATCCACGCTCGCCTGCGCCGCAATGCGCTCGCCGAGCTGCTCGCGCAGCGTCCGCGTGGGCACTTCCTCCACCGCGCCGTCGGCCAACTCGCCGAGCTGGAACGGGCCGAAGGACACGCGGATCAGCCGGTTCACCTTCAGGCCGAGATATTCGAGCACGTTGCGCACCTCGCGGTTCTTGCCCTCGCGGATGTCGAACGTGAGCCAGACGTTCGCGCCCTGCTCGCGGTCGAGCGTTGCTTCGATGGGGCCATAGCGCACGCCCGCGATCTCGACGCCGCCGCGTAAGCCGTCGAGCTGGCCTTGCGTGACGCGGCCGAGCGCGCGCACGCGGTAGCGCCGCAGCCAGCCGGTCTGCGGCAATTCGAGCACGCGCGCCAGCCCGCCGTCGTTGGTGAGCAGCAGCAGCCCTTCGGTGTTGAAGTCGAGCCGGCCGACGCTGATCAGGCGCGGCAGATGCTTCGGCAGCGCGCCGAAGATCGTTGTCCGCCCCTCGGGATCGGCATGGGTCGTCACCAACCCGCGCGGCTTGTGATAGAGGAAAAGCCGCGTGCGCTCGCGCTGCGGCAGCGGCTGGCCGTCCACCGTGATTTGGTCACTGGGACGCACATTGAGCGCCGGCGACGGGATCACCTTGTCGTTGACGGCGACGCGCCCTGCCGCGATCCACGCTTCCGCCTCGCGGCGGGAGCACAAGCCGGCCCGCGCGATCACCTTGGCGATGCGCTCGGCGGATTTGCGCTCCGGGATTGCGGCAGTGGGGACCGGACGCGGCAACGCGGTTTTCAGCTTCTTTCCGCGCAAGGGCTTGCCCCGAAACGGCGCGTGTCCGGGTTTCCCAGCTTTGGATTTGTCATTGGCCATAGCGCAATGTGTATAAAGGCGTGGATGCCCGGCACAAGGGCGGACACGCCGGTGAAGGAAGGCGCAGTGGCTTCATTCATGGATATCGCGCTCGAAGAAGCCCGCGCCGCGCAGGCGCGCGGTGAGGTGCCGGTCGGCTGCGTCATCGTGCGCGACGGCGCGGTGGTGGCGCGCGCCGGCAACCGCACCCTGGCCGACCGCGACCCCACCGCGCATGCGGAGCTATTGGCGATCCGCGCCGCGGCGGCGGCGCTGGGCTCGGAACGGCTTTCCGGCTGCGATCTCTATGTGACGCTGGAACCCTGCGCCATGTGCGCGGCGGCGATGTCGTTCGCGCGCATCCGGCGGCTTTATTACGGCGCGGAAGACCCCAAGGGCGGAGCGGTGGACAACGGCGTGCGGTTTTTCTCCGCACCTACCTGCCATCACCGGCCGGAAGTTTACGGCGGCGTCAGCGAGAGCGAAGCCGCCGTGCTGCTACGGGATTTTTTCACGGCGCGGCGCTAGGAGGTTTTCTCGATCGCGCGCTTTCCAATATCGCGGCGGCAGAAGCCGCCGGGCCAACGGATTTTATCGACGGCCGCATAGGCGCGCGCCTGCGCTTCCGCCACGGTCTTGCCGATCGCGCTGACGTTGAGCACGCGCCCGCCATTGGCGACGATCTTGCCGCCTTCCAATTTGGTGCCGGCGTGAAAAATCTCCACGCCTTCGACGGCGGCGGCTTCATCCAGGCCTTCGATCGCCGAGCCTTTGGCGTAGCTGCCGGGATAGCCCTTGGCCGCCATGACCACGGTCAGTGCCACGTCGGGATACCAACGCAGGTCGAAATTCTTCAACATGCCATCGCGCGCGGCGACCAGCGCCGGCACCAGGTCCGACATCAGCCGCAGCATCAGCACCTGGCATTCCGGATCGCCGAAGCGCACGTTGTATTCGATCAGCTTCGGCCCTTGGGCGGTCAGCATCAGCCCGGCATAGAGCACGCCCTTATACGGCGCGCCCATGGCTTTCATCGCGCGCAGGGTCGGCAGAACGATCTCGTCCATGACGCGTCGCGACACGTCCGGCGTCACGATGGGAGCGGGCGAAGTGGCGCCCATGCCGCCGGTGTTGGGACCTTGGTCGCCGTCGAAGGCGCGCTTGTGGTCCTGCGCCGTGGCGAGCGGGACGGCATTCTCGCCGTCGCACAGCACGAAGAACGAGGCTTCCTCGCCGCGCAAGAATTCCTCCACCACCACCTCGGTGCCCGCCTCGCCCAGGCCGCCGCCGAAGATCATGTCGAGCGCGGCTTCGGCTTCCTCGATGGTGTTCGCCACAACCACGCCTTTGCCGGCCGCGAGGCCGTCGGCCTTGATGACAATGGGCGCGCCCTTTTTGCGCACATAAGCCTTGGCGGGCGCGGTCGCGGCGAAACGTTCATAGGCGGCGGTGGGAATGTTATTAGCCTTGCAAAGATCCTTGGTGAAACCCTTGGAGCCTTCCAGCCGCGCGGCGGCCTTGCTCGGCCCGAAGGCCTTGATGCCGGCGGCTTCGAGGTCATCCACGATGCCGGCGCAGAGCGGTCCTTCCGGCCCGACCACCACGAGGTCGATCTTGTTCGCCCGGCAAAAGGCGATCACCGCCGCATGGTCGCCGATATCAAGATTGACGATCTCCGCCTCGCGGGCGATGCCGGCGTTGCCCGGCGCGCAGGTGAGCCGCTCCACCAGCGGGCTTGCCGCGATTTTCCAGGCCAGCGCATGTTCGCGCCCGCCGGAACCGAGAAGGAGGATGTTCATGAGCTTGCGGCTCGGTGGTAGAGATGCACGTCAGGTGGTGTAGCATGGCCCCCGATCATCGCAAGAGATTCGGCCCCCATGAGTGACGCTCCCCGCATCAACGTTGTGGAATTGACCGTCTCCGAGCTTTCGGCGGCGCTCAAGCGCACGATCGAAGAAGGCTTCGATCATGTCCGCGTGCGCGGCGAATTGGGCAATGTCAAGTATCATACCAGCGGCCATATCTATCTCGACCTCAAGGACGACAAGGCATCTCTCGCCGGCGTGATCTGGCGCAACGTTTCCACGCGCATCAAGATCAAGCTCGAGGCGGGGCTGGAAGTGGTCGTCACCGGCCGCATCACCACCTATCCGGGCCGCTCGCAATACCAGATCGTCATCGAGACCCTGGAGCCGGCGGGCTTAGGCGCGCTCATGGCGCTGCTGGAGGAGCGCAAGAAAAAGCTCGCCGCCGAAGGCCTGTTCGACGAGGCGCGCAAGCAGCTTTTGCCGTTCCTGCCCGACGTGATCGGCGTCGTCACCTCGCCCACCGGCGCGGTGATCCGCGACATTCTGCATCGGCTGGCCGACCGCTTTCCGCGCCAGGTGCTGGTCTGGCCGGTGAAAGTGCAGGGCGAGGGCGCGGCGGAGCAGGTGGCCGCGGCGATCCACGGCTTCAATGCGCTGGAGCCGCGCGGACCGCTCCCGCGTCCCGACGTGCTGATCGTCGCCCGCGGCGGCGGCTCGCTGGAGGATTTGTGGTCGTTTAACGAGGAGATCGTGGTGCGCGCGGCGGCGGAGAGCATGATCCCGCTGATTTCCGCGGTAGGCCATGAGACCGACATCACGCTGATCGATTTTGCCGCCGACCGGCGCGCGCCGACGCCGACCGCGGCGGCGGAGATGGCGGTGCCGGTGCGCGCGGAGTTAATCACGCGCATTGCCGGGTTGGCCAATCGCCATATTGCCGGCTGGCAGCGCGGCATCGAGCAACGGCGCAAGGAACTGCGCGCGCTCACGCGCACGCTGCCCACATTCGACCGGCTGCTGGAGCGGCAGCGGCAAACGTTGGACATGCTGGGCGAACGCCTGCCGCAGGCGCTGCGTGCCAATGCGCATCGGCACGAGCGGCAATACGCGCATATCGCGGCGCGCTTCACCCCGCAGCTCCTGCGCGTCCGGCTTGCGCGCGCCGGCGAAAGAGTAGCGGCGCTCGGCGATCGGGGCCAACGCGCGGAAAAAATCCTGCGTCTGCGCCGCGGCGACCGCCTTGCCACCGCCGCGCAACTGCTCGCCGCCTTGTCCTATCGCGGCGTGCTCGCGCGCGGCTTTGCGCTGGTGCGTGACGGTGCCGGCCGCCCGCTGCACAGCGCCGCGGCGGTGAGTCCGGGACTGCGCCTGGAAATTGAATTCACCGATGGTCGCGTCGGCGCGGTAGCCGACGGCGCGGTAGCCGACGGCGCGGGCGGCGCAGCGCCGTCGTCCGCGCTGGCCAAGCCGCGCGCACGCAAGACCGGCGGCCCGGGGCAGGGGAGTTTGTTCTAAAGGCATTTGCCCGCCCCCGTTTGCGTAGCTAGACAGGAGCATGGATTTCTCCCTCACCGCGCTTGTCGCGTTCACCATCGCCTCTCTTGCCGTCGAGCTGACGCCCGGACCCAATATGGTCTATCTGGCGATCCTGACCCTCAGCGAGGGGCGGCGCGCGGGCTTTGCGGCGGTTGCTGGCGTGGCGCTCGGGCTTCTCATCATCGGGATGGTCGCGGCAACCGGCCTGAGCGCGCTGGTGATCGATGTACCGGCCATCTATCAGATCCTGCGTTGGGGCGGCGTCGCCTATCTTCTATGGCTGGCCTGGGACGGCTGGCACGGTGCC
>JBBDNZ010000094.1:0-4418 GCA_040877285.1 Xanthobacteraceae bacterium
GACTTCGGCCACTCAATAGTGCCGAACTCGGGTAAACCCGAGTTCGGTCGGGGAGAGGGAGACCAGGCGTCACATCTTCGCCAGCTTGGCGACATCCACCGCCTGGGCATAGGCCAGCTTGGCGTCGGCCGGCGCCGAACCCTGCACCGACACCAGGAACTTGTTGGCGACGACCATGTTCACGTCGCCTTCGGGCGTGACGATCGCGCGCTGGTTTCCGATCCGCACGATCTTGCCCATGGCGCCGGCGAATTGCGGGTTGGCGAGGAGGGTGGCCATCGGCGCGATCACCGCTGAGTCGCCGGTGATCTGCACCTCGACATCCTCGCCTTTCGCGTTGCTGTAGCGGCGCGTCGCCATGGAAGCGCCGCCGAAGGCCATCGCTCCGACCGACGCCGTCTCCGCTTTTTCCGCCTTCCAGCCCGGCAGCGGCGCCGGCAGCAGCGCGGCAAAGCCCTCGGCGTTCTTCTGCCCGACGAGTTGCGAAGCGAGATCGAGCGCCTGCTTCGCCTCGCCGAGATTTCCGGACTGATAGGCCGCGCGGGCCTCGTCCATGGCGTCGGTCACGTCGTCGGCGGCGGCCGGCAAGGCTGCGAAAGCCAATAATACCGCCGCCGCAAGCGTACGAATGGACATCATCTGCTCCCCCTCCCCCTTAATATTGAATCGAGTCACGCGATTTTAGCCCGGGACACTCCGGCGCGATACGCTGGCATTTTTGCAATAGTCCGGCGTTATTTGCGCGGCGGCGCGCCACCCCGTTGACAACGGACCGGGGGCCCGTTTCACTTGGCACGCTTGTGTAGGTGTGCCGGCTTCGGCCGGCCAAAAGGGAATCCGGTGCGGCCCAAAGTATGCGTATCTGGGCCTAATCCGGGGCTGCCCCCGCAACTGTAAGCGGCGAGCCCTCCTCCGAAAAGCCACTGGGAGCGATCCCGGGAAGGTGGAGCGAGGGCAACGACCCGCGAGCCAGGAGACCTGCCTGCACAGTCATCCTTCCGGCGCGCGGGGCGTGCGCTCGGGGCGGTTCTTTCCGCAGCGATGACGTGTGTAAACCGTCGCGGAGGACCGGCCCAATGGCCTGTTGTCTCTACCCATTGCCATGGATTGGTGCGCGCCATGCGGCCCGCGCCTCCGCGATCCGTTCCATCGAACGCTGCGGAGGCAGGTCGTGTCCCCTTCCCTTGTGTCTTTGTTTCGATCCAGTCCGTCCGGCCTCGCCGGGCTGACGCTCGGCTTGATTCTTTCCGAAGTTTGCACCGGCGCAGCAAGCGCCCGTGAAATTCCTCACATTGTCGTCAGCGCCACCGGCATTCCGACGCCGGCGGATCGCGTCGCCAATACCGTCACCGTGATTACCGCTGAAGATATTCAGCGCAGCCAATACCAAACCGTGCCCGACGCACTGGCAGCCGTACCCGGCCTCAATGTCGTGCAGACCGGCGGCCCCGGAGGACTGACGTCGATCTTCACGCGCGGCACCAATTCAAACCATACCAAGGTGCTCATCGACGGCATCGACGTGAGCGATCCGAGCAATCCCAGTCGAGTTTTCAATTTCGGTCACTTGCTGACCGCCGACATCGAACGCATCGAGGTGCTGCGCGGTCCGCAAAGCGGGCTTTACGGCGCCGACGCCATCGGCGGCGTGATATCGATCGTCACCAAAAAGGGGTCCGGACCGGCGAAACTCGCCGCAGCGGTCGAAGGCGGCTCGTTCGAGACCTTCAACCAGAATGCGCGCGTGAGCGGCTCGCAGGGCGATTTCAACTATGCCTTCACCGCCGCCCATCTGCGCGTCGCCAGCACGCCGGTGACGCCGGAAGAACTGCTCCAGCCCGGCCAGCGCGTCATCAACGACGACTACGACAACTGGACCTATTCGACGAAATTGGGCGCCGACCTCACCGACGACGTCACGGTGAATCTGGTCGGCCGCTATACCGACACCAAGCTGCTGTTCACCGCGGACAACTTCAACGTCTTTCCCACCGTCGTCGCCGACGAGCAGAGCGACTCGAGAACGCACCAGTTCTTCACCCGCGGCGAAGCCATCTGGAAGCTGTTCGACGGCCGGCTGGAAAACCGCTTCGGCGTTGCCTACTCCGATCTTTGGAGCTGGACCTTCGATCCCAACACCGCGCCGACCGTCAACGAGAGCAAGGGCATCCGCAACAAATACGATTGGCGCGGCTACGTCACGCTGCTGCCGGATCAGATTTTGTTGCTCGGCCTGGAACAGGAGATCGAGCGGCTGCGCACCGACACCGACCACGCGAAAAACGAGAACAAGGGGGCTTTTGCGGAATTCCAGTCGGAAATCGCGCGGCGATTCTTCCTGGTCGCCAATATCCGGCAGGACGACAACGAGCGCTTCGGCCGCTATTCGACCTGGCGCGTCGCCCCGGCCGTGCGCCTGCCGGTCACCGAAACCAAGCTGAAGGCAAGCTACGGCACCGGCTTCAAGGCGGCGACGCTGAGCCAGTTGTTCGTCGATTTCCCGAGCTTTGGCTTCACCGCCAATCGCAACCTGAAACCGGAGACCAGCACCGGCTACGACTTCGGCTTCGAGCAGCCGCTGTTTTACGACCGCGTCGTCTTCGGCGTCACCTGGTATCATAACGACATCAAGGATCTCATCACCTTCAACTCGACCTTCACCTCCAACGAGAACGTCGGAAGAGCGACGACCGAAGGATATGAAGCCTTCGCCGCCGTGACCGTGACGGAGCGGTTGAAACTGCGCGGCGACTATACGCGCACCAGCGCCATCAACGAGGTCACCGGCGCCAGGCTTACCCGCCGGCCGAAGCACAAGGCGAGCGCGAGCGCGATCTGGAACCCGGTCGATCCGCTCACGCTGTCGGCCACCGTGCTTTATGTCGGCTCGTGGCTGGACGTGGACCGCTTCGGCACGGCGCTCTCTCCGTTTCCCGCCGACCAGTACACGCTGGTCAATCTGGCGGGCAGCTACGACGTCAATCCGAACGTCAGCCTGTTCGGGCGCATCGATAATCTTTTCGACTACGGCTACCAGAATCCCGTCGGCTTCGAACGTCCCGGCTTCGGCGCCTATGGGGGGATTCGCGGCACCATGTAAACGGCGGGAGCAAAAGACGCGGAGCCGGCATTACCGTCGGCGCCGCCTTTATATGAGGCGCGTGGAATAGCCGGACACGCGCGGTGTTATTTGTGCTAGGATCAAAACCAATGTGAGCTCGCGTTTCCCTCACGCAACCCGAGACATCGCCATGACCCTCCCCCGTGCACATCGGATCGCTCTGTTCGGCGCGACTGCGCTGATCGGCCTCGCTCTTGCCGCCGGACCTGCGTTCGCCGACATGAAAGAAGATCCCGCGCCGCCGCCGCCCTCGTCGGGCGACAAGAAGAAGGACGACAAGAAGACCAACACGCCGAGCACCGGCACCGGCCAGGAAAGTCAGGAAAAGAAAGACAAGCAGTCCGAGCGGCAATTCCTCGACGGCTACAAACTCGCCTATCAGCTGATCAAGACGGAAAAATACCAAGCCGGCATCGCCGCCATGCATGCGCTCGGCCAAGACGATCATCCGGACGTCGCCACCAGCATCGGCTTTTCCTGGCGCAAGCTCGGCGACTACGACAAGGCGAAGGTCTGGTACGATAAGGCGCTGGCCGCCGACCCCGGCCACATCGTCACCCTGTCCTATTACGGCATGTGGCACGCCGAGCAGGGCAATGTGCTGAAAGCGGAGGACTTCTTGCAGAAGATCGCTTCCCTCTGCGGCAACAAGACTTGCGAGCCTTACAAGAATCTCGACGGCGTGATCGACGGCAGGTTCACTTATTGACCGCCGTCCGGCCGGTCGTTCTTATAGCCCCCGGGGACTGATCCTCGGGGGGCACGGCAAGCATGGTTTCACCGACGACGCCTATCGCCGGCACGGCGATGCCACCCTATCGGGGCGGCACCGCGGTGCAAAAGCTCGCCATCGTCAACCTCAACGAGCTGGAGGCGGAGGCGAAGAAAATTCTGCCGCCCGCGGGCTTCGGCTATATCGCCAGCGGCAGCGGCGACGAATGGACGCTGCGCGAAAATCTTGCCGCCTTCCAGCGTATCCCGATCGAGCCGCAATATCTTTCCGGCGTCAGCGAGCCGGACCTGAGCGTGACGGTGCTTGGTTCCAGGCTGCCCATGCCCATCATCGTGCCGCCGATGGGCAGCCACGGTCTGGCGCATGTCTCGATGGAGGAAGGCACGGCCCAGGGCGCGGAAGCGGCCGGTGCGCTGATGGTCGCGGCCACGCCTGCCAATCTCAGCCTGGAGCGCATCGCCGCCGCCAAGCCGGGTGCGAAATGGTTTCAGCTATACTTCCCCAACGACCCCGGTTTTGCCCGCGAACTGCTGCAACGCGCCGAAGCCGCCGGCTATACCGCCA
>JBBDNZ010000095.1:0-4408 GCA_040877285.1 Xanthobacteraceae bacterium
GCCGCGCAGCGGCGAACCCGGAATCCAGAAACTCGGAATAGTGTCTGCATCTGCATTCCGGACAGCCTCGCTCCGCTCGGCTTCCGGAATGACGGCGAATGGCCTCACCCGCGCTTATAAATATCGTCCAGCCGCACGATGTCGTCCTCGCCGAGATAGCTGCCGGTCTGCACCTCGATCAGCTCCAGCGGAATCTTTCCGTGGTTGGCCAGCCGGTGCACGCTGCCGATCGGGATATAAATCGACTCGTTCTCGTGCACGATGCGCGTCGCGTCGCCGATGGTGACTTCCGCCGTGCCGCGCACCACCACCCAATGCTCCGCGCGATGGCGGTGCTTTTGCAGCGACAAGGTTCCGTCCTGCCGCACCACGATGCGCTTGACCTGAAAACGCTCGCCGCCGTCGATCGATTCATAATAGCCCCAGGGCCGGTGCACGCGGCGGTGGTCGGTGGCTTCCGGCCGCTTCGCCGACTTCAATTTCTCCACCAGTTCGCGCACCTCTTGCGCGCGATTGCGCGGGATCACCAGAACCGCGTCGGGCGTGGACACCACCACGAGATCGCGCACGCCGACCACGGCGGTCAGCCGCTCGTCCGCATGGATGACGCAATTCTCCGCGTCCACCGCGATCACCGGGCCCTGCACCGCATTGCCCGCGGCGTCATGCTTGACCACATCGAAGATGGCGTCCCAGCTTCCGATGTCGGACCAGCGGAAATGTCCCTCCACCACGGCGGCGCGGTCGGTCTTTTCCATCAGCGCATAATCGATGGATTTCTGCGGCGCGCGCGCGAAGGCGTCCGGGTCGAGCCGCAGGAAGCCGAGATCGGTGATCGCAGCCTCCACCGCAGCTTCCGCGGCTTGCGCCATTTCCGGTTCGTAGCGCGCAAGCTCCGACAGCAGCACATCGGCGCGAAACAGGAAATTTCCCGAATTCCACAGATAGCCTTCCGCGATGTAGCGCGCGGCGGCGGCGGCGTCCGGTTTTTCGACGAATTTTTTCACCGCATGCACGTCCTTCGGCCCGATGGCCTTGCCGCGCAGGATATAGCCGTAGCTCGTCTTCGGCTCGGTCGGCTTGATGCCGAAGGTCACGATGTGTCCGGCCTCGGCCGCCTGCCGCCCGGCGATACAGGCCGCGCGGAACGGCTCCACATCGAGCACCACATGGTCGGCGGCCAGCGCCAGCACCACGGCGTCGGGGTTCTGTTTCCTCGCCAGCAGCGCGGCGGCGGCGATGGCGGCGGCGGAATCCCGCCGCATCGGCTCGATCACCACGGTCGCTTCCACGCCCGCTTCTTCCGCCTGCCGGCGCGCGAAGAAATGAAACTGCGGCCCGGTCACCACGATGGGCGGGGCGAACAGCGCGCGGTCGGCTACCCGCAGCAGCGTCTGCTGATAGGTCGAAAGATCGCCCACCAGCGGCAGGAATTGCTTGGGCAGGGCGTCCCGCGATACCGGCCACAGCCGCGTCCCGGCGCCGCCGGCAAGGAGTACGGGTACGATGGGGGAGGGGGCCATTGATTCGCGCCTGAGGGTCGAATGTCGTTTATTTCAAAAACCGTGCGGTATGGCGAGAGGATATGTTGCCCGTTTTTGCGCTGATTTGTGAGGTTAAATGAGCATGGTGAATGGATGATCGAGCGTATTCTCACCGTCGGCGGGCTGACGCTGGTATCGCGCATTACCGGCTTTTTTCGCGACATTTTACTGGCGGCCATCCTCGGCGCGGGGCCGGTGGCCGACGCCTTTTTCGTGGCGCTGCGCCTGCCCAATCATTTTCGCGCCATCTTTGCCGAAGGCGCCTTCAACGCGGCCTTTGTGCCGGCCTATGCGCGCATCCGCCAGCAGGGCGGCGCCGATCCGGCAGGCATTTTTGCCGACCGCATTTTCACGCTGCTGCTGGCCAGCCAGATCGTGTTGCTGGCGGTGGCGCTCCTGTTCACGCCCGGCGTGATCGCGCTGCTGGCGCCCGGTTTCAGCGATGACCCCGTGCGTTTCAGCGTTGCGGTGGACTTGACCCGCATCACCTTTCCTTACCTTCTGCTCGTGACTTTGGTCACGCTCTACGGCGGCATCCTCAATGCGCTGCAGCGCTTCGCCGCCGCCGCCGCCGCGCCCATCCTGCTCAACCTGTCGATGATGCTGACGCTGGCGCTGGCCGCCTTCTTCCCGACCGCCGGCCATGCCGCCGCCTGGGGCGTGCTGCTCGCCGGTTTTTTGGAATTTGCCTTGCTCGCCGGCGATACCGCGCGCGCGGGCGCCATGCCCGTGTTTCGCTGGCCCGAGTTCGACGCCGACGTGCGAAAATTCTTCCGCGCGCTCGGCCCGGCGACGCTCGGCTCGGCCGGCGTGCAGCTTGCGCTCTTTGCCGACACCATCATCGCCAGCTTTCTCGCCACCGGTGCGCTGTCGGCGCTCTATTACGCCGACCGGCTGCACCAGTTGCCCATCGGCGTCATCGGTATCGCCGCGGGAACGGTCGTATTGCCGGAGATGGCGCGCCGCATCGCGGCGGGAGACGACGCCGGCGCCCGCCACGCACAGAATCGCGCCATCGAATTGACGCTCCTGCTCGCCGTTCCCTGCGTCGCCGCCTTCCTCATCGTGCCCGAACTCATCATGCGCGCCTTGTTCATGCGCGGGGCTTTCACCTCCGCCGATGCCGCGGCGGCGGGTCAAACGCTGGCCGCTTATGCGCTCGGGCTTATTCCCTTCGTGCTCATCCGCAGCGTGGTCGCGACATTTTTCGCGCGGGGAGACACCGCCAATCCGGTCAAAGCCTCGCTCACGGCCGTGGCCGTCAACATCGCTTTCAAGGTCCTGCTCGTCGGGTCGCTGGCGCAAGTCGGCTTGGCGCTGGCGACGTCCATCGGCGCTTGGATTAATCTCGCTCTGGTCGTCTGGCTGGCGGCGCGGAATAATCTGATCGCACTCGACCCCGACCTGCGCCGATCCACAGTCAAAATTGCCGCGGCGGGCCTGGCGCTCGCCGTTGCCCTGTGGTTTGGCGATACCGCGGTTACGCATTGGCTGCAAGACTGGGCAAATTTGCGCGACGAAGCCCGGCTTGCGCTCCTTGTGCTGATCGGCGCCATTGTCTATGGCGTCGTCGTGATGACGCTGTTCGGCCGGAAATGGCTGGCTGTCTTGCGCGGCCCGCCGGGCCCGCCTCTTTCTTGAACGGCGGCAAGCGCCTATCTTCTCAGCGCCCGCCATGATCCGATCCAACCCGGAAAGCCGATGAATACGCTTGTTTCATTGCGTCTTGCCGCCCTGCTGGTCCTGCTGGCGCCCACGCTCGCGGCCTGCGGCGACAGTCAGCCGCCGGGCGGTCCGCCGCCGCCGATGGTGACCGTCGCCAAGCCGGTGAAACGCACCGTCGTCGATCAGGATGAATATGTCGGCCGTTTCGTCGCCGTCGATTCCGTCGAGACGCGCGCCCGCGTTTCCGGCACGCTGGAGGCCGTCCATTTCAAGGACGGGCAGATCGTCAACAAGGGCGATCTTCTCTTCACCATCGACCGCCGCCCATTCCAGAACGCGCTCGACCAGGCGCGCGCCAATCTGCTGCTGGCGCAATCGAATTTGACTTATGCGGCAACCGATCTGGAACGCGCGCGCCAGCTCCTGCGCGACAAGGCCATCTCCGAACAGCTGTTCGATCAGCGCGTCCAGGCCAAGAACAATGCCGAGGCTTCGGTGGCGGCAAACGAAGCGGCGGTTCGCCAAGCCGCGCTCGATCTGGAATTCACCGAGCTGCGCGCTCCGATCACGGGGCGCATCGGCGACCGGCGCGTGTCCCCCGGAAATCTGGTGACCGGCGGTGCCGCGGGAACCTTGCTGGCGACCATCGTCTCCACCGATCCCATACGTTTTGAATTTACTTTCGACGAAGCCTCCCTGCTGCGTTACGACCGGGTGGCCAAGCAAAGCGGCGAGCTGACGACGCACGGCCTTTCCGTGCCGATAAAGCTTAGACTTATCGATGAATCCGACTTCCTCCATCAAGGTAAGATGGACTTCATCGACAATGCGATCGACCGCTCCACCGGCACCATCCGCGCCCGTGCCGTGTTCGCCAATCCCGATCGCCTGTTCATACCCGGCATGTTTGCGCGCGTGCAGATACCGGGCTCCGCACCGCATGAGGCATTGCTGGTGCCGGATGATGCGATCGGCACGGATCAGACGCGAAAATTCGTTTTTGTGGTGGGCGAGGACAACGCGGTGAAACAGGCCTATGTCACGCTGGGTTTGGTCACCGAGGGACTGCGAGTCATCCAGGACGGCTTGACGCCGGACGCGCGCGTGGTCGTCAACGGCCTGATGCGGGTGCGTCCGGGCATCAAGGTCACGCCGCAGGAGCAAACTGCCGCACCTCCAGGGGCGGCGCCGTCCGGCAC
>JBBDNZ010000096.1:0-4383 GCA_040877285.1 Xanthobacteraceae bacterium
GGCCGATGGCGCCGGCGACAAAGCGCGGGCGGCCGTCGTTGGCTTCGGCGAGCTTGGCTGCTTCCTTGGCGAGCTTCGCGCCCTCGACGTTGAGCTCATAGGCCAGCGACTCCATGCCGTAGTCGGCCTGAGCAACTTTCGTGGACGAAAACGTGTTGGTCTCGACGATGTCGGCGCCGGCGCGGAAATATTGCAGATGAATGTCGCGGATGGCGCCGGGCTGGCTGAGGATCAGCAGATCGTTGTTGCCGCGCACGTCGCGCTGCCAGTCGGCGAAGCGCGCGCCGCGATAGCCGGCCTCGTCGAGCTTGAGCCCCTGGATCATGGTGCCCATGGCGCCGTCGAGCACCAGAATGCGCTCCGCCGCCGCCTTGCGCAGCGCAGACTCGACGGGGGATTTTGATACGGATTGGAACGCTGACATTGTCACGTACTCAGACGGATTCCCTCTCCCCGTGGGGGAGAGGGTTAGGGTGAGGGGGTTCGGGACTATGTTGTTTTGCCGTACTAACGATCGTCTCCAGCACGCCGTCGATATTGCTCAACACATCGTTGTTCCAGAAGCGAAGGACGAGATAACCAAGCTCCTCAAGTCTCTTCGTCCTTGCCGCGTCACTTCTTGTCCGCACAGCATGTTGGCTGCCATCAAGTTCGACGATCAAACGCGCATCCGAACAGCAGAAATCCACCACATATTCGTAGATCGGCACCTGCCGCTTGAACTTCAATCCTTCCAAGCGGCGGTCGCGCAGCCGGAACCACAGCAATCGCTCGGCATCCGTTTGATTGCGGCGCAATCTTTTTGCGGCGGCGAAGTTGTGGGTCATGACGTCGTGTCCACAGTTGCCGCCGGAACCCCCTCACCCCGACCCTCTCCCCGTGGGGGAGAGGGAGTAGAAACCGGACGCAGGCCCAGCAAATGACACACCGCATACACAAGGTCGGCGCGGTTCATGCTGTAGAAATGGAAATGGGTGACGCCGCGGTCCACAAGGTCGATCACCTGCTCGGCGGCCACCGCGGCGGCGATCAGCTTGCGCGTTGAGGGATCGTCGTCGAGGCCCTCGAAGCGCTCTGCCAGCCAGGCGGGAACGGAAGCGCCGCAGCGCGCGGCGAAATTCTTGGTCTGTTTGAAATTCTGCACCGGCAGGATGCCCGGCACGATGGGCACGTTGATCCCGCGCGCGCGCACGCGGTCGAGATAGCGGAAGTAAAGATCGTTCTCAAAGAAGAACTGGGTAATGGCGCGGCTGGCGCCGGCATCCACCTTGGCTTTCAGCATGTCGATGTCGGCCTCGACCGTCGGGCTGTCCGGGTGCTTCTCCGGATAAGCGGAGACCGAGATTTCCACGTCGCAGATGCGCTTGATGCCGCCGACCAGATCGGCGGCGTTGACATAGCCGCCCGGATGCGGCGCATAACGCTCGCCGGCGCCGCCGGGCGGATCGCCGCGCAGCGCCACGATGTGGCGGACGCCGGCCGCGTAATAATCGCGGATCACCTGATCGATTTCCGCGCGGGTAGCCGCGACGCAGGTGAGATGCGCGGCCGGCGTCAGCGGCGTCTCGTCGAGAATGCGCTTGACGGTCGCGTGGGTGCGCTCGCGGGTCGAGCCGCCGGCGCCGTAGGTAACCGAGACAAAATCCGGCGCAAGCGGCGCCAGGCGAGTGATCGCCTCCCATAGCGTCCTTTCCATTTCCTCCGTCTTGGGCGGGAAGAATTCGAAGGAGACGCCGATGCGGCGCTCGCCGTGGGTATCCTCGCGGCTCGCTCTCATGGTCACGCCACCTCCCGCTTGGAGGCCACCGCGACGCGCGGATCGCGCGCCAGCCACAGCGACACGGCGATCTTGCCGTCGGAGCCGGGCTCCGGCGGCAGCGTGCGGTGCAGGATGGAATCGAGACCGGTGGCTTCCGTCCATTGCGTCACCGTTTCCGGCGCGAAGCCGAGGCGGCGATGGGCATATTTCTCACGCAAGAACTCAAGATCGTGCGGGGCGAAGTCCACCACCAGCAGCCGCCCGCCGGGGCGCAAGACCCGCGCCGCCTCGCGGATGGCGCGCGCGCCGTCATCGAGGAAATGCAGCACCTGATGAATGATGACGAGATCGAAGGAATCCTTTGGCAGCGCAAGATCGTAGATGTCGCCGTGGCGCACGGTGCAATGGCGCAGGCCGGCGCGATCGAGCCGCGCGCGCGCGAGCGCGAGCATGTCGAGGGAAAGATCGAGGCCAAGGCCGCGCTCGATCTGCGGGCCGAACAATTCCAGCATGCGGCCGGTGCCGGTGCCGAGATCGAGCAGCGAGCGGAACGGCGTGTCGGCCACGGCGGCGCGGATCGCCTCTTCCACCGCGGCGTCGGCGACGTGCAGCCTGCGGATGCGATCCCATTCGGCGGCATGGCGGCGGAAGTAAGCCTGCGCCGCCGCCGCGCGCGCGGCGCGGACCGCGGCAAGCCGCTCGCGGTCGCGGGCGACGGTCGTGTCCTTGGCATCGAGCCGCGCCAGTAGCGTGCGCATGACCTCGGCGCCGCCGCCCTGCTCGGCGAGGCGGAAGAAGGCCCAGGAGCCTTCGCGAAAACGTTCCACCAGGCCGGCCTCGCTCAACAACTTGAGATGGCGCGAGATGCGCGGCTGCGACTGGCGCAAAATCTCGGTAAGGTCGGAGACGGTCAGCTCGGCCTCGGCCAGCAGCGCGAGGATGCGCAGCCGCGTGCCCTCGCCCGCGGCCTTGAGCGCGGCATTGAGGGTGGCAAAGGCCAAATCGGCAGGCACGGACATGACGCAGGTCTCATAATACAAGGGTCGCCCGACCCTCTCGGATAGCATATAAAGATATCTTTATACGCTTAAACGAGTGAAATCAAGCCTGGATGCGGCCCGGCCAGCCGCCGCCCGGGTAGCCGCGGAGAACGTGTTAATGCCCGATGATTCCTTCGGAATTCGCCCCGGCGAAACCGCCGTTGAACTGCCGGAACAGCCCGACGCCGGGGTCTATTTCATCGGCCGCATCCGCACGCCCTGGAAGACCCGCGACGAGTGCCCGAAGAACGCCCGCGAATCCGACGCCGTGTGCCGGATCGAGGTCGATGCCCGCTGGGCCAAGGCGCTCAAAGACGTCGAGACCTGTTCGCATCTCATCGTGCTCTATTGGATGGACAAGGCGCGGCGCGATCTGGCGATCCAGGTGCCGCGCCACTACGGCGAAGCGCGCGGCACCTTCGCGCTGCGTTCGCCGGCGCGCCCTAATCCCATCGCGCTCAGCGTCGCGCGGCTGCTGCGCGTGGACGGCACGATCTTGTCCGTGCAGGGCCTCGACTGCCTCGACGGTACGCCGCTCATCGACATCAAGCCCTATTTCGCTTCGACCGATTCCGTGCCGGACGCGGTGGCGGGATGGCACGCGGGGAGGAAAGCTTAACGTCTCGTCCCGCCGCTTATCCCCGCGAAACCTGTCCGCGCGCTGGCGGGGAGCGGGTATCTCGTCCCGTCCTGCCTTAAGCAAGCTGGATTCCCGCTGACGGGGGAATGAACGGAGGCAGACGTTTGATTGCCGCATCCCTAATTCTTTTGCTTCAAATTTGTTCCAACTCTCCCGGCATTTAGAGAAAAGACGGACGCGGAAGCTGGCAACCTTTTTCGATTTCTTGCCTAGGAATGGAGGAAATCGAGAGGGCTTCATGCGCTTTCCCTTCATTCTCTTCCGCGCCGCCGGCGCCGCGCTTGCGGCCGCCGCAGCACTCTTCGTCATGCAGCCGGCGTCGGCGCAAACGCTCGCCTATGGCGAGCTGCCGCCGCCGTTTCCTTTTTCCATTTTCGAACAGATCATGACGCAACCGAACGCGCCCCAACAGGCGCCGCAGGCACCTTACGAGTCGGCTGTTCCCGCGCCCGAGGAACCGGCCACGGCAACCCTGGCGCATTTGCGCCGTCAAATCGTCGATTATCCGACGCGCCAGGCGGCGGGCACCATCATCGTCGATACGCCGAATACCTATCTTTATTATGTGCTGGGCGGCGGCAAGGCGGTCCGCTATGGCATCGGCGTCGGCCGCGAAGGCTTTACCTGGTCGGGCGTCAAGAACATCGACCGCAAGGTGGAATGGCCGGACTGGCATCCGCCGGCGGAGATGATCGCACGCCAGCCCTATCTGCCGCGCTTCATGGCCGGCGGCCCGGGCAATCCGCTCGGCGCGCGCGCCATGTATCTTGGCGGCTCGCTCTACCGAATTCACGGCACCAGCGATCCGTCCTCGATCGGCAAGCACGTGTCTTCGGGCTGCATCCGGATGCTCAACGCCGACGCCATCGATCTCTATGACCGCGCCCCGCTCGGCTCCAAGGTCGTGGTGCTGCCCGACAACGGGCATCGCGCGCGCCCGGATG
>JBBDNZ010000097.1:0-4382 GCA_040877285.1 Xanthobacteraceae bacterium
CGAGCTGCAAACCGGCATACCGATCGTCTATCAGATCAATGCGGACTCGACGGTGGCCTCGAAGTTGGAAATGGCGGGATAAGCGCGCATCTAGCCGGCGCTGATCCTGCCCGCTTCCCACCCCAGCATGGCGCGCTTGCGGGTCAGCCCCCAGTGATAGCCGGTGAGTTCACCGGATTTCCCGATCACGCGGTGGCAGGGCACGACGAAACAGACCGGATTGCGCCCCACCGCCGCGCCCACCGCGCGGGCGGCTTTGGGCGCGCAGACCTTGGCGGCGATGTCCGAATAGGTCGTCGCGCGGCCGAGCGGCACCTTCAACAGCGTCTCCCAAACCCGGACCTCGAAGTCCGTGCCGATGAGAACTACGCGCAGCGGCTGGTCCGGCCGCCACAGCGATTGATCGAAAACGCGCCGCGCGTAAGGCAGCGTTGCCGCGGCGTCTTGTGCGTAAAGCGCCTTCGGCCAGCGCGAACGCATGTCGGCGAGCGCCGCCGCTTCATCTCCGGCATCGGCGAAGGCGAGACCGGCAAGCCCGCGCGCGGTGACCATGACCAAAGCCATGCCGAAGGGCGAAGGGTGAAAGCCGTAAGCGATGCGCAAGCCTTCGCCGCCGGATTTCCATTCGCCCGGCGACATGGCCTCGTGCGTCACAAACAGATCGTGCAGCCGCCCCGGTCCGGACAGCCCGACCTCATAGGAGGCGTCGAGCACGCTGGCTGAATCGCGCAACAGCCGCCGCGCGTGATCGAGGGTGAGCGCGGCGACAAAAGCTTTCGGGGTCAGCCCCGCCCAACGGCGGAAGAGATGATGCAGCTCGGTTGCGGTGACGCCAACTGCTTCCGCGATGGCGTCCACCTCCGGCTGCCCGCGCCAATGCTCTGAGACAAAAGCAACGGCGCGGCGCACGAGGTCGTAGTCGGAGGCCGGTCCCGTCAGCGGCGCTGGCTGGAGGATACGATCGGTGCTGGTGGCGGACGTTTGCAGCATATCCCTTAGCTAGACCGGCCGGCGCCGCGGCGCCACCCGATTTCTGTCGGCTAGATCGCCGTCCTTGTGGGCCCCCGCCTTGCCTCGCCCAAGGCCTGGCCGAGCGCCAGCGCAAAGCTCTGCTTTTCCTTGGGGCCGAGAAAGCCGGCGATGGCCAGGCGGCGGCCTCGGGACAGGAGAAACAGCCGCTCGACGCCGAATTCCTCGTGGATGTCCTGCTGCAGCCGCACCCACAGCGGATTGGCCGACCATTCATGCACGCGGCCGCGCGGGCTCACCTTGCGCACCACGAGTTCCGAGGGCGTGACCGTGACTTGCTCATAGGCCGCCGCGGCGCGGAAATTGGCGCGAAAAGCCAGGTAGACCAGAAGCACGTCGAGCCCGAGGAAGCCGAACACCGGCCAGGCGCCGAGCAATATGAAAACCATGCCGGTGACGAAGCTCGCACCGCCAAGGCAGCTCATCAGCACCAGGAATCCAGTACGGCCGAGCGAGCGGTGCGGCGTGAGCATCGCCGAAAAGATCGTGAGTTCGGGGCGCGGGTCGTTGTCGGGACTCATGGCGCTCAGTATAGGAGAAAGATGGCCAAAAAGACGACCAGGCGAAGCCCGCGGGCGGCAAAAAGAGGCAAAGCGGCTTCGGTCAAAAGCTTAAAAAAAGCCGCCGCCGCGAAAACAAAGGCGGCGGTCGCGCTGCCGCAATGGACCCATGCCGAGATCGAGGAGGCATTCCGCCGTTTCCGTGCCGCACAGCCGGAACCCCAGGGCGAATTGCAGCACATCAATCCTTTCACTTTGCTGGTCGCGGTGGTGTTGTCGGCCCAGGCCACCGACGCGGGCGTCAACAAAGCGACGCCGGCCCTGTTCAAGCTTGCCGATACGCCGGCCAAAATGGTTGCGCTCGGGGAAACGCACGTGCGCGATCTCATCAAGACCATCGGGCTATTTCGCACCAAGGCGAAGAACATTGTGGGGCTATCAAAAAAGCTGGTCGAGGAGCACGGCGCACAGGTGCCGCGCTCGCGCACAGCGCTGGAGGCGCTGCCCGGCGTCGGGCGCAAGACGGCGAATGTGGTGCTCAACATCGCCTTCGGCGAACCGACCATCGCGGTGGACACGCACATTTTCCGCATTGGCAATCGCACGGGACTTGCCGTTGGAAAGACACCGTGGGACGTCGAGCAAAAACTCAATGCCGTGGTGCCGGAGCGATATAAGTTACATGCCCACCACTGGCTGATCCTGCACGGCCGCTACATTTGTCTTGCGCGCCGGCCGCTATGCGAGAAATGCATCATAGCCGATCTGTGCAAGTGGCCCGGAAAGACGGTGGCGGCGTAGTCTCTCTATTGTCGTCCCCGCGAAAGCGGGGACCCATAGCCCCCGCCTGTCCGCATCATGACCACAGGGATTATGGATCCCGGGCCTCCCTCGCTCCGCTCGGTCGCCCGGGACGACGCTTGGCGCGGGCGACGCTTTGTTCAGCGCGTCGGCTCAATCAGCTCCGGCCGATGTCCCGATAGCCGCTTGTGTACGTGCACCATGAAGGCCGCGGCAAAAAGCGGGGTGGCGAGGTTGAGCACCGGGATCATCACAAAGAGCGCGATGAACATGCCGCCGAGAAATACCTGTCCCCGCTGCGCACGGCGCAGCGCCTTGGCCTCCGCCGGCGGGCGAAAGCGCATGGCGGTCAATTCGAAATATTCCCGGCCGAGGAGATAGGCGTTGGCAAGAAAGAGAATGAACAGCCCAAGTCCGGCGAAAAGCACAAAGGGCAGCGCGAAGAAATAAACGGCGAGGCTCAGCAGCGCCGTCTTCAATCCTTCCGATAGCGCGCGGAAAAACGGCAGCGCGCGTCCCAGCGGCTCGGTGGGATAATGCACGCGCTCCACGATCTCGGCGACCTCATCGACAAAGAAGCTGCCGACAAAGGCGGTTACCGCCGGCATGAGGAAGACCGCGCCGGTGACGATGCCAAGCCCGGCCATGATGGAGAGAACCCAAGCGAGAAAGGCCCATGCCGCATGCGCGCCCGCCTGGCTTTCAGCCCAGGCGGCGCCGCTCCCCGCCAGCCAGGCGAGAACCTGGTAGAGGCCGATGCCGATGACGGCGATGAGGATCAGCGCCAAGCCGACGGATTTGAGCAAGACGCGCCGGAACTCCGGCGAGAACATCTGCGATAAAGCCTTGCCGGCGGCCTCGATCATTCCCTGTCCTCTGCATGCGCCGGGCGAAGGTAGGGATGCGGCAATGAAGGGGCAAGAGCGGAGCGGAAGCGATCACGCCGCCGGCGCGAGAGTGTCCGTCTTTTCCGGCGCGAGCGGAACTTCGCTGTCTTCCATGATCGGAGGCAGGTCGGACCACTGCATGGCCTTGTAGTCGAAGCCGTTGACGATGGTCGGCTTCACCACCTCGAAATAGGGCGAGATGTCGAAGTCGCGCGGGGCATAGAGCGAGGAGTGGCGGATTTCCAAAATTTCCTGCCGCGCCGACTCGCTTTCCAGCGGCGTCACCTTGGGCAGGATGGGATAACGCACCTGCTCGAAGGCCTGCGCGATCAGCGCCGAGCAAATAATGCGCGTCGGGTGCCCGGAGCCAAGCGCGATCATGCGCCGCCGCCAGCGTTGCGGCACCGGCATCGGCAGCAGATAGCGCAAGAGATCAAGGATGTTCTTCAGGTCGTAGTCGAAGCCGATGCGTTCCATCGCATAAGCGCAGACCCGGGCGCGATCCTCGTCGGTCAGCCGGGTGGGGCGGCAGATGCGGGTATGGAAGCGAAAATATTTCGACAGCGGCGCGCCGACCACGCCCTGGCCGATGTGCGCTTCGACCAGCGTCAGCGGCTCGCCGTTCTCGGCGGTACGGTCGCCGATCGACCCGACGTAGAGCGCCGCGTGCGACCAGGTGGACTGGGTAAGGTATTTGATGACGCCGGCGATATGATTGTTGCCCTCGACCAGCAGCACGTCGCCGGGCCGCAGGGTGGCGCGCAAGGCATCGGGATTGCTCGGCGTATAGGGCTCATAGCCCTGCGCCGGCTTGTCCAGATAACGGGCGATGAAATGCCCAATTCCATCGAGCATCAAGGCCATGAATGCCGCGTCCCCAATCCGCGCTTTCTCTTCTGCCGCGCGTCTTCTTGCGCCTAATTTAAGCCAAGAGTCGTTGCAATTTGGTTCATGCAAAGCGGAATTGCGTTATGCTTTGTTAGCCATGCTGTTTGCGAGACCGCGGCGCTTCGGGCAAAGTAAAGCCGCGCTGCAAGCATTTGGATACCATGACAATCAGCCGTCGATCGTTTCTTGCTTCCGCCGCCGCGCTCGCGGCGGGGCCGGCGCTGGGCGCGATCCCGGCCTCCGGCTGGGTCGACGTCGCCATCATCGGCGCGGGCGC
>JBBDNZ010000098.1:0-23651 GCA_040877285.1 Xanthobacteraceae bacterium
GCTCTTGCCATGCGCTACTACTAGGACATCGGAACGGAACCGTCACGGTTCCGTCTTGCTGCGGAGTCCGGTGCCGCATGTGCGGACGCTATACGCTGATTTCGGCCCCGGAGGCCATCCGCGCGCTGTTCGGCTATGCGGAGCAGCCGAATTTTCCGCCGCGCTACAACATCGCGCCGGCGCAGCCCATCGCTATCGTCCGCCTGGCCGACGGGCGGCGGCAATTTGCGCTGGTGCGCTGGGGATTGCTGCCGTCCTGGGTCAAGGATCCGCGAAGCTTCTCCTTGCTCATCAATGCGCGCGGCGAAACGGTGCGGGACAAACCGGCCTTTCGCGCCGCCATGCGGCGGCGGCGCTGCCTCGTTCCCGCCGATGGCTTCTATGAATGGACACAGGCCGGCGGCGGCAAGCAGCCCTATTACATCCGCCTCGCAACCGGCGGGCCGCTGGCTTTCGCCGGTTTGTGGGAGACCTGGACCGGACCCAATGGCGAAGAAATAGAGACGGCGGCGATCGTGACCACGGCGGCCAACCGGCGGCTTGCGGCGATTCATGACCGCATGCCGGTCATTGTGTCGCCGGACGCCTTCGATCTCTGGCTCGATTGCGCCAATGTCGATGCAGAGACCGCCGCCGCACTGATCGCGCCTGCGCGCGAGGGCCTGCTGGAGTTGAATCTGGTATCCACCGCGGTGAACCGCGCCGCGAACGACTCGCCCGCGCTGATCGAGCCGGCGGAGGAGCGGGTGCCAGAACCGAAATCTCCTGCACGCACGCCGGCCCAGCGCAGCAAAAAATCAAAAAAAGAAAACGGCCAATCGTCGTTGTTTTAAGGGGACACCCCGCGTCCGAACCGCAGGCCATGCTCATGACGCCTTGCGCGCAAGGACCGCTCGCTCCAGCGCCTGCCGGATAAAGCGCTGATAGGGGACGCCCTGCTTTGCTGCCTTGGCCTTCACCGCCTTAAGTAGATTCTCCGGCAGCCGCATGTTCACCCGCGCCGTTTTTGGCGCAAACTCGAACCGCGCCATTCGCCTACAGCACCTTCCCCGGATTGAGAATATTTTTGGGGTCGAGGGTGCGCTTGAGCGCGCGCATCATCTCGAGCGCCACCGGGTCCTTCACCCCCGGCAGCAGGTCGCGCTTGAGCCGGCCGATGCCGTGCTCGGCGGAAATCGAGCCGCCGAATTTCGCCGCGACGGCATGCACCACGGCGTTTACTTCCGCCCAGCGCGCGAGATAGGCGGTCTTGTCGGCGCCGATGGGCTGGCTCACGTTGAAATGCACATTGCCGTCGCCCAGATGGCCGAAGGCAAAGGGCCGCGCGCCGGGGATCAGGCCCGTCACCGCCGCGCTTGCTGCCGCGATGAAATCCGGCGCCGCCGCCACCGGCACGGAAATGTCGTGCTTGATCGAGCCGCCGGCGTATTTCTGCACCTCGACGATCGCCTCGCGCAGCCGCCAGAAGGCTTTTGCCTGTTCCAGGCTTGCTGCGACCGCCGCGTCCGCAACCAGACCCTGTTTCGCGCCGGCTGAGAGCACCTCCTGCATCGCCTCCGGCAGTCCCTCGGCCGCCTGCGACGATAGTTCGATCAGCACATACCAGGGATGCGGCGAGGGCAGGGGATCGCGCGCGCCGGACGGATGCTCGCGCAAGAGATCGAAGCCAATGCGCGGCATCAGCTCGAAGCCGGTGACGCCGCCGCCGGCGCGCTCGCGGGCGAGATTGAACAGCCCAAGCGCGGCGGCGGGCGAGGGCACGCCGGCAATCGCCGTTTCCACCGCGCGCGGGCGTGGAAACAATTTCAGAACCGCCGCGGTGATGACGCCGAGCGTGCCTTCGGCGCCGATGAAGAGATTTTTCAGGTCGTAGCCGGTGTTGTCCTTCTTCAGCTTGTTGAGCCCGTGCCACACCCGTCCATCGGCCAGCACCACTTCCAGCCCAAGCGCAAGGTCGCGCGCCACGCCATAGGCCAGCGCCCCGGTGCCGCCGGCATTGGTGGCAAGATTGCCGCCGATGGTGCAGCTTCCTTCGGCGCCCATCGAGAGTGGAAACAGCCGCCCTGCCGTTTCCGCCGCAGCTTGCGCCTTGGCCAGCACCACGCCTGCTTCACAGGTCATGGTGTTGGAGACGGCATCGACCTCACGAATGCGGTCGAGCCGGGTCAACGACAGCAAAACTTCGTTGCCGCTTTCATGGGGGAGCTGTCCGCCCACCAGGCCGGTATTGCCGCCCTGCGGCACGATTGGCGTGCTCGTTTCATTGGCGAGCTTGAGGATCGCCGACACCTCGGCCGTGGAGCCGGGGCGCAGCACCACCGGCGTGCGGCCGCGATAGAGCCCGCGGCCCTCCACCAGATAGGCTTCCTGCGCCGCCGGGTCGGTGATCGCGTATTTTTCGCCGACGATGGCCGCGAAGCGGGCGAGCAGGGAAGAGTTCAACTGCCGATCAGACATCGCCGGTCCGTCCAGCGGGCCGCGGCGCGGCCGCGCGCCGCAGCCGGTCGTTGATCGCTTCGCCCAATCCCTCGCGCGGCACGGGCATTACCGCAATCACCTTTGCGCCCGAAGCGTCGAGCGCGCGCAGGTGCGAAAACAAATTCGCCGCCGCCTCCACCAGATCGCCGCGCGGGGAAAGATTGAGCGTAGCGGCGTCCCGGTCGGCGCTTCCTGGCGCCTCGGGGCCAAAGGCGAGAAGGGCCTCGCCCGCGCGCACATCCCTGGCGTCGAGGCGCAGCCGCGCCTTGGGCGCGTAATGCGATGCCAGCATCCCGGGCGCGAGCGGCGTCTCTCCTTCGTCGGCGATAGCCGTTGTCGCCGGCTCGGCCAGCGGCTGGCCTAACACTTTTTCGATCCGCTCGCGCGCAAGCCCGCCCGGCCGCAGCAGCATGGACTCATCCAGGCAGGCGACGATCGTGGATTCGACTCCAACCGTCGTCGGCCCGCCATCGATGATGAGATCGATGCGGCCGCGCAGGTCGGCCAGCACATGCGCGGCGGTGGTCGGCGACAAATGGCCGGAGCGGTTGGCGGACGGCGCGACAATGGGCTTGCCGAAGGCCGCGATCAATGCGCGCGCCAGCGGATGGTCGGGCACGCGCACGGCGATGCTGTCGAGCCCGGCGGTGGCGAGATCGGCCACTGGGCAATCCTCGGTCTTGGGCAGCACCAGCGTCAGCGGTCCGGGCCAGAAGGCAGCGGCCAGCCGTTCGGCGGCGGCATCGAAACGCGCCAGCCGCCGCGCCGCGCCGATGTCGGCCACGTGCGCGATCAGCGGATTGAACGAGGGCCGCCCCTTCGCCGCATAGAGTCGCGCGATAGCCTCGCCATTGGTAGCGTCGGCGCCAAGCCCGTAGACGGTTTCGGTCGGAAAGGCGACGAGGCCGCCGGCCGCGAGACAGCGTACGGCTTCCTCGATTGCCCCGGCGCCGGCTTTGACCACGCGCGTGGACGGTTCAGCGGACATGCGCCGCCGGTCTTTTGACTGAATACATGCAAACTCCCATTGCCGTCAGCGCGCCGAGGCGCGCTGGGAATAGGTTACCCGCCAAATGGTTCCGTTGCCATCTTCGGAGAACAGCAGCGAGCCGTCCTTGGCCACGGTCACGCCGACCGGTCTCCCCCAGGCATTGGCGTCATTGATAACGAAGCCGATGACGAAGTCCTCGTATTCGCCGGTCGGCACGCCCTCCTTCACGATCGCGCGGACGATCTTGTAGCCCGTGCGCGTGGTCCGGTTCCACGAGCCATGCAAGGCGGCGAAAGCCTGACCTTTGTATTCCGCCGGGAACTGGTTGCCATTGTAGAACACCATGCCGAGCGGCGCCGAATGCGGCTGCAGCAGCACGTCCGGCACGGTGATTTTGTCCGCAAGGTCGGGCCGCGCATTCTTGTGCCGCGGGTCTTGGTGCGCGCCGGTGTAATACCAGGGCCAGCCGTAGAAGGCGCCCTCGCGCACGCGCGTGAGATAATCGGGCGGCAGATCGTCGCCGAGCAGATCGCGCTCGTTGGTCGAGCACCACAGATCGCCGGTGGCGGGGTGGATGTCCATGCCGACGCAATTGCGGATGCCGGTGGCGAAGATGCGCCGGTTCTTGCCTTGCGGATCGAACAGCAGAACATCCGCCCGCTCGGTCTCCGCGCCCCAGGCCGCGCCCAGCGGATTTTCCGCGACCCAGTTCTGCAATCCGCCCGGCGGCGCCGGCGGCATGTCCTGCGCCACATTGGACGCGGAGCCGACGGAGACGAACATTCGCTTTCCGTCTTTTGAAAAGACGACGTCGCGCGTCCAATGATTACCGCCGGTGGGCAGGCGGGGCACGATCATCTCAGGCGCGCCGCGTGCCTTCAAGTCGCCGGCGCGATAGGGAAAGCGCACCACGGAATCGGTATTGGCGACATAGACCCATTCCGGTTTGCCGTCGTTCGGATAAAAGGCGATGCCGAAGGGCCGGTTGAGGCCGGAGGCAAAGATTTGATTGTCGCTCACGCTGCCGCCGTCCGCGCTCGGGCGCAGCACGCGAAGGCGTCCGGCTCCGCTTTCGGCGACAAAAATATCGCCGTTCGGCGCGGCGCGGATCAGCCGCGGCCCGTTGAGCCCCTTAGCGAACAGCGTGACCGCGAAACCGGTGGGCGCCTTTAGCAGTCCTTCGCGGCGGTCCGGGGCAGTTTCTACTCTGTTGCGTGTTGAGGCAGAGGCGAAAGGCGGGGGCAGATCGCCGGCGCTGATATGCCGCCGCACGCCGGGCGCGTCGGCCCGCCAATCGCCGAAGGCGGCCTTGCCGGTGAGCACGGCGGCCGGCGCTGCGGTCTGCGCGCCGGCGAATTCCGTGTGAGGGATGGCCACGGCGCATGCCGCCGCCGCAAGCAGTCGCAAAATCCTCATGACCGCGCTCCCGAACAACCTCTTCATTCCTCGTATAACGTCCGAGCCAGCCAATTTAGTTGGCCAATGTGGCAAAAAAGCCTGCCGCCACGGGCGAAAAAAATCATGAAGGAACCGCCTGTTAGGCCGCGCTTGCGGCCCTGGGGGGCGGCGGCTATAAGTCCGGCCTTCAGTCGGAGTGTAGCGCAGTCTGGTAGCGCACCACGTTCGGGACGTGGGGGTCGCAGGTTCAAATCCTGCCACTCCGACCATCCGCCTTCGCTTGCGCTCCGGCTCGGCGAGCCAGCCGCCCCATGGAAAACGACATCCGTTTCGACAAGAGCTTCGATCTCGCGCCCGGCGCGGTCGAGGAGGTGGCGCCCGGCGTGCGGCGTCTGGTGGCGCCCAATCCCGGTCCTTTCACCTTCAAGGGCACGGTCAGCTACATCGTCGGACGCGGCCAGGTTGCCATCGTCGATCCCGGCCCGGCGGACGAGCTGCCAGCGTCATCTAAGCCCTTATGCCGCGCGCCGCGCCGACGCAAGCGCCCGGGCGACTGCTTTGGGTTCCTCGGCAATCACCATGAGCAAGACGCGCGCAGGCCCCTCAGGCTTCCGTCGTCGCTGTTCCCAGTCGCGCAAGGTGGCGACCGGGATTCCGAACTGCGCCGCGAATTCGCCCTGGCTCAAGCCAAGCTTTTTTCGGATCGCCCGCACGTCGATATCTTGCGGCACATGGATGCGATAGGTCGCTTGATCGGCTTCTCCACGCGCGATGGCGCGGGCCTGTTTGGCCGATGTAACCAGCCGTTTCCCAAAAGTTCCCAATTTCATCTCCTACGCTTCAATGCCGACTTCACGGAAGTCCGATAGTCGGCCGCCAGACTGCCAAGTTCTTTGCGCAGCGTATTCTTCTCCGCTTGGCTCAAGTCGGACCGTTCGCCTTTCTTGAGAACAGCAAGGAGAAAAATCGGTACATCGTTGCCGGCAAAATAATGAACCGTCCTGTAGCCGCCTCTTTTGCCTTTTCCGGGCGCCGCGAATCGCAGCTTGCGCGCACCGCCTGTGCCGGGCATCAAGTCTCCGGCAAGAGGGTTCTCCGAGATGGTTTGAATGATGACCTGGCGATCTTGCTCGGACAGTCCGGCCACCCTGGCATCCTGAAGAAAGCTCGGCGTTTCGATGACCGCATGCACTGGTTATATATACGGCATTGCCGTATAGTCGTCAATCGGGTTTAGTTCGATAAGCCAACCGCATGGACGACATCCGTTTCGACAAGAGCTTCGATCTCGCGCCCGGCGCGGTCGAGGAGGTGGCGCCCGGCGTGCGGCGTCTGGTGGCGCCCAATCCCGGTCCTTTCACCTTCAAGGGCACGGTCAGCTACATCGTCGGCCGCGGCCAGGTTGCCATCGTCGATCCCGGCCCGGCGGACGAGGCGCATATCAAATCGCTGCTCGGTGCCGTGCGCGGCGAGACGGTGACGCATATTTTCGTCACCCACACCCATCGCGATCATTCGCCGGCCGCGGCGGCGGTCAAACAGGCCACCGGCGCGAAAACCTACGCCGAAGGCCCGCACCGTTCTGCCCGCCCCCTTCATATCGGCGACGCCAGGCGCATGGACGCCGCCGCCGACCGCGACTTCGCGCCCGATGTCGCGCTCGCGGAAGGCGAGGTGGTGACCGGCCCCGGCTGGACCCTTGAAGCGGTGGCGACCCCGGGCCACACCGCCAACCATATGGCTTTTGCGCTGCGCGAGCCGAATATTCTGTTTTCCGGCGATCATGTGATGGCGTGGTCCACCACCGTCGTTGCGCCGCCGGACGGCGCCATGGGCGACTATATGGCCTCGCTGGAAAAGCTCGCCCGGCGCCGGGAGGAGGTTTATCTGCCCGGTCACGGCGGCGCGGTGAAAGAAGCCGCGTGCTTCGCCGCGCATCTCATCCGTCACCGGCAAGGGCGCGAGGCTTCCATTCTCGGTCGTCTGGCCAAGGGCGAGGCGGATATTCCAACGTTGGTGCGCGCCATCTACATCGGCATCGACCCGCGGCTCATTGGCGGCGCGCGCCTGTCCGTGCTGGCGCATCTGGAGGATCTGGTGGCGCGCGGCCGCGTCGCCACCGACGGACCGCCGTCGATCGGCGGGCGTTACCGCCTCGCCGGCGCCGCCGGGCCCGGACGCTGAGGAACCCGTCTCACCGGCATTTTCTTTTCCGAAGTCTGCAATCCCAGGAGTTCGTCGATATCGACGATCAGTTGTTCGATGCGCGCGGCATTGCTGCCGAAATCGTACGGCCCGTAGCGGGACGCGGACCGCACGTCCAGGCGCGCGCCGTCGCCGTCGGGGCGCACGCGCACCGCCACGTCCTCGCGGAAGCCCATGAAAAAAGTGCGCGCCACCGCCTCGATACGCCCTTCGCGCCGCCCGGCCTGCGGGGGCCTTGCGTCCACCACGAACCACCGGCGCTTGGTGATGACCGCCAGCGCCGCTTCATAGGTCTGCTGCGGGCTGGTCGTGACGATGAGCGGCGCGACGCCCGGATAGGCCGCGCGCTGCAATTCGCCCACGGCGCCTCCCGCATAAGTGACCGGATTGGCGCCGCGGGGCCGCAACCGGGCGATGGTCTCGAATTGCGGGGCATCGCCGGGATCGGTCGTCACATCGACGATCGCCGGCAGGCGATAGGCCGCGATGCCGAGATAGACCGGGTAGGCGAGCAGCGCCCCCCCGATCGCCAGCGCCGCCAGCGCATGGCGAAATCCGTCGATTCCCTCACGCCAGATCGCGACGAAGGCGGCGAAGGCGAGCAGGATCGCGGCCAGCGCGAAGATCAGGGCGGCCGCAAAAGTGGCGAGCGCCGGCACAATCTCCAGCAGGCCGGAGCGCACGATAACGATGGAGAGAATGGCGGCAACGAGAGAGAACAGCGCCAGCCGCCGCGCCCAGATGGCAAGCAGCGAGGTCGGCTCATCGGAAAAGCGGCGGGACACCATTGCTAACATACCTGCGCAGATTTGCTTGAGCGCGGCCCATTCGCCGCTGGTAAGCAACGGCGATGTCGTCGGCGGCGCCGCCAACGCATGGATGGCGGCGATCCGATCCTCTGTTGCCGGATGCTCAAGCAGGATTTCCGGCGCGGACCCATGCATGTCGCCAACGCGCGCGAGAATTCTGCCCAGCGCATCGGCGTCCCGCCCCGCCATGTTCATCACCGCGACGGCGTAAGAATCCGCCGCCGCCTCGGTTTCGCGCGAATAGGACGACTCCAGCACCGACCGGGCCGCGACCACGACGGCGCCACCGCCGACGAAATCGCCGAGCAATATGCCGAACAGGAACGACAAGCCCGCTGCCTCCATGATGGCTTTCATGCCGTCGCGCTGGATGACATGGCCGATTTCGTGCGCGATCGCGCCGGCCAATTCGTCCGGCGTATCGGCCGCGGCAATCAGGCCGTGGAAGACGTAAATCTGCCCGCCGGGCAGCGCAATAGCGTTGGCCTCCGAACGCCGCAGCACGCCGACCTTCACCGGCATGGTCACCCCCGCCGCGGCGGCCAGCCGATTCACCAATGATTGCAACGCCGCCTGTCCTTCCCGCTCGGCTTGGCCGCCGCCGCAGTCCAGCGGCAGCCCGGGCACGTCGCTGCCAATGGCGGCGCGCAGCTCCGCGTCCGCCGCTTGGCCGATCTTGCGTTCCAGCGCAAATGGAATGAACGGCGTCAGCCGCGTGGCGAGCGCCGGCAGGGCCACCAGCGCCAGAAAGGCAAAGGACGCCGTCGCGGCGACGATCAGCACGGCGAGCTTGCTTCGTCCGCGCCGCTGCATGGCGCCGGTGCGGTCCACGGTCGTCGCCAATTCGTCGAGCGCCGCGGCGAAGGCGGGATCGCGGATTTCCAGGCGCGCCAGCGAATCTACGCCGTGCGGCCCCACGCGCAGCACGGCATCCGGCGACACGATCTGCTCGATCTCCGCGTAAGACCATTCGGCGAGCAAATCGCCGCTCTGGCTGCGAATGCGAAGCGTGGCGGGCGCCAGCTCCACCGCCACCTCTTGACGTTCGCTTGTCGCGCCGTCGAAGAAAACTCCGGTGCCGAGAATCATCGTCATCGGCTAGTACCCGCCGACTTGCAGAGCATCGACCAGACCCTCGCCCAACGCCGAGCTCGGCTTGCCGGCCGCCGTAACATGGTCGAGCGCGTCAATGCCCGACAGCGTCGCCGCTTCCATGCCCAGCCGCCACAGCGCGAATTTTACCGTCGCCTGATAGATGGTCGAATAGCCGAGGGCGATGGACATGTAGCCGATCACGAGAAGGATGCCGACCGTAAGCTCGCCGTTCTCCTCCTCGGCGGCGGCGCCCGTCAAAAAATCCACCAGCGCGAAGGCGGCCCATACGATCGCGGCAATAACGATCGTGAACAGAATTCCATACAGCAGGAAACGGAAATAGGCCCGATAGACCGGCCCGGTGCGCAGATGCGAGGTGACCGTAACGCTGCCGAAGCGCAGGCCGGAACTCCACCAGCGCAGCACCAGCGCCTGGAAGACGGGATAAAGCACGGCCGCCGCCACGGCGGCCCAGATGAACGCCGCGGTGATGAAAATGAAGGCGTAGGCATATTCGGGATTCGTGCTCTCCACCCGGTCCCCGAGGCCGCTGCCGCTTTCCTCGAAAGCTTTTGCCAGCGCCGGCCAGTCGATGGTGTAAAAGCCGGCCACTATTCCGGCCAAAAAAGGTCCCACCACCGCAAGCCACATCGGCACGCCGCGCAGGAACAGCGACAAGGCGGAGCCTTCAAAACGCCCGGCCAGATTGCCGAAAAAGGTGTTCCGCATCTTCAGCCGCTCCAGAGCGGCCTGCGCCCAAGGGTAGGCAAGACCGGCCGTCAGCAGCACGACGGTCCACCAGAATAGCGCATAGAAGGCGTAGCGCCAGGCCGAGCCCTCCTGGTGGAAGCGCACGCCGCGATAGACCGTGCGGCTCAAGCGATAGCGGCGCGCGCGGTAGATGGCGAATTGGCTGAGCAGGGCCAGAAGGATGAAAGCAAGCAGGCCGGAAAGCTCGCCGAGCAGTCCAAGGTCCAGCGCGGCCAGGAAGAAAAGCACATAAAGCGGCACGAGAATGGCGACGGCGAAAAGAAAGCCGACAAGCAGCTCCAATCCGGTGCCGGTATATTCGAGATTGTTGCCGGCAATCTCCGTATTGCCCCAGAGAAAGCGGCGGATGTCCGTGGTCAGCCAAAAGCGATAGATGCCGAGCGTCAGCAGCAGCAAAAAGGCGCCGCGGATCAGCAGCCGCCAGTAAGGCCGCTCGCGGCCGAAAAACCTGATCGCGCCCGAGCCGGGAGCGGAATCCGCGGCCGCCGGTGCAGCCGCCTCAAGACCGGTCATTCCGCGTCCCTCGTCCTTTGACTTGTTTCGGATAATGCCTGCGAAGGGTCCAGGCAATGGCTTTAGCAATCTCATTTTCTCATAAAAGCCGCATTTTTGGCTGCAACGAACGGGGTGAGAATTTTTTGCGCCACATTGCTGCTTCTTGGTTTGGCGGATATGGCGGCGGCGGAGCCGGTTCCGTTGCCGCGCCCGCGCCCGGAACTTATCGCCGTTTCTTCCAATTGGGACGCTGTTCCTTCCGAGGACGAAGCCGATCAGCGCGACAATATGAGAAAGGCGGGAATACCGCCGCCGCCTTCCGCCTGCTTCCTGAGCCTGCGCGAACGCGCCGTTGTGCGGCAGTTGGTGGATATCGATGAAGCCGGCAGATGCGCCGTGATCGACGTGGTGCGGCTCGAAGCCGTCATTCTTCCCGACGGGCGGCAGGTAGCCTTTAAGCCCGCGGGCACTTTTCAGTGTGAGATGGCCGCCGCGCTCACCGATTGGATCCGCGACGAAATCGCGCCGATCACTGCGGCCCATCTCGGTTCGCCGCTGCGCACCGTGGAGGGCTTTGATTCTTTCTCCTGCCGCGGGCGCAACCGTATTCCGGGCGCGAAGCTGAGCGAGCACGGCAAGGCCAATGCCTTCGATTTGCGCTCGTTGAAGCTGGCAGACGGCACGGTGGCGCAGCCGACCGACGCCGAAATCCCCAAGGATTTCCGCGACGGCTTGCGCATCGGCGCCTGTGGACGCTTCCGCACGGTGCTCGGGCCCGACGCGGACAGCTATCACGAGAACCATATCCACCTGGACCTCGCCGCGCGTCGCGGCGATTACAAACTCTGCCAGTGGGAGGTTCTGCAGCCCACCTTGGCCGACGCGCCGTTTGCACATCTTTTCGGCAACGGCCGGCATGCCCCGCTTACCGCTTCTCGGAGCGGCCCATCCGCTGGCGCAAATACGGCGGAAACGGCACCCGCGAAAATTTTTCCCGGCAATCTTTGACGGCGCCGCGCCGCGCGGCGACAATGCGGAATCGGTCCCGCTTCAAGGAATACCGCCGTGCTCAGCAACCTCGCCGCCCGCGACGTCGAAACCGTCATCCATCCCTATACCAATCTTGCCGCCCTGCGCGACGCCGGCCCGCTGGTGATCGAGCGCGGCAAGGGCGTGTGGCTCTATGACAGCGAGGGCAAGAGCTACATCGACAGCATGGCCGGGCTGTGGTGCACGGCGCTCGGCTATGGCAACGCGGAGCTGGTGGAGGCCGCCGCCGCCCAGATGCGCAAGCTCTCCTTCGGCCATCTGTTCGCCTCCAAGAGCCACGACGCCGCCATCGAACTGGCGGAAAAGCTCAAGGAGATCGTTCCCGCGCTGGCGTCGAAAATATTTTTCTGCGCTTCCGGCTCGGAAGCCAACGACAGCCAGGTCAAGTTCGTCCGCTACATGAACAATGCGCTGGGACGGCCGAAAAAGAAGAAATTCATCAGCCGGCAGAAAGGCTATCACGGCGTCACGCTGGCCAGCGCCTCGCTGAGCGGCCTGCCGCCCAATCATCTCGATTTCGATTTGCCGCTTCCCGGTTTCCTGCACACTGGCTGCCCGCATCATTACCGCTACGCTCAGCCCGGCGAGAGCGAAGAAGAATTCGCCACGCGGCTGGCCGCCGAGCTTGCGCATTTGATCGAACGGGAGGGGCCGGAGACGGTGGCCGCCTTCATCGCCGAGCCGGTGATGGGCGCCGGCGGGGCGATCGTGCCGCCGAAAACTTATTTCGAAAAAATTTCCGCGGTCTGCGCCAAGTACGACGTCTATACGATTTCAGACGAAGTGATTTGCGGCTTCGGCCGCCTCGGCACGCCGTTCGGATGTCAGGCGCTGAATTTCAAGCCGCACAGCATTTCCATCGCCAAGGCGCTGTCCTCGGCCTATCTGCCCATCGCCGCCGTCACCGTGCCGGAGCAAATGTATGCGGCCATGCTCGACGAAAGCCGCAAGATCGGCACCTTCGGCCACGGCTTCACCTATGGCGGCCATCCGGTGTCCGCGGCGGTGGCGCTCAAGACGCTGGAAATTTATGCGCGCGAGAGGATTTTCGAGAAAGCCGCCGCCAAGGCGCCGCGCTTTCAGGCGAGACTGCGAAAGCTCGGCGAGCATCCGCTGGTTGGCGAGGCGCGCGGCTTCGGTCTGGTCGGGGGCATTGAGCTTGTCGCCGACAAGGCGTCCAAGCGCGCCTTCGACCCCAAGCGCGGCGTGGCGGCCCGCGCCGTGCATTTCGCGCAAGCAGAGGGCGTGATTTCCCGCTTTCTCGCGGGCGACACATTGTCGCTCTGTCCGCCCCTGGTCATCGCCGACGAGGAGATGGACGAGATGTTCGCCCGCCTCGCCCGTGCTCTCGACCGCACTTATGCCTGGGCCCGGCAGGAACGGCTGATTTCCGCCTGATGGCGCGGGCCGCACCGTGCCGCCTTTCCGCCGTGAAACGCTCTTTTCATAGGTAGAGTGTATGACGCGGTCATCATGCAAGAGAGCCCTCGGACCCCTCCCGTCTCTGCGCCGGCGCGGCCCAAGCGGCGCATCACGCGCCGTAAACTCTTGCTCGCCGGGATCGGTCTTGCCGGTCTCACCGGCGGAGGCACGACCGCTTACTCCTATCTGGAAGCGCAGAGGCTTGTAATTACCCGTTATCGGGTTGTGACGCCGCGCTGGCCGAGCGGCAAGCGCCTGAGCATCACCGTCCTTGCCGATCTGCACGCCGGCGGTCCCAACATGGCCCAGGAGCATATCCACCGCATCGTCGAAACCGCCAATGCGCTGAAGTCGGATGTCGTGGTGCTGCTCGGCGACTATTTCGCCACCCACCGTTTCGTCGAACCGGTGCCGCATGCGGTATGGGCGGCGGAGCTGGCGCAATTGCGCGCGCCCTTCGGCACATGGGCCATCATCGGCAATCACGATTGGTGGTACGACATCGACGGCGTGCGCAAGGCGCTGGACGACGTGAAAATCCCCGTGCTGGAGAACAGCGTCGTGCCGCTCGGCGAGGAGGGCAACCGTTTCTGGCTCGCCGGTCTTGGCGATCAGATCGCCTACCGCCTCGGTCACGGCAAGTTCCGCGGCGTTGACGATTTGCCCGGAACATTGAGCCAGGTGCGGACCGACGATCCGGTCATTCTCCTGGTGCACGAACCCGACATTTTTCCAAATGTGCCCGACAGGGTCACGCTGACGCTGGCCGGCCACACCCACGGCGCCCAAGTGCGGCTGCCTTTCATCTGGCCGTGGCTTGTTCCCTCCGCCTATGGCGCGCGTTTCGCCTACGGCCATATCGTCGAAGAGCGCCGCCACATGATCGTGTCCGGAGGATTGGGCACCAGCATCGTGCCCCTGCGGTTCCGCGTGCCGCCCGAGATTTTGCGCGTGGATATCGAAGGCCCAAGCATTGACGGCGCTGGGGGCGCAACCCCGCCGCCGCGCTCGCCTTAAGCGATTTCAGCTTTCTCAGTCGTCCGGAGGAGTGCCGAAGGCAAGCTGCGGATTATGCGGGGAATCGCCCTGCTGCGGCGCCAGCACCACGACCATCGCGCCGATCTTGGCCCGATTGTAGAGGTCGATCGCGTCCTCGTTGGTCATGCGAATGCAGCCGGACGAGATCGCCATGCCGATATATTCCGGCTGATTGGTGCCGTGAATACGGTAGAGCGTGTCCTTGCCGTCGTCATAGAGATAGAGCGCGCGCGCCCCCAACGGGTTGTGCGGGCCGGGTCCGACGAAATTCGGCACGTCCATGCGCTTCTTGATTGCCTCGGTCGGCGTCCATGACGGCCATTCCGCCTTGCGGCCGACTTTCGCAACACCGGAAAATGTCAGCGCTTCTTCGCCCACGGTCACGCCGTAGCGGATCGCCTTGCCTTCCTCCAGCACGTAATAGAGATAGCGCGCGTCGGCATCGACGAGAATCGTGCCAGGCTGCTCCTTGCGGTGATAGTCGACGATGTGGCGCTGGTAAGGCTGCGGGATCGAAGCCTGCGCATAGGGCGCGTTTGCCAGCAGCTTCTTGTCGCGCGGCTTGAAGCTCTCCTCCGACGTGGGCTCCAACGTCGATTGAAAGCAGCCGCCGAGCAAAATGCCAGCCACTACAATTGCGAGCCCGCGCGCCGCCATAGCTCCCCCACCCATGATTACCGCGTATCGTTCAGCAGGTTTTTTCTGTCGATTCATTTCATATCCGAAAAAATCGAGCGCCTATAGGTGCAAAACCGCGCATTCCCGTACTCTTTGGCGGCTGTTGCAAGAAAGCCGCAGTTGCCCAGGGGCAGTGGGGGCCAATCCCGCGATGCGACGCCTGCGCGTTCCCGCGCGGCCGGCGCGCCGGCACCATGACACGGTAGGTATTAACGCAAGCTTTACCAATCAAATCACTGTTTTAATTGATGGAATGAACGACGCCGGCCGCCCCGGTCTTGCCCGTGCCATGCGAAGTTTCCCGTAGCCGGCATATTTCACGTAAGCGCGCGATTTGCAGCCCAATTCCGCCCCTTTCCCCGCGCATAAGGCCATTGCCTGCTAAATGGGCGGCGGGCGAGTGGAGAAATGCAATGGCGTCTGAACATAAAGCCGCAGACCGGCCGCAGGCCCGCAAGGGCGAGCGGGCCGATCTCGACCGGCAGTATCGAAATATCGGGATTTCCGCGGTTGCGGCCGCGCTGCGCTATCAGGGCGATGCCAAGAATCCGGCCTATGCGCCAAGCAAGTGGATCGACAACGAGCGCTTCGTAGCGGCGGCCTGAGGCCGCAAGCTCCAATTTTGGCTTTTGCCCGCTTTTCACATGCCTACTCCGCGGCCCCCGCGGCCCCCGCGGCCCCCGCGGCCCGGCCTGCGCACCTGAAGTGCGGCCCCTTTTTCCCCTCCGGGATTTTATGTTCTTGCGGGAATCGACGTGGCGAGGCCATGACTGGCCGGCCGCGTTGATCCTGTAGGCCATGTTTCTCATGATGGCCGCGCGGCCCCGGGGACGCCCATGCTCACGGTCTATGTTCCGCGCGGAAACTGTCTTGAACGGCAAGTGGTCGAGCCCGAAGCCAGCGGCCTGCCGCAGGACGCGGTTTGGCTCGACCTCGTCCGCCCGACGCTGGCGGAGGACAAGCTGGTCGAACGCCTCGTCGGCACCGCGCTGCCGACGCGCGAGGAAATGCAGGAGATCGAGGTCTCCAGCCGCCTCTATGTCGAGGACGGCGCCCGCTTCATGACCGCTACTTTGATGTGCGCCTCCGACACCGATATGCCGCGCACCACCGCGGTGACCTTCATTCTCGCCGGGAACCGCCTGGTGACCGTGCGCTACGACGATCCTCGGCCCTTCGTTCTCATCGGTAACAAGCTGACGCGCGTTTGCCCGGCCGGCGCCTCGGGGCAGACAATCTTGATGGAGCTGCTCGACGCGGTGATCGACCGCACCGCGGACATCCTCGAGCGCATCGCCGCCGAGGTCGATCACGTCTCGCAGCAGATTTTCGACGTCCACGCCCCGCACGGAGCGCCGTTCTACAATTCCGTGCTGCAAACGATCGGGCGCAAGGGCGATCTCACCTCCAAGGTGCGCGAAAGCCTGGTGTCGATCGGCCGTCTCGTTCTTTTCCTCGCCAATGAGGCACAAGCCATGGGCTGGGGCAAGGAAGTGGGCGCGCAGCTTCGGAGCATGCAGCGCGACGTGCAGTCGCTCAGCGACCACGCCACCTATCTCACCAACAACATCACCTTCCTGCTCGACGCCATGCTCGGTGTCGTCACCATCGAGCAGAACAACGTCATCAAGCTCTTCTCGGTGATGGCGGTCGTCCTGCTGCCGCCGACCTTGATCGCCTCGATCTACGGCATGAATTTCCGCCACATGCCGGAGCTCGATTGGACTTTCGGTTATCCGATAGCCATCGTCCTGATGATGGCCGCCGCCTTCCTGCCGTACCTCTATTTTAAATGGCGCAAGTGGCTGTAGCAGGCCTCAGGGATCCGTAATCAGGGATCGGTAATCAGTAATCAGGAAAGACACGCCGATTCCTGACTCCTGACTACACGTGCTGACCGCCGTTGATGTGGATTTCCGCGCCGTTCACATAAGAAGACGTGTCCGTGCACAGCACGTAGATGATCTTCGCCACCTCGTCGGGCGTGCCCAGCCGGTGCAGCGGGATCTGCTCGACGATCTTCTCGGTGCCGGGCGAGAGCATGGCGGTGTCGATCTCGCCCGGAGCGATGGCGTTGACGCGGATGCCCAAGGGGCCGAAGTCCGCCGCCATTTCGCGGGTCAGCGACGCCAGCGCCGCCTTCGAGGTGGCGTAGGCTGCGCCGGCGAAAGGATGCACGCGCGAGCCGGCAATTGACGTCACATTCACCACCGAGCCCTTCGCCGCCTTCAGTTCGTCGAGCAGCCCGCGCGCCAGCATGATCGGCGCGAAGAAATTGACCTGAAAGATGTGATGCCAGACTTCGCGCGTGGTGGCGATGGAGCCGAGTCTTTTTCCGCCCTCGGCCTTGGGCGAGATCGCCGCGTTATTGACCAGCGCGTCGAGCTGCCCGTTGGTCAGCCGCCGTTTAATCTCGGCGATGGCCGCGTCGGTGTTCTTCGGGTTGGCGAGATCGACCTGAATGTGGTCCTCCGGCCCGGCTTCCCACGGGCAATTCTCCGGAAAGGGATGGCGCGAGCAGGTGATGACGCGCCAGCCCGCCGCCGAAAAACGCTTCACCGTCGCGTGTCCGATGCCGCGGCTGGCTCCGGTGAGCAGCAGCGTGCGGCGCGGCTGGTTGGTCGGGGTCGGCATGGATAGTCGCGTCCCTTGGCGCTCGCGATGCTAGCTCAAGGATAGAGCTGCGTCTTGACCCACGGCGCATCCGCCCCGGCGCGGTGGAATTCGAGACGCTCGTGCAGCCGGAACGGCTTGTCGCGCCAGAACTCCATGACCAGAGGCAGGATCCGGAACCCTCCCCAATTGGGCGGGCGCGGCACCGCGCCGACATGAAATTTGGCGGTATAGCGCGCGACCGCCTGTTCGAGCGCGAAGCGGCTCTCCAGCGGCGCCGACTGCTGGCTCGCCCAGGCGCCGATCTGCGCCGTGCGCGGGCGCGTGGCGAAATAGGCGTCGGCTTCCGCGTCGCCGACCTGCGTCACCGGGCCGCGTATGCGCACCTGCCGCCGCAGCGATTTCCAGTGAAATCCAAGCGCCGCCTGCGGCTGGGCGCCCAATTCCCGTCCCTTTTGGCTGTCCCTATTCGTGTAGAAAACGAATCCTCGCCGGTCGAGGCCCTTCAACAGCACCATCCGGATGTTCGGCAGCCCGCCGGAGTCGACGGTGGCCAGCGCCATCGCATTGGGATCGGAAGGCTCGCTGCCGGCCGCTTCCTCCAGCCAGGAAGAAAACAGCCGCAAGGGCTCGTCGGAATCGCCGAAGTCACCCTTCGTTAACCAACCGAGGTGTTCAATTGAAGCTGTGTCGGTCATCAGGGGTACTCGCGTGGCTTTAGCGCCCAAACCCGTGTCCAGCCGGCTTCCTTATAATGGAACCGCGCCCAGGAACCTATGCCGGGTTTTTGCGCGCCTCGCCTTCTTGGCGGCGCTTGCGCCGGCGCTGGCCGGCGGCGGTTGCAGCTTTTCCTATCAGCTCGGCTCGCTGTTCGACAAAAGCGCCGACGATACGGCGAGCGACATCACGGGCTCCATCGGGGCTGCGTCCGCTGCCGAATCCGAAAGCGCGGACGCGCAGGAGACGCCGGAAAACGATCTCGCCTATGCCCGTGCCGCGGCGGCGGAAGTTTTGGCGCTCGGCGGCGCAGGCGGCAGCCTGCCCTGGGAGAATCCGCAGACCGGCGCGCGCGGCACCGTTACGCCCCTCGCTTCGGCCTATACGGCGGGCGGCATGACCTGCCAGGATTTCCTGGCCAGCTATCTGCGCGAGGGTGCCGGTGAATCGTGGCTGCAAGGCGAGGCCTGCCGCGTCCACAAAGGCAAATGGGAAGTGCGCAGCTTAAAGCCCTGGAAGAAAAGCTCCTGACCGGCGCTCATCGTTGCACTTAAACGGCTTTCCCCCCACATTGACGGTCATCGAGCCGGGCCTTCGCCCGGAGACGAGGGATTGACCGATGCGCGACCCCTATGAGGTCCTGGGGGTGGCCAAGGGGGCCAGCACGGCGGACATCAAGAGCGCCTTCCGGCGGCTTGCGAAAAAACTGCACCCCGACGCCAACAAACAGGATCCGAAGACGGCGAGCAAATTCGCCGAATTGAATGCCGCCTACGAAATTCTCGGCGACGAGGACAAGCGCAAGGCTTTCGACCGCGGCGAGATCGACGCGGAAGGCAAGCCGCGCTTCCAGGGCTTTGCCGGCGCCGGCGCCGGCGCGCCTCCCGGCGGTTCCGGCCGCGCGGGTTTCGAAACCTTCACCTGGGGCTCGGACGGGTTTCAGCATCGCACCGGCGGCGGCGGCATCGACGACATTCTGCGAGACGTGTTCGGCGGCATGGGCGCGGCCGCCCGCGGCCGGCGCGGCGGGGTGCATTTCGAGCCGGAAGATTTCGGCGCCGCCGGCCGCGGCGCCGACATCGGCGCCGACATGACCATCACCCTGCCCGAAGCGGTCAAGGGCGGTTCCCGGCGTCTGCACCTGTCCACCGGCAAGGAGCTGGACGTCAAAATTCCGGCGGGCCTGACCGACGGGCAGACGATCCGGCTGAAAGGGCAGGGGTTGCCCGGCTCCGACGGCGCCAGCGGAGATCTCCTGATCCGTGTTTCCGTCGCGCCGCATCCGCTTTTCAAGGTCGATGGCGCCGACCTGCGGCTCGATCTGCCGATCACGCTCTATGAAGCGGTGCTCGGCGGCAAGGTGCGGGTGCCGACGCTGGACGGCGCGGTCGAGCTGTCGATCCCGCCGCGCACCGACAGCGGCCGCATTTTCCGCCTCAAGGGCAAGGGCATCCCCTCCAAGCTGGGCACGGGCGATCTCTTGGCCACGGTGCGGATCATGCTGCCGGAGCGCCGCGACGAAGAACTCGAAGAGCTGATGCGCAAATGGCGCGACGGCAAGCCCCATAATCCGCGCGGGGATATGGAATAGGCATCGTCATTCCGGGACGCCCCGTAATGACATCGAGGAAGGCGCCGGTGAATTTCGCCTCACGAGCCGGAACTGTTCTTCTGCGATCCAGCCGGTTCGATCTGCTCGTAGGCGGCGCGCGCCACCTGCCATAGCCGTTTGCGCTCCGCCGCCCCGCTCACCACATAGGCGACGTTGCCGTCCACCCAATAAACGGTCGAGGCCTTTTCCGCGGCGTTGTAATGCATCGCCGTGTTCGGCGTTTTCGACCGCGCGCAATAGATCGTGTAGCGGTCGCCGGAAGTATTCTCATACATGAAGAAAGCCGCCGCCGCGCCGCTCTTCGTCGGCAACAGCCGGCCGCCGACCAGCTTGAGACCCAGCGGTTCGAGATTCGGCGCGCGCAACGGATGGCCGACGCGCTTCGACAGCCATTGCGACAGGTGATCGGCTTCCGATCCCGGCACTTCCACCGGGTGACGCACCTCGACGACGTAAAGCTTATAGGCTTCGAGCGCCTGCGCGGTGAGCGTCGCGAATTCGTCTTGCGCGTTCGGCGGCGTTCCGCGCGCGATCCAGCCGAGAGCGCCGCCGAGAAGAAAGACCGCGATCAGCGCGGCCGCCGCCATGACCTTGCGCGACATCTCCGCCCGCCGCAGCCGCTCGAACTTCAGGCGATCCGGCACCGGCTGAGCCGCGATATCCCGGTAGCGCGAGCGGATCGCTTGGCTTTGTGCGCGCCAGGCGCCGACGCGCGCGGCATCCTCCGGATGCGCGGCAAGCCACGCCTCCACCGCTTCATGCCGGTCCGGCGGCAGCTCGCCGTCGACGAAGGCATGCAGTTCCTCTTCGGTCACGGGCAGATCGTTATCTTTCATCGTTCGTCCAATTCATTTCACGCGCCGGAGCACCGGCCGCTCGCTGTCGAGATAGGCCTTCACTTGCGCGCGCGCACGCGCCAGTCGTGACATCACCGTGCCGATCGGCACCCCCTGCACCTCGGCGACCTGCCGGTAGCTCAGGCCTTCGAGCACCACAAGCAGCAGCACCGTGCGTTGCTCCTCCGTCAGCGAAGCCAGCGCGCGCTCGATGTCGCGCCCTCCCGCCTCGGGTCCCATCGTGCGGGGGCCGTCGTTCTCGTCGAACAGCGTCAGCGGCGGCCGCCGCGCCAGCGTGCGCAGGCGGTTGCGGTTCAGGTTGGTGAGGATGGTATAGAGCCAGCTCCGCAGCTCTCCGCCCTGGAACAGATGCTGGGAGCGCAGCGCCCGCACCAAGGTGTCCTGCACCAGATCGTCGGCGATATCGGCGTTGCGGGTAAGCGCCCGCGCGTAGCGCCGCAGCGCCGGGATCGCCGCTTGGACACCTTCCTTGAAGACGCTCAATAAGCCCTCCCGCAGGCAGCGTCGCCGTCCGACAATCGTCCATATTCGACCGCATCGTCGAGGAAATAAACACCCGCGAAGGCCCAGTATTCCCAGCGAGTTAACGCCGTCCGCCGATAAAATCCGCCTTCGCTTGAAGGCTCCAATACCCTATGCCATAGCAAGGCCCGAAGCCGGGAACCGGCGGAGCAGGGGGCATCATGCCGGAAGCCTCGGGTCTGATGCGCGGCAAGCGCGGCCTCATTTTCGGACTCGCCAACAACCGCTCGATTGCCTGGGGCATCGCCAAAGCCTGCCGCGCCCACGGGGCCGAAATCGCATTCACCTATCAGGGCGACGCGCTGCGCAAGCGCGTCGAGCCGCTGGCGCAGGAAATCGGCGCGCTGGTCGTCGGTCATTGCGACGTCACCGAGCCGGAGTCCATCGACGCCGCCTTCGACGCGATTCGATCGAAATGGGGCAGCCTCGATTTCGTCGTGCATGCGATCGCCTTTTCCGACCGCGACCAGCTCACCGGGCGCTACGTCGACACCACGGCGGACAATTTCAGCAAGACCATGCTGGTCAGCTGCTATTCTCTGACAGCGATCGCTCAGCGCGCCGAAAAGTTGATGCCCAACGGCGGCGCCATGCTTGCGCTCAGTTATTACGGCGCGGAGAAGTGGCTGCCGCATTATAACGTCATGGGCATCGCCAAGGCCGGCCTCGAAGCTTCCGTGCGCTATCTCGCCGCCGATCTCGGCAGCAAGAATATTCGGGTGAACGCCATCTCCTCGGGGCCGATCAAGACGCTGGCCGCGTCGGGCATCGGCGATTTCCGCTACATCCTGCGATGGAATGAATTCAACGCGCCGCTGCGCCGCAATGTCTCCATCGAGGACGTGGGCGAGGCTGCGGCCTATCTGCTCTCCGACATGGCGCGCGCCGTCACCGGGGAAATCCATCACGTCGATGCCGGCTATCATATCGTCGGCATGAAGCATCCCGACGCGCCCGATATAACGGTCAACCACAAGGAAGAGTGAAGTTGCCGGAACCGGCGATGCCGCCGCCCGTCCTCTATTACGTCCGTCACGGCGAAACCGACTGGAATGCCGGCCGCCGCCTGCAAGGCCAGTCCGACACGCCGCTCAACGACTCCGGGCGCGCCCAGGCGCGGCGCTGCGGCGAAATCTTGCGCGGCCTTCTGGCGCGCGACGGCCGCGCTCCCGCCGGCCTCGATTACGTTTCGAGTCCGCTCAGCCGCGCCTGCACCAGTATGGAATTAATGCGCGGTGCGCTCGGCCTCGATCCTGCCGGCTACCGCGTCGATCCGAGACTGATCGAAATGTCCTTCGGCCAGTGGGACGGCTTGAACTTTTCCGATCTGCGGACGCAGGCCGCCGCCGAACTTGCCGTGCGCGAGCAAAATCCCTGGCATTTCGCGCCGCCCGGCGGCGAAAGCTACGAGCAGCTCTTGCCGCGGATCAGGAGTTGGCACGCCGATCTTACCCGCGACACCGTGGTTTCCGCTCATCTGTGCACCGCCCGCGCCTTGCTGGTGCATCTCGGGCTCGCGCCGCCGGCCGCCGCCCCGCGCAGCCGCATCGAACATGCGGCGGTCTATGTGTTTGATGCCAATGGCATGACGCGCCACGCCGAGCCCGTGGCCATTTGACCGCGCCGGGCCTGCGGGCTACCACTTGGCGGAGAGTGGAACGCTATGTCCTTCAATACCTTCGGCCATATGTTCCGGGTCACCACCTTTGGCGAAAGCCACGGGCCGGCGCTCGGCTGCGTGGTGGACGGCTGCCCGCCCGGCATCCCGCTTACCGCCGCCGATATTCAATATCATCTCGACCGCCGCCGCCCCGGCCAGTCGCGCTACACCACCCAGCGGCAGGAGCCCGACGCGGTGAAAATCCTCTCCGGCGTGTTCGAGGACGAGCGCGCCGGCGGCCAGGTCACCACCGGCACGCCCATTGCGCTGCTCATCGAAAACGTCGATCAGCGCTCGAAGGATTATTCCGACATCAAGGACAAGTATCGCCCCGGCCACGCCGATTTCACCTATGACGTGAAATACGGCCTGCGCGACTATCGCGGCGGCGGGCGCTCCTCGGCGCGGGAAACGGCCTCGCGCGTCGCCGCCGGCGCCGTCGCGCGCAAAATCGTGCCGGACCTGACCGTGCGCGCGGCGCTCATTCAGATGGGTCCGCACAAGGTGGACCGCTCGCGCTGGGATTGGGACGAGGTTTTGCGCAATCCCTTCTTCTGCCCCGATGCGGAACTGGCCGCGCGCCTCGGCGACTATCTCGACGGCATCCGCAAGAAAGGCTCCTCCATCGGCGCGGTGATCGAAGTGGTGGCGGAAGGCGTGCCGCCGGGCCTCGGCGCGCCGGTCTATGGCAAGCTCGACGCCGATCTCGCCGCCGCCTTCATGGGCATCAATGCGGTCAAGGGCGTGGAGATCGGCGCGGGCATGGCCGCCGCCACGCTCTCCGGCGAGGAAAACACCGACGAAATTCGTATGGGCAACGACGGCAAGCCGAAGTTCCTGTCCAACAATGCCGGCGGCATTCTGGGCGGCATTTCCACCGGCCAGCCGGTGGTGGCGCGCTTTGCGGTCAAGCCGACGTCGTCGATCCTCAATCCGCGCCGCACCATCGACCGCTTCGGCCGCGAGACCGAAATCATGACCAAGGGCCGCCACGACCCCTGCGTCGGCATCCGCGCCGTGCCGGTGGGCGAGGCGATGATGGCTTGCGTGATCCTTGATCACCTGCTGCTGGACCGCGGCCAGACCGGCGGCCAGCGGGGCCGGATCGGCCCGGCCCTTGCGGCCGGTCGTCAGTAGGCAGCACCGGTTCGATCCGTCGCCCGGGTTCCGGTCAGGTCGCGAAAGCCCGCAACCGCCGCCGCAGCGCCTGCCGAAAGGAACCGCGTATCGCCGCCAATCG
>JBBDNZ010000099.1:0-4350 GCA_040877285.1 Xanthobacteraceae bacterium
AGCGGCGCGAGGATCAAGGTGTAGAGAACGATCTGCCGCCGCGTCTCGCGGTCGCCGGCCACCACCGGCAGCATCGGAATGCCGGCACGGGCGTAATCGTCGGCGCGGTAGAGCGACAGCGCCCAGAAATGCGGCGGCGTCCAGAAGAAGATGATGAGGAACAGCAGCACGGATTCGAGGCTGACGCCGCCGGTCGCCGCCGCCCAGCCGATCATGGGCGGAAAGGCGCCCGCCGCGCCGCCGATGACAATGTTCTGCGGCGTCCGGCGCTTGAGCCACATGGTGTAGATCGCGACATAGAAGAAGATGGTGAAGGCCAAAAGCGCGGCGGCCACAAGATTCACCAGCAGACCGAGCAGCACCACCGAAAAGCCCGCCAGCGTCAGCCCGAAGCCCAGCGCCTCGCCGGGCAGCACCCGCCCCGCTGGAATGGGGCGCGCGCTGGTGCGGGTCATCTTGGCGTCGATGTCGGCGTCGTACCACATGTTCAGCGCGCCGGCGGCGCCCGCACCGACCGCGACGCAAAGAAGCGCGGTGAAAGCCAGCACCGGGTGCATGGGCAATGGCGCGATCATCAGCCCGACAAAGGCGGTGAAGACCACAAGCGACATCACCCGCGGCTTCATCAGCGCGACGTAATCTCCGACTTCCGCCGCGCTGAACGCGGGCGCAAGAGCGGCGTCACCCCCGACGGGGCCGCGGAGGTCGATACTTTCGCTGGCCAGGGACATCACATTGTTCCTACGCGTTCTGCCTTCGCCTTACTTGATGAGCGGCAGAGTCGAGAACTGGTGGAACGGGGGCGGCGACGGCAAGGTCCATTCCAGCGTGGTCGCGCCCGCGCCCCAGGGATTGTTGGCGGCCTTCTCCTTGCGGATGAAAGCCAGCGCCACGCCGAAGAAGAAGATGACGATACCGAAGCCGGAAATATACGAGCCGATCGAGGAGACCAGATTCCAGCCGTGGAAGGCGTCCGGATAGTCGACATAGCGGCGCGGCATGCCCGACAGGCCGAGAAAGTGCTGCGGGAAGAACACCACATTGACGCCGATGAAGGTGACCCAGAAGTGCAACTTGCCGATGGCCTCGCTGTACATGTAGCCGGTGATCTTCGGAAACCAGTAATACCAGCCGGCGAAAATGGCGAAGACCGCGCCGAGCGACAGCACGTAATGGAAGTGCGCTACGACGTAATAAGTGTCCTGCAGCAGCCGGTCGACGCCGGCGTTGGCGAGGACGACACCGGTGACGCCGCCGATGGTGAACAGGAAGATGAAGCCGATGGCCCACAGCATGGGGGTGCGGAATTCGATCGAGCCGCCCCACATGGTGGCGATCCAGGAAAAAATCTTCACGCCGGTGGGCACCGCGATCACCATAGTGGCGGCGACGAAATAGGCCTGCGCGCCGGCCGAAAGTCCGACCGTATACATGTGGTGCGCCCACACCACGAAGCCGATGCCGCCGATGGCGACCATCGCATAGGCCATGCCGAGATAGCCGAAGATCGGCTTGCGGCTAAACGTGGCCACGATCTGGCTGATCATGCCGAAGCCCGGCAGGATCAAAATGTAAACCTCGGGGTGACCGAAGAACCAGAACAGGTGCTGGAACAGGATCGGATCGCCGCCCCCTTGCGGGTTGAAAAAGGTGGTGCCGAAATTGCGGTCGGTGAGCAGCATGGTGATGGCGCCGGCCAGCACGGGCATCGCCAAGAGCAGCAGGAACACCGTCACCAGGATCGACCACACGAACAGCGGCATCTTGTGCAGGGTCATGCCCGGCGCGCGCATGTTGAAGATGGTGGTGATGAAGTTGATGGCGCCGAGGATCGACGAGGCGCCGGCCAGATGCAGCGAGAGAATGGCGAAATCTACCGCCGGGCCCGGATGGCCGGTTGTCGATAACGGCGCATAGATCGTCCACCCTGCGCCGACGCCTAAGCCGCCCGGCTCGCCTTCGACAAAAAGCGAAATCAGCAACAGCGCGAAGGAGGCCGGCAACAGCCAGAAGGAAATGTTGTTCATGCGCGGGAAGGCCATGTCCGGCGCGCCGATCATCAGCGGCACGATCCAGTTGCCGAAGCCGCCGATCATCGCCGGCATCACCATGAAGAAGATCATGATGAGGCCGTGGGCGGTGACGAAAACGTTGAAGGCATGCGGATCGTGGAAGAACTGCATGCCGGGGTCCTGCAGTTCCATCCGCATGGCGATCGACAGCGCGGCGCCGATCACGCCCGCGATCAGGGCGAACACCAGGTACATCGTGCCGATGTCCTTGTGGTTCGTCGAATAGACAAACCGCCGCCAGCCGGTCGGATCGCCATGCGCGTCATGACCGCCATGCGCGCCGTGTGCCTTCGCCGTCGTTGTCATCGTTACTTCCTTCGACCTGTCTTTGCCGCCCGCTTGGCGGCGCATGTCTGCCCGGCTCTACCGCGGTGCGGCTTCGCCGGCCGCGGCGACGGCGGTCGGACGATCGCCGTCGTTGCGCGCGTATTTCTTTTTCGCCTGGTCGAGCCAGGCGGCATATTCCCGATCGCCGACGACGCGGACCGCGATCGGCATGAAGGCATGATCCTTGCCGCACAGCTCCGAGCATTGGCCGTAATAGACGCCTTCGCGCGTCGCCTTGAACCAGGTTTCGTTGATGCGGCCCGGAATGGAATCGATCTTGATGCCGAACGAGGGCACGGTGAAGGCGTGGATCACGTCCGCCCCGGTGGTGAGGATGCGGACCACCTTGTTCACCGGCACCACCATCTCGTTGTCCACGGCGAGTAGGCGCAGCTGATCGGCTTTGCGCTCCTTGTCGGAGAGCATCAGAGAGTCGAATTCGAAGCCGCCCTCGTCCGGATAGCTATAGCTCCAGAACCACTGCTTGCCGGTCGCCTTTACCGTCACGTCGGCAGGCGGCACGCTCAACTGCGTGAACAGGAGCCGGAAGGAAGGCACCGCGATGACGACAAGAATGAGGACGGGCACCACCGTCCAAAGCACTTCGAGCAGGGTATTGTGCGTTGTCTTCGAAGGAGTCGGGTTGGCGCGCGCGTTGAAGCGCACGATGATGACGAGCAGAAGGGCCAGAACGAAAATGGTAATGCCGGTGATGAGGTAGAGCAGGAAATCGTGGAAGGACACGATGCCGTCCATCACTGCGGAGGCCGACTGCTGAAATCCCATTTCCCAGGGCGATGGCGCTCCGAGACCCGCCAGCGCCGCGCCGCCGCCCGCGAGCAGGGCCGTGGATACCGCCGTCAAGGCGATCAACCGCTTGAACACCAGCATCGTCTTATTGGCTCCTTCGACGAAAGTTTGGCCGTGAACGTCTTGCCCTGCCATGCACCGGAATCGGTCCACGGGGTCCGCCACGGGGACGCGGCGTCTGGCCGGTGTGGGGCGGGACGGTGGGGAATCCCCGCTTCTCAAACCACAATTCCGTCCTAGTCGCAATGCACCTCCGCAGCCCTGCCATGCGGGAAAATGCGCCGGTTGCGGACCCCGGCGGCCGGACCGCGTTACGCCGGTCGCGGCGCCGCCTGGGCGAGCACTTGAGCGCTTGACGGCAACCCGGGGTTATGGCGGGCGGACAAAATTGTAGTATCGCCATCGTTGGGGCGATTCGATGACCACATGGCCGGCACCGGCCGTGCAAGGAACTGCATGATGGGCTTTTTTCGCCATGAGCCGCAGAGGGGCGGGTTCAGATCGGCGATCACCTTCGCGTTAACGCTCGTGACGCTGGGCGGTCTTGCCGCCGGCGTCCGCGCGCAGGGCGTGGTCCGCTCCGTCCACCAGGACTGGCAGATTCGCTGCGATACTCCTCCGGGCGCCCAGAGCGAGCAATGCGCGCTGTTACAGAGCGTGGTCGCGGAAGACCGCGCCAATGTCGGGATCACGGTCATCGTCTTGAAGACCGCCGACAATAAAAGCTGGGTGCTGCGCGTGATCGCGCCGCTCGGCGTCCTGCTGCCGGCCGGCCTTGGCCTGGTCATCGACAAGGCGGATGTGGGCCGCGCCGGCTTCGTGCGCTGCCTGCCGCGCGGATGTTTTGCCGAAGTGGTGATGGACGACAAGCTGATCCAGCAATTGCGCGCCGGTCAAACCGCGACCTTCATCATCTTCCAGACGCCCGAGGAGGGAATCGGATTCCCCATGAGCCTCAAGGGCTTCAGCGACGGCTTCGACAAGCTGCGATGAGGCGCTCTATCGGCGTCCGGGTTGGTGCCTGTCGAAGACGGGCGTGAACGCCCTGGTGGCCTGTCGAAGACGAGCGTGATTGCTTGTGTACGAACCGTCGTTGCGGCCGGCCCATCCTTCTCGTCATTGCCGGGCTCGACACCGCAAG
>JBBDNZ010000100.1:0-4330 GCA_040877285.1 Xanthobacteraceae bacterium
GCAGGAGCACTCGGTGGTGATGATCCGCGGCGGCCGCGTGAAGGACCTGCCGGGCGTGCGCTACCACATCCTGCGCGGCGTGCTCGACACGCAGGGCGTCAAGAACCGCAAGCAGCGCCGGTCCAAGTACGGAGCAAAGCGGCCGAAATAGTTTTCATGTCATTTCCCGAGTCGGGCCCGGGCATGACGAAAAACGAAGAGAGAGAAGATCGATGTCCCGTCGCCACGGTGCGGAAAAGCGCGAGGTCATGCCGGACCCGAAGTACGGGAGCCCGGTGGTCAACAAGTTCATGAACTCGGTCATGTATGCCGGCAAGAAGTCGGCGGCCGAGGCCATCGTCTATGGCGCGCTCGACATCATCGAGAAGAAGACCAAGCAGCCGCCGCTGGCCGTATTTCAGCAGGCGCTGGACAACGTGATGCCGTCGATCGAGGTGCGTTCGCGCCGTGTCGGCGGCGCGACCTATCAAGTGCCGGTCGAAGTGCGCGTCTCGCGCCGGCAGGCGCTGGGCATTCGCTGGATCATCTCCGCGGCCCGCGAGCGCAACGAAAAGACAATGACCGAGCGGCTCTCGGCGGAGCTGCTCGACGCGTCGAACAACAGGGGGAACGCCGTCAAGAAACGCGAGGACACGCATCGTATGGCGGAAGCCAACCGTGCGTTCTCGCACTATCGCTGGTAACGGCGACCGGAAAGAGCAGGAACAACCCCTTATGCCCCGCGCCCACCCCATCGAGGATTACCGCAACTTCGGCATCATGGCGCACATCGATGCCGGAAAGACCACGACAACCGAGCGGATCCTCTATTACACCGGCAAGAGTCACAAAATGGGCGAGGTGCATGACGGCGCCGCGACCATGGATTTCATGGAACAGGAGCAGGAGCGCGGCATCACCATCACATCCGCCGCGACCACCGCGTTCTGGAACGGCAAGCGTCTCAACATCATCGACACGCCCGGCCATGTGGACTTCACCATCGAGGTGGAGCGCAGCCTGCGCGTGCTCGACGGCGCCGTCTGCGTGCTCGACGGCAACCAGGGCGTGGAGCCGCAGACCGAGACGGTGTGGCGACAGGCCGACAAGTATGAAGTCCCCCGCGTGGTCTTCGTCAACAAGATGGACAAGGTGGGCGCCGACTTCGACAAATGCGTGGACGATCTGGTCACCCGCGTGGCCGGTAATCCGGTCTGCATTCAGCTTCCGATCGGGGCGGAACAATCCTTTAAGGGCGTCGTCGATCTCGTCCGCATGAAGGCGGTGGTGTGGGACGACGAGGGGCTTGGCGCCAAGTATCACGACGAAGAAATCCCCGCCGACCTCAAGGACAAGGCGGCGGAGTACCGCATCAAGCTGGTCGAAGCGGCGGTCGATCTCGACGACGACGCCATGACCGCCTATCTCGATGGCAAGGAGCCCGACGAGGCCACGCTCAAGCGACTGATCCGCAAGGCGGTGGTTGGCCGCAAATTTGTGCCGGTGCTGTGCGGCTCGGCCTTCAAGAACAAGGGCGTGCAACCGCTGCTCGACGCGGTGGTCGATTATCTGCCGTCGCCGCGCGATGTGCCGCCGATCAAGGGAATCGACCCGGATAACGGCGAGGAAGTCGTCCGCAAGGCGGACGACAGCGAGCCGATGGCGACGCTCGCCTTCAAGATCATGGACGACCCGTTTGTCGGCACCATCACCTTCTGCCGCATCTATTCGGGCAAGCTGGAAAGCGGCACCGGCGTGGTCAATTCGACCAAGGAACGCAAGGAGCGCGTGGGCCGCATGCTGCTGATGCATGCCAACAACCGCGAAGACATCAAGGAAGCCTTCGCCGGCGACATAGTGGCGCTGGCGGGCCTGAAGGAAGTCCGCACCGGCGACACGCTGTGCGATCCCAAGCATCCGGTCATCCTGGAAAAGATGGTATTTCCCGAGCCGGTCATCGAGATCGCCATCGAGCCGAAATCGAAGGCCGACCAGGAAAAGCTCGGTGTCGCGCTCGCCAAGCTGGTCGCCGAGGACCCTTCGTTCCGCGTGATGACCGACCAGGAATCCGGACAAACCATCATCAAGGGCATGGGCGAGCTGCATCTCGACATCAAGGTCGACATACTCAAGCGCACCTACAAGGTGGAAGCCAATATCGGCGCGCCGCAGGTGGCCTATCGCGAAAAAATTACGAAGAAGGTCACGAAGGACTATACGCACAAGAAGCAAACCGGCGGCACCGGCCAATACGCGCGCGTCAAGCTCGTGTGCGAGCCCACGCCGCCCGGCACGCTCTTCACCTTCGAGAACAAGGTCGTCGGCGGCAATGTGCCGAAAGAATACATCCCTGGCGTCGAAAAGGGCTTGGAGTCCGTGCTGGGCGCGGGCGTGCTGGCCGGCTTCCCGGTGGTCGATCTGAAAGTGACGCTGATCGACGGCGACTATCACGACGTGGACTCCTCGGCGCTGGCCTTTGAAATCGCGTCACGCGCCGCCTTGCGCGAAGCATTGCGGGAAGGCCACTCCGTGCTGCTCGAGCCGATCATGAAGGTCGAGGTGGTGACGCCGGAGGATTACACCGGCTCCGTCATCGGCGACCTCAATTCGCGGCGCGGCCACATCCAGGGCCAGGACATGCGCGGTAACGCCAATGTCATCAACGCGATGGTGCCGCTCGCCAACATGTTCAGCTACGTTAACAACCTGCGCTCCATGAGTCAGGGGCGCGCCACCTTCACCATGCAATTCGATCATTACGAGCAAGTACCGCAGAACGTCGCGCAGGAGGTTCAGGCGAAGTTCGCCTGAGATTCGGCGCGAGATTGACTACTACGCACTAGAGATTCGCTACAGGACCCGCACGGGAGAGCGCTATGGCCAAAGAGAAGTTTCAACGCACGAAGCCGCATTGCAACATCGGCACGATCGGTCACGTTGACCACGGCAAAACGACGCTGACGGCGGCGATCACAAAAGTTCTGTCGGAGACGGGCGGAGCTACGTTTACCGCCTATGACCAGATCGACAAGGCGCCGGAAGAGAAGGCGCGCGGCATCACGATCTCAACCGCGCACGTGGAATACGAGACCAAGAACCGCCACTACGCCCATGTCGATTGTCCCGGCCACGCGGACTATGTGAAGAACATGATCACGGGCGCGGCGCAGATGGACGGCGCCATTCTGGTCGTCTCGGCGGCCGACGGCCCGATGCCGCAGACGCGCGAGCATATCCTGCTTGCCCGTCAGGTCGGCGTCCCGGCCCTGGTCGTGTTCATGAACAAGGTGGACATGGTGGACGACCCCGAGCTGCTTGAGCTCGTGGAGCTGGAAGTGCGCGAGCTGTTGTCGAAATACAATTTCCCCGGCGACAAAATCCCGGTGGTCAAGGGTTCGGCCCTGATGGCGCTGGAGGGCAAGGACCCCAAGCTCGGCCACGATGCGATCCTGGAACTGATGAAGGCGGTGGACGAGCACATCCCGCAGCCCGATCGCCCGAAGGACAAGCCGTTCCTCATGCCGGTGGAAGACGTCTTCTCAATCTCCGGCCGCGGCACCGTCTGCACCGGCCGTATCGAGCGCGGCGTCATCAAGGTTGGTGAAGAAGTCGAAATCGTCGGCATTCGCCCGACGCAGAAGACCGTGGTGACGGGCGTCGAGATGTTCCGCAAGCTGCTCGACCAAGGCGAGGCGGGCGACAACGTCGGATGCCTCCTGCGCGGCACGAAACGCGAAGAGGTCGAGCGCGGCCAGGTGTTGTGCAAGCCCGGCTCGGTCAAGCCGCATACCAAGTTCAAGGCGGAAGCCTATATTCTCACCAAGGAAGAAGGGGGCCGGCACACGCCCTTCTTCACCAACTACCGCCCGCAATTCTACTTCCGCACCACCGACGTGACCGGGGTGGTGCATCTGCCGGAAGGCACCGAGATGGTCATGCCGGGCGACAACGTCGCGATGGAAGTGCATCTCATCGTGCCGATCGCCATGGAGGAGAAGCTGCGCTTCGCCATCCGCGAGGGCGGACGCACCGTCGGCGCCGGTGTGGTGGCGAGCATTATTGAGTAAGCGAATAGCGAAATGGCGAGTAGCGGATGGTTGCTACTCGCTATTCGCCGGGAGAGCTGAGCGGGTCGATTTGAGAAAGAGACAGAAATGAACGGCCAGAATATCCGGATCCGGCTCAAGGCTTTCGATCATCGTATTCTCGATGCATCGACGCGCGAGATCGTGGCGACCGCCAAGCGCACCGGCGCGCAGGTGCGCGGGCCGATTCCGCTGCCGACCAAGATCGAGAAGTTCACGGTGAACCGCTCGCCGCACATCGACAAGAAGAGCCGCGAGCAGTTCGA
>JBBDNZ010000101.1:0-4237 GCA_040877285.1 Xanthobacteraceae bacterium
TGGCGTCTATGGCGCCATCGCCCACATCGAGCGTTACGGCTCGCATCACACCGACGCTATCGTCACCGACGATAGGCCGGCGGCGGAAAAATTCCTCAACGAGGTCGATTCCGCGATCGTGCTGCATAATGCCTCTACGCAATTTGCCGACGGCGGCGAATTCGGCTTTGGCGCGGAGATCGGCATTGCCACCGGCAAACTGCATGCGCGCGGGCCGGTCGGCGCCGAGCAGCTCACGAGTTTCAAATACCGCATACACGGAAGCGGACAGATCAGGCCGTGAGTTTTTCTTCACCTCTCTTGTGGAGAGGTGGCAGAATAGCGCCGGGTGGGGTCTTCGATAAAATTGATGGCGAACAAAAAAACTTCTCCCCAACCCTCTTCCACAAGGAGAGAGGGAGCGCGCCGTCACCTCGTACTTCCGCCGTATACGCGCGGCATGCGTATTGGCCTGTTCGGCGGGACGTTCAACCCGCCTCATCAAGCGCATCTCGACGCCTGTCTCTTGGCCATGAAACGGCTCGGGCTTGACCGGCTGTGGTGGATCGTGACGCCGGCCAATCCGTTGAAGGACACGCGCGGGTTGACCCCGCTCGAACGCCGCATCAAAGCGATCCGGGCCTTTGTCCGGCATCCCCGAATCGACGTGACCGGGTTCGAGGCGGAGATCGGGACCCGTTACACGTTTGACACAATCAGCTTCCTGCGCCGCCGCTGCCCCGGCGTGCAATTTGTCTGGATCATGGGCGCCGACAACCTGCGCAGCTTCCAGCGTTGGGAAAACTGGAAAGGCATCGCCCGGCTCATCCCTATTGCCGTGGTCGACCGCCCGGGCCCAAGTCTTTATGCCGCCGCAGGAGTTGCCGGGCAGGCGCTCGCTCGCTGGCGGCTACCCGAATCGGCGGCAAGGTCTCTTCCCGGCCGCAAACCGCCGGCCTGGATCTTTCTGCACGGCCTCAAATCGCCCCTGTCTTCGACGGCGCTGCGGCTAAAATTAAGGCGCGGCCAAGCTTGAAACTGTTAAGGCGCGCCCCTTATCTTAGTGCTGCCCCAGCGCGATCCGGGGCGTGACCGCAGCAAAAGGAAAAGGGCCACTGTCCACCCTTGCATCTTCTCGGGTCCGCGCCCGTCGCGCGCCCGAACCCGTCTCCAAAGCGCGTCCGGCTGCCGAGGAGACGCTGACCCTCGTCCTCGCCTCACTGGAGAATATGAAGGCGGAGGACACCCTCACCATCGATCTGCGCGGCAAAACCTCCATCGGCGATTACATGGTCGTGACGTCCGGCCGTTCGAACCGTCATGTGGGCTCCGTCGCGGAAAACGTGCTCAAAGACCTGACCAAGCGCGGCGTACCCGGCGTGCGCGTCGAGGGCATGCCGCATTGCGACTGGGTCTTGATCGATACCGGCGACGTCATCGTCCATGTCTTCCGCCCGGAAGTGCGCGCCTTCTACAATCTTGAAAAAATGTGGGCGGGCGCGCGAACCGGCGGACGGCGGGCGAACTGATAGAATCGGCGACGGCGCGGTCATGCGCATCATCGTTGCCGCCGTGGGCCGTCTCAAGCAGGGGCCGGAGCGGGATCTGGCCGAGCGCTATCGCAAGCGCGCGGTGGACGCCGGCCGTAATATCGGACTGCGTGGCATTGAGATAATCGAAATCCGGGAAAGCCGCGCACGCGAGGCGGAAAAGCGCATGATCGAGGAATCGATCGCGCTTGCCCAAGTAATCCCCGACGGAGCGATTAAGCTCGTGCTCGACGCCCACGGCGAAAATCTCGACAGCCTCGCCTTCGCCGCCCGGCTCGGACGCTGGCGGGACGGCGGCCGCGCCAGCGCGATTTTCCTGATCGGCGGCGCCGATGGGATGAGCGCAAGCTTGCGCGACCAGGCGGATATGCGCCTGTCCTTCGGTCTCGCCACCTGGCCGCACCAGCTCATGCGCATCATGCTCTTGGAGCAAATCTATCGCGCCACGACCGTGCTCGCAGGACACCCCTATCACCGGGGGTAAGAAAGAAATACCACCGTGGTCTTAAATCCGTACGATTCGCGAGGACTATGGCGACGATTGCCAGGCGGGCGCATAGGCGGATTGCAATGATTCTCGCACTGAACCAAGCGGTTGGTCCGCGTCAAAAATGCATGGCGGCCACAGGTTTTGCGCTGGCGCTTCTGGCCGTCGCCGCCTGGCCGCGCCAAGCCCCCGCCCAGGCGGAGCGCCCGTCCCCGCGCGGCGCCGTCGATCCGGAAAAGCTCAAGCAGCGCGACCTGGAATACGAGGCGATCCAGGTCGAACGGAAAAAAGCCGCCGAGGCGGAAGCCAAGCTGCGCGACGAGATCGACGCCATTGCCGCCGACCGGCGCAAGTTCAGTCAGCAGCTCATCGACACCGCCGCCCGCATGCGCGAGGTCGAGGACCGCATCGCGGCGACGGAGAGCCGCTTGAAGCAACTGGATGAGAGCGCGGGGGCAATCCGCAAATCGCTTGACGGCCGGCGCGCGGTGATCGCCGAAGTGCTGGCGGCATTGCAGCGCATCGGCCGCCGGCCCCCGCCTGCGGTGATGGTCGAGCCGGAAGACGCTTTGCAGTCGGTGCGCAGCGCCATCATGCTCGGCGCCGTGCTGCCGGAGATGCGGCAAGAAGCCGAAAAACTCGCCGGCGACCTTGCCGAGCTTGTGCGCCTGCGCCGGGAGATCGACGCCGAGCGCGACTTGCTCCAGCGCGATCTCACGGCGCAGACGCAGGATCAACGGCGCCTCGCGCTGCTTATCGAGGAACGTCAGAAGGGGCAGGCCACCGCGGAAAGCGATCTCGAGGCCGAACGCAAGCGTGCGGCCGAGCTGGCCCGCCAGGTGGACAACCTTAAGGACCTCATCGCCAAGCTGGAGCAGGGTCTTGACCGCTCCTCCCGCGCCGCCCGGGAGGCGGCAAGGGCCGCCCTCGAGGAACGCTCCGGGCCCGGCGCTTTCAAGGATGCCGGCAGGCTGGCCCCTGCGATTAGCTTCAGCGCCGCGCGCGGGCTGCTCCCACTGCCGGTTAACGGCGTCAAAATCCGCAATTTCGGCGAGCCGGACCCCTCGGGCGGGACCGAAAAGGGGCTTTCCATCGCAACCCGGCCAGGCGCCCAGGTTACGGCGCCGTGTGACGGAATCGTGGTTTACGCCGGTCCCTTTCGTTCCTATGGACAACTCTTGATCCTGAATACCGGCAGCGGATATCATGTATTGATGGCGGGAATGGAAAGGATTTCCGTCGATCCGGGCCAGTTCGTTGTGACCGGAGAGCCCGTAGCGGCCATGGGAGGCGGATCGCGGATAGCCGCCGCCACCGCTGGGACAAGTTCCAGCCAGCCCATTCTCTATGTCGAGTTCCGCAAGGACGGGACGCCGATCGATCCGAGCCCATGGTGGGCAACAGGCAAAAGCGAAAAGGTTCGCGGATGATGCGCAAGACTTCTCTCATTCTCCTTGGCGCGGTGGCGGGTACGGCGCTGACACTGCTGGCAACCCAACCCCGCATAAATCTACTCGGTTCGATCGCGAATGCGGCAGCCGCGGAGACCTATCGGCAGCTCAACTTGTTCGGCGACGTGTTCGAACGGGTGCGCGCCGACTATGTGGAGAAGCCGGACGATAGCAAGCTCGTCGAGTCGGCGATCAACGGCATGCTTGCCGGGCTCGATCCGCATTCCAGCTACATGGACGGCAAGAGTTACCGCGACATGCAGGTGCAGACGCGCGGCGAATTCGGCGGTCTCGGCATCGAAGTGACAATGGAAAACGGCGTCGTCAAGGTCGTCACGCCGATCGACGACACACCGGCGAGCCGCGCCGGCATGCGGCCCAACGACTACATCACCCATATCGACGGCACGCCGATCCTCGGCATGACGCTGAGCGACGCCGTCGACAAGATGCGCGGGCCATCCAACTCGCCGGTCACGCTGACGGTGATCCGCAAGGGTGTCGACGAACCTTTCGAAGTGAAGCTGACGCGCGCCATCATCACCATCAAGTCGGTTCGTTTCAACCGCGAGAACGATATCGGCTATATCCGCATCACATCCTTCAACGAGCAGACATCCGACCTGCTTGAAAAGGCGATCGCCGATCTGTCCAAGCAGATCGGCCAGGCGCGCCTGAAGGGCTACATCGTCGACATGCGCAACAATCCGGGCGGGTTGCTCGACCAGGCGATTTCGGTCAGCGACGGCTTCATCGACGGCGGCGAGATC
>JBBDNZ010000102.1:0-4216 GCA_040877285.1 Xanthobacteraceae bacterium
CATCGGCACCGAAATGGTGCAGGCCATGCCGCAGGACGTATTGGAAAAGCGCATCTTGCCGCAAATCCCGATGGGCCGTCTCGGCACGCCGGAGGAGATCGCGCGCTGCGTCGTCTTTCTCGCCGCCGATGAGGCGGGCTTCATCACCGGCTCGACGCTGTCCGCCAACGGCGGGCAATACATGATCTGAAGGGGCCTGCTGCGAAGCTAGAATCGATTCTTCCGCGCCCGGATTTCGGCAAAAACCTCCGCCGCCGGACGGCCTGCCATTCCTACCGCCGCCGCAACCTCGGGAACATCGGCGCGTAAAAAGGGATTGAACGTCTTTTCCTGCGCCATCGTCGTCGGGATCGTCGGCTTGCCGTCGGCCAGCAATTTCTCCACCTCGCGCTCGCGCGCGGCCAGCGCCTTGTTGTCGGGCTCGACCGTCTTGGCAAAACGGATGTTCGCCTGCGTGTATTCGTGGCCGCAGAAGATGCGGGTGTCGTCGGGCAGGTCGCGCAGCTTGACGAGCGAGCGCCACATCATCTCCGGCGTGCCTTCGATCACGCGGCCGCAGCCGGCGGAAAACAGCGTGTCGCCGACGAACACCAGCTTGTCGCCGGCAAACCAATAGGCAATGTGGCCGAGCGTGTGGCCGGGCGTCTCGATCACCTGCGCGGCGAGCCCGCCGACGTTGACGCTCTCGCCTCCCCGGATCGCCATATCGACCAGCGGAATTTTGGCCGCCTCGCCGTGCGGGGCGACGACGCGGCAGCGGTGACGTTCTTTCAATTCGGCGACGCCGCCGGTGTGATCGCCGTGGTGATGGGTGACGAGGATGTCGGTCAGCTTCCAGCCGTTGCCTTTGAGCGCGGCTTCCACCGGCGCGGCCTCCGGCGCGTCGATGGCCGCCGTCGCGCCGCTCGCGGGATCGTGTATCAGGACGCCAAAATTATCCTGAAGGCAGAGAAAGAGACGGATCTGTGCGGGCATTCATCCTCTCGTTATGGGTGGCATGCCGTTAACGGCTCCGGCGTCGTTCCATGCTAACATGATAGAATGTCCATGGACGTCGTCGACCTGCGTAATTTCTACGCCCAGCGGCTCGGTATCGTGGCCCGGCGCTTCGTCGGCCGCGGCGTTCGCCGGCGCTGGAGCGACACGCGCGCCCTGCGCGTGCTCGGCGTCGGTTATCCGACGCCTTATCTTGGGCTCTTTCGCGAGGAGGCCGAGCGCTGCATCGCCTTCATGCCCGGCGCCCAAGGCGTGGTGCAATGGCCGATGGCGCGGCCCACGCTCACCGCGCTGGTGGCGGAAGATGAAATGCCGCTGGCCGATAGCGCCGTGGATCGGGTCCTGCTCGTGCATGCGCTGGAAATGTCGCAGGACGCGGCGCAGTTGCTGCGCGAAGCGTGGCGGGTATTGGCGTCGGGCGGAAAAATGCTGGTGGTGGTGCCGAACCGTCAAGGCCTGTGGGCGCGCATGGATACCACGCCCTTCGGTCACGGCCGTCCCTATTCGCGCTCGCAAATCATCCAGCTCTTGCGCGAGACTTGGTTCACGCCCGTGGGCTGGGATGAGGCGCTCTATGTGCCGCCCATCGCGCGCGGCTGGTTTCTGCGCTCGGCCTCGGCCTGGGAGCGGGCAGGAGCGACGATCTCGGCTCCGTTCGCCGGGGTGCATATCGTCGAGGCGACCAAGCAGGTCTATCGCGCCATACCGGCGCGGCGCGAGAAAAAGCGCCTGGTGCCGGCGCTGGAGCCCGCGCTGGCTCCTTCGCCGGGCGGCGCCGCGCGCGCTCACTGATCGCGCCGCGCGCGCGAACTCCAATTGGAAAATTTAGTCCTGTGGCGTCCGTGGCAGGGGCGTGGTGTCGTCGCCGCCTTGCGGACCGCCGCCGGAAACGTCGCCGCGCTGGCCGCCGCCGGGCATGTCGCCGCGCTGGCCGCGGTGGCGGCGGCGCCGACGGTGCAGCGGGAAGCGGTCGGGCTGGCCGTCATGGCCGTTCTGCCCATAGCCCTGCTGGTGCTGCTGCTGCTGCTGCTGGTGCTGTTGCTGCTGTTGCTGTTGCTGATGTTGCTGATGTTGCTGCCCGCCCCCGGTGATAAAGGACGGCAAGCGGTCCATGTCGCCTTGATTGTCGCCGCTCGGTCCGCCGCCGGGCTGGTTCGATCGCGGCTGCTGATCGCGCGGCGGATAATTCTGATGCTCGCGCCCATGGTGCGGCTGCTGATCCCGCTGTTGATGCTGCTGACCGTCGCGCGGCGGATAAGACTGCTGATGCTCGCGATTTCCATAATTCGGTTCGCCGCCGCCCATCATGGGATGCGCGGATTGATCGTCGCCTTCGTCGTCGAAGGATTCGTCGCGCGGTTCCGCTGAATCGGGTCTGTAGAAGGGCTGTTGCTGTTGACCTTGACGGAACTGTTCCTGCGCGGCGGCAATCAGGCGGAAATAATGTTCGGCGTGCTGGTAGTAGTTTTCCGCCGCCACCGGGTCGCCGGAACCCTGAGCGTCGCGGGCCAATTGAATGTATTTTTCGGCGATGTGAGAGGCAGCGCCGCGAATCTTCACGTCGGGACCGTTCGATTCATAGACCCTTGTGAGTGGATTTTGATTCTTGCGGCCGCCATTGCGCCCGCGCATGCGTTTGTTCTGACCGTTTCTCATGATCTGCCTTTTCGCCCAACTCCGGTTTCAGAAAAGCTCTCGCCTCAGCAAAGCGATTCGAGTGCACACAACCACCACGGCGGCCTCACCCCGGAGGACATAAGGCCGATGATTCTTCAATGAACTTGTGCGATCCGTATTGCGATATCCGCAACAACCCCTTGGCCGCGATCATTCCGCGGCGATGGCAACCCCTCATCCCACGCGCAGTTTTCCGGCCTTTCGCCGATGCGCGCCTAACCCGATGAAGCGTCTGACCCGAATTTTGGCGTTCCGCCGCCGTATCACCGGCTATTTTCGTTCGCCTTCGCACCGCTCGCCTGCTGGAAGCCTCGCTCCGGGCGTTGACGCGATGCGATCGTCTCGGGTCGATGTCGTAGCTTCAAGCTAGTCGCTCTCTCCGGATAATCCAAGTGCTATTTTTGCCGGTGTCAATGCCTTCCCTGCATGGATCGGGCGGCCCAAAAGGGCCCGTGACCGGCCGGATAGGTCGGCAACCGGATACCCGGCCTTAATTCCGCCATCGAGCAAGATGGCCGCCACCGCCACCGCCTGGCCGGCGCCAAGCTCGACGACCAGAATGCCATCGGGGCCAAGAATGCGCCGGGCATCCGCGGCAATCGCGCGGTAGGCGTCCAGGCCATCCACGCCGCCATCGAGGGCGAGACGCGGATCGTGCTCGCGCACTTCCGGCGCGAGGCCGGCGATGTCGCGGCTTCCGATGTAAGGCGGGTTGGAAACCACAAGATCGAAGGGGCCGCTCAAGGCGGCGGAAAAATCGCAGGCGACGAAATGCGCGCGCGCGGCCAGCCCGAGGCGCACGGCGTTCTCACGCGCCGCTTCGAGCGCCGCCGGATTGACGTCGGTGCCGACGCCCACCGCGTTGGGCAGCTCGGAAAGCAGAGCCAGGAGCAGGGCGCCCGATCCGGTGCCGAGATCGGCCACGCGAAGCGCGCGCGTGCATGGCCCGTCCGCCTCGACCGCGGCAAGCGCCGTCTCGACCACCGTTTCGCTTTCCGGGCGCGGCACCAGCGTCGCCGGCGTGACGCGCAGGGGAAGACTCCAAAACTCCTTGCTCCCGACGATGCGCGCCGCCGGCTCGCGCGCGAGCCGGCGCGCGGCGAGCGCGGCAATCGTCCGAGCCTCGTTACGGGTCAGTGCCCGAGTCGCATTGGACGCAAGCGCCGCATGATCGAGTTGCAGCGCATGACCGATGAGCACGCGCGCGTCGAGATCGGGAGAATCGAGTTTTGCCTGGCGGAAGGCGTCGGCCACAAGGCGCCGCGCGGCGGCGACGGATACGCCGTGCGGCAAATTCAGCGTCTCTCTTTCGGGCATGGCCGAAGCAAGCTTGGTCACTGCAATTTGTCCTCCGCCGCGAGCAATTCCGCCTGACGCTCAGTGGCAAGCGCGTCGATGATCTCGCCCAGTGCCTCGCCTTCCATGACCTGCGGCAGCTTGTAGAGCGTGAGATTGATACGGTGGTCGGTGAGGCGCCCTTGCGGGAAATTGTAGGTGCGGATGCGCTCGGACCGGTCGCCGGAGCCGATCTGGCCGCGGCGCT
>JBBDNZ010000103.1:0-4207 GCA_040877285.1 Xanthobacteraceae bacterium
GGTAGCCAAACGCTCGCGGACGCGGGCGGATTTCGGCGCCGCCCGCGCCGGGCTCGCGCGCGCCCGCGCCGCGAGCGTCGCCAGCGAAGCCTGCGAAAAGGCGACCGTCGTGCTCGCCGCGGAGTCCGCCTATGCCGAAATGCGCCCGCTGGTGCGCCACCTGCGCGAAACCGGCCAGCTCACCGCCGGCCTGGTGCTGCGCGCGCTGCTCAGCGGCAACGCCGTCCTGTTCGAGGAAGCGCTGGCGGAACTCTCCGGATTGCCGCTGGAGCGCGTCTTCGGCCTCGTTCACGGCAAGGGCAATGCGGGCTTTCGCGCGCTCTACGACAAGGCCGGATTGCCGGCCTCGACTTTCCCCGCCTTCCGTGAGGCCATCGCGGCCATGCACGAGGACGGCTTCCTCGGCGACACCGGCGACGCCAGCCGGCTCAAGCGGCGCATGATCGAGCGCGTGCTGACCCGCTGCGAGAGCGCGGCGCTCGATGACGTGGAGCCGCTGCTGACGCTCTTGCGCCGCTTCGCCACCGAGGCGGCGCGCGAAGAAGCGCGCATGTTCTGCGAACAGCTTGCCTTTGCGCCGGAATACGACTTCGTGCCCGGCCCGCGGCTGGTGGCGGCGTAATCGATCGCAGCAGACGGCGAAGTATCTTCGATCAGGCTTGACTACATTCGCTCCTGTGCGCACCCTATGGCCATGCGCCCTGTCAAAGGCGTATCGGGAAGGCGAAGAAAGATGCGGGCCGTAAATGTGAAACTGACTGCCGCCGCCGTGCTGGGCATTGCGATCATCTTTGCGCAAAGCGAAGTTGCGGCCGACAACATGTATTCAAAAGGCGTGAGTGCACCGAAAGGGGAAGTGACTGCGCAAATAACATTGCCCCCGGGCGCCCGACCCTTGCCGCCGCAACCCAGACCGGCTCCACCGCCGGACAATTCCTGCAGAGATCGATGCCAGTCGCAATTTAATTCCTGCGCCGACGCTTGCAATACGCTTTCGACGCCGGAAAGACAGGAACTATGCAGGCAAAGCTGCTTGACCCAGCTTCGAAACTGCCTCGCGAATTGCTGATTGCTGATTGCTGATTGCCGGTCGCCGGTCGCCGAATTACGATTGGCCGCAATGCCTAGACCGTATCCGTCGGCGCCAGCGGCGGTCCGAAGATATCGTCGAGATACTCGGGACGGTGCCGGTTCTCGTCGACCAGGAAATCGTCGGTCACCGCGCGCAAACGGCTGGTCAGCTTTTCCGCGACTTCCCTGGCGTCGGAGCGCGCATATTCGCGGTGGATGGCGCGCACCGCGTCCACGTGCTGATCGATCAGCTTCATCGGTATCCTTTTCATGTCGGGCGTATGCTCGATCAGCCGGCACAGGCTGCCGGCGGCGGCCGCGACGGCGGGAAAGCCGAAAGTCGCCGCTTCGCCCTTGATGTCGTGGGCGGCATGAAACAGTTCCTCATGGGTCTGCTTGATGAAACCCTTGGCCTTGACCTCGTGCCGGGCGCGGTCCAGCCGCTCGCATTCGCTGTCCATCCAGCCCGCGAATTCCGACGAAAGTTCCGCCAGCGCCGCTTCGGCGCGCGCGACCGGATCGTCTTCCGGTTCGCCGGGTTCCACCGGCACCGCCGCCTTGCGCAGCTCGTGCGGCGGCACGATGACCTCATAGTCGCCGTAGGTGGTGATTGCTGGCTTTTCTTTCGGGGCGGGCATGGGATCTGCGAAGGCTCCTGTGGCTCAGCCCGGTGCTTTGGCTTTTTCAAGCAGCGGCTGCTGACGGATGACGTCGGCTTTTCCGCCGCGGCGGCGTTCGGGGCCGACGTAATTGGGGTTGACGTTGCGCCGGCGGTCGGGGCCGAAATAGGTCTTGGTCTTGATGAAGGGACGCGGATTGGCGACGACGTTGACGATGCGCTGATACAAGGCCTTGGCGGAGATCGGCTTGGCCAGAAATTCGGTGACGCCCGCGTCGCGCGCAGCCGTCACGCGCTTCTTCTCCGAATGGCCCGTGAGCATGATGATGGGCGCATAGGGATTGGCGTTGGCGCCGGGCTGGCGGATCATCTGCGTCAGTTCGAGCCCGTCGAAGATCGGCATGGCCCAGTCGGTGAGCACGATGTCGGGCATGTAGTGGGTGAAGGATTCCAGGCCCGCCGCGCCGTCCTCGGCTTCATAGACTTCGCGCGCGCCGAAGCCGTGCAGCAGCGTGCGCACGATGCGGCGCATGTGGGCGTTGTCGTCGATGACGAGAAAACGCAGACGGTTGAAATCGATGCGGATCATCGGACGCCCGAATGCGCGGGCAGGTCGCCCACGTCCGCTCAAGGTAACCGGCTGCCGTTAACGCCGGGTTAACTATGCCGGAAGCGAAACCCTATGATTTCAACTGCTTAGGAGCATGCCCGCCATCGGCGGGCCATCGGCCGGTCAATATCCGAACTGCTCGCGCAGAATCCGCTCGTCCAGGCTGTGGCCGGGATCGAACAGCATGTGCATGGAGATCGTGTGATCCATGCGGATATCGACCGAACGGACCGACCGCACCTCGTCGTGGTCGGCGACCGCGGCGACGGGGCGCTTGTCGGCTTCCAGCACCTCCACGGTCACTTGCGCGGTGTCCGGCAAGAGCGCGCCGCGCCAGCGCCGCGGCCGGAACGGACTGATCGGCGTGAGCGCGAGGAGCGGCGCGTTGATGGGGATGATCGGCCCCTGGGCGGAAAGGTTATAGGCGGTCGATCCCGCCGGCGTGGACACCAGCACGCCATCGGCCATCAGCTCGTTGAGCCGCACCTTGCCGTCGATCAGGATGCGCAGCCGGGCCGCCTGATAGCTCTGACGAAACAGCGACACTTCGTTGATGGCATGGGCTTCGTGCGTCTTGCCGTCCACATCGAGCACGCGCATGAGCAGCGGGTGGATCACGGTAGTCTCCGCCGCCGCCAGCCGTTCCTTCAAGTTTTCCTCGGCGAATTCGTTCATCAGAAAACCGACGGTGCCGCGGTGCATGCCGTAGATCGGCTTGCCTGAATCCATGAACCGATGCAGGGTTTGCAGCATCAAGCCGTCGCCGCCAAGCGCCACGACGACATCGGCGGCCTGCGGATCGACGTTGCCGTAGCGGCGGGCAAGCGCGGCATGCGCCTCGGCGGCCTCGGGCATCGGGCTGGCGACGAAGGCAATCCGCTCGTAGGAGGTGTTGGGCCGGCTCATGCGCGAATCTTGCTGAAGCTCAAAAAGTTACACCGGGGCGCCAGCCCAGCCACATTCAGGATGACCGACATGGAGCGCGTGGTTTTCGTCTATACGACCTACCCCTCGATTGTCGAGGCGGAGGAAACCGGCCGCGCGCTGGTCGAACAGCGGCTGGCGGCCTGCGTCAACATCCTGCCCGGCATGATATCGCACTATCGCTGGCAGGGGGCGATCGAGCGCGGGGAAGAAACGGTCATGATTATCAAGACCCGCGCCGCGCTGGCGGAAGACGTGCGCGCGGCGGTCAAGGCGCGGCATTCCTACGGCACCCCGGCCATTTTGGTGCTGCCGGTCGAAAGCGTGGATCAGACCTATCTGGCCTGGCTGATGGCGGAGACGGAGCGTCAGGCAGCCGGTCCTAAAACATCGGCGAAAGATACTCGCGCGTGATGGCGCGCAGGTCCTGCGCGCCGGCGATTTTCATCGTCAGGGCGAAGTCGTCGCGCAGGTATTCCAGCACGCTTTGCACGCCCAATGAGCCGCCGAGCGCCAGGCCATAAAGCACGGGACGGCCGACCGCCACGAGCGTCGCGCCGAGCGCCAGCGCGCGAAAGACATCGGCGCCCCGGCGCACGCCGCCGTCGAGGATGATCGGCGCGCGTCCGTCCACGGCTTCGGCAATGCGCGGCAGCACCGCAATCGACGCCGGAGCGCCGATCAAAGCCCGCCCGCCGTGATTGGAGACATAGACGGCGTCGGCCCCGCGCTTGACGGCGGTCTTGGCATTTCGCGGCGAGAGAATGCCTTTGATGATGACGGGCAGGCGGCAATTTTGCCGGATGAAATCCACGTCATCCCAGCTCAAAGCCTTCTTGGCGTAGCGCAGATCGGCCGTGTCGATCTTTTCCCCCGAGAGCGGCACATTGCCTCTGCCAAGCTGAGTGGCGGCGGTGGTGAACTTGTTGCGCAGATTGGTTTCGCGCGGCGAGGCCCAGACGGTGTCGGCCGTGAGCACGATG
>JBBDNZ010000104.1:0-4194 GCA_040877285.1 Xanthobacteraceae bacterium
CCGCAAGCGGCCTGCTTCGCTTTCGCGCACCAAAAACTCCTCGAATAGCAGCGCGTGCTCGGCAAGACGGTGTGCAGTCTCGGAATTGAGAATAGCTGGAATTTCATCGCGGAAGCCGAGCAGACAGCTTGGCTCCAGACCGATCACAGGAACGCCACGGTCAACATAGGATTCGAGAGCGGCGACGACGCGCTCGGCCTCCTTTCGCGCCTCATCAACCAGGCCGACCGCCAGGAAGGTACGGCCACAGCAGAGCGGACGCCGCTCGTCATCAACCGGCACCGCCACATGCACGCGGTAGCCAGCGGCGGCGAGTACCAACAATGCGGCGTCGATATTTTCCCGCTCGAAGTAGCGGTTGAAGGTGTCGGCAAAGAAGACGACTTCCCGGCTTCCCCCGTCGTTCTGGCGCGAGGGAGAAGGAGCAGGATCGCGAAATGCATTCCACCGCCACTTCGGCAGCTTGCGGCGTGCGGAGAAGCCGGCAACCGCTTCGGAAAAGCGGGCCGCGCCCGGCACGACATCGCGCAGGTTAAGCAGCCAGGCGAGCTTACTGGCGTAAGGCGCATAATGCGGCAGATAGGCCACCAGCCAATCGTGCAGCGAAAGACCGTGCTTTGCTGCACGCGCGGCCAGCACCTCGATCTTCATGCGCGCCATGTCGACGCCGGTGGGGCATTCGCGCCGGCAGGCCTTGCAGGAGACGCACAGCTTCAGCGTCTCGGCCATCTCGTCGGAGGTGAGCGCTTCGCGCCCGAGCTGGCCGGTTATCGCCAGCCGCAAGGAATTGGCACGCCCGCGCGTAACGTCACGTTCGTTCCTGGTGACGCGGTAGGACGGGCACATGACGCCGCCAGCCAGATTGCGGCAGGCGCCATTATTGTTGCACATCTCCACTGCGCCCTGGAAACCGCCGCCGGCGCCGGGATAGGCCGACCAGTCGAGCCGCGCGGTCATCGGCTCGGCGTCGTAGTCCGGCGCATAGCGAAACAGGCGGCGCTCGTCGAACTTCGGCGCGCGCACGATCTTGCCGGGATTGAACAGGCCCTTCGGGTCGAAGCTGTCCTTCACCTCCTCGAAGGCGCGCACCAAGCGCGCGCCGAACATCGGTTCATGAAATTCAGAACGCACGATGCCGTCGCCATGCTCGCCGGAATGCGAGCCCTTGTAGGCGCGCACCAGGGCGAAGGCTTCCTCGGCGATGTCGCGCATCGCTTTCACGTCCTTCTCCAATCGCAGGTTGAGCACGGGGCGCACATGCAGACAGCCGACCGAAGCGTGCGCGTACCAGGTGCCGCGGGTGCCGTGCTTTTCGAAAATGTCGGTGAGGCGCGCGGTGTAGTCCGCCAGATGCTCCAGTGGCACGGCGCAATCCTCCACGAAGGAGACGGGCTTGCCCTCCTCCTTCATCGACATCATCACGTTGAGGCCGGCGGTGCGCACGTCGGTGATGGCGGATTGCAGCTTGGCGTCGAGCACTTCGACCACGCCGCCCCAGCGCGCGCCGGCCTTGTCCCAGCCGAAGCCGAGATCGCCCATGAGTTCGCCGAGGCGATACAGGCGGCGAAGATTTTCCTCCTGATCCTCCTCACCGAACTCCACCAGTAGGATAGCTTCGGGATCGCCGCGCACAAACTGCTCCAAGGTGGGGCGGAACATGGCGATGTCGCGGGCAAGCGCGATCATGGTGCGGTCGATCAGTTCCACCGCAATGGGTCCCAGCTTGACGATATGCTGGGCGGCATCCATCGCTTCGTGGAAGCTGCCAAAATGACAGGCACCGACAGCGCGGCGGCCGAGCAACGGCGCAAGTTTCAACTCGATTTGGGCGGTGAAGGCGAGCGTTCCCTCGGAGCCCACCAGAATATGCGCGAGATTGAGATCATTGCGGCCGGGAAGCAGCGCATCGAGGTTGTAGCCGCCGACACGGCGCTGGACTTTTGGGAACCGCGTCTTGATCTCCTCGGCCTCGCGCGTGGCAATGGTGAAAAGATTCTGCGCCAAAGGCTGCAAGACCGAGTTGGCCGGAACGCTGGAAAGATCGCTCGTGACCGGGCCGAAATGAGCGCGGTCTCCGCTCGGGAGTATGGCGCCGACCGACAACACGTTCTCGCGGGTATTGCCGTAGCGCAACGAGCGCGCGCCGCAGGAATTGTTGCCGACCATGCCGCCCAGCGTCGCGCGCGAGGCGGTGGAAATATCCACGGGGAACCACAAGCCGTGCGGTTTAAGCGCGCGGTTTAATTCGTCCAGCACGATGCCCGGCTCGACCACGCAGCGCCGGCCGGCGATGTCGATCTCAAGAATGTGGGTGAGATATTTGGAGCAATCGATGACGAGGGATTCGTTGACCGTCTGGCCGCTTTGCGACGTGCCACCGCCGCGCGGCAGCACGCTCACGCCTTCCGCCCGCGCAATCGCGATCGCCTGCTCCGCCTGCGCCATATTGCGCGGGATGGCTACGCCCAGCGGCATTATTTGGTAATGCGATGCATCGGTGGCGTAGCGCCCGCGGGTGAAGCGGTCGAAATGCACCTCGGGCAATTCGGCTTTGAGCCGACGCTCGAAACCCGGCATCTGCGTTACCGCCACGGCGAGCCCTCTTTATTGGCGGCACAGGTCATTTCGAATGCCTCTCATGCTTTAGTAGAACACGATCAAACGCATAGATGACGCGCATACAACGGGGCTCGCTGCCCATTCAAATGCCCTTGACCCGAATGTCGCATTCATAGTTCAACGCCACAAGCACGGCTGTCCACACGGCTAGCCGGTTCAAGGGGATTGTCATGTCGAAGAATTCGTCCCGCCCGGTGGGGCGTCATTTCCTGCATATACCCGGCCCAACGCCGCTACCAGACCGCATCCTGCGGGCGATGGATACACCGATCATCGATCATCGAGGACCGGAATTCGCCAAGCTCGCCCGCCGCTGCTTGGACGGCATCAAGACGATCTTCAAGACTACCAATCCGGTCATCATCTACACCGCGACCGGCACCGGCGCCTGGGAAGGGGCCCTGGTCAATACGCTCTCCCCCGGCGACCGCGTGTTGATGGTGGAGACCGGACAGTTCGCCATGCAATGGCGGAACATGGCGACGAAATTCGGACTTAAGCCCGAGTTCATTCCGACCGATTGGCGTACCGGCGCCGACCCGGCCCTCATCGAGGCCAAGCTGCGGGACGACAAGAAGCACGAGATCAAGGCAGTCTGCGTGCTGCACAACGAGACGGCCACCGGCTGTCTCTCACCCATCGCCGAGATTCGTAAGACGATCGACCGCGCCGGGCACCCGGCACTGTTTCTGGTGGATACTATTTCCTCGCTGGCCTCGACCGACTACCGCCATGACGAATGGGGCGTCGACGTCACCGTCGGCGGTGCGCAGAAGGGTCTGATGCTGCCGCCCGGCATGTCTTTCAACGCCGTCAGCGACAAGGCGCTGGCCGCCTCCAAGACCTCGAAGCTGCCGAAGTCGTTCTGGGCATGGGACGAGATGATCGCCATGAACAAGCAAGGCTTCTTTCCCTACACGCCGGCGACGCAAATGTTGCATGGTCTCGCCGAAGCGATCGACATGCTGCACGAGGAGGGCCTGGAAAACGTGTTCGCACGGCATGAGCGCCTGGCCGAGGCCACCCGCCGCGCGGTGCGCGCCTGGGGACTCGATATCCTCTGCCGCGATCCGAAATATTACTCGCCCACGGTGACCGGTGTGCTGCTGCCCGAGGGACATAACGCCGATGCTTTCCGCAATCTGGCGCTGGAGCGGTTCAACATTTCCTATGGCGCAAGCTTCGGACCCTTCGTGGGGAGGTATTTCCGCATCGGCCATCTCGGCGACACCAATGAGCTGATGCTGCTGGGCGCGCTGGCCGGCACCGAAATGTCGCTGGCGCTTGCGGGCGTGCCGCACAAGAAGGGTGGCGTGCAAGCAGCGCTCGACTACCTGGCCGCGGCGGACAAGCCGAACCGTGCCGCCGCGGAGTAACGCAGCGCTACGGCGGGCGCCCGATAAGGCGCGCAATTCATCGGACCGGATCGCGCACGCCGCTTGGGCCAGAACGCAGACGCGTGCTGGATCCTCCGGGCAAATCGGAAGCCAACCCCGCGTAATGTGGGCTGGTGCCGGGAGGCTCTCGGCTGGATCCTCCGGGCAAATCGGAAGCCAACCCCGCAAGCAAACAGGG
>JBBDNZ010000105.1:0-4184 GCA_040877285.1 Xanthobacteraceae bacterium
CGGGGAATCGACGTGAAGGGGCTTCTGGCACTCAGCCGCGGCATCGACTGGCTCAACGGCAAGATCGCCGTCGCGGCCGTCTGGCTGGTGCTGATTTCCTGCGTCGTCAGCGCTGGCAATGCCGTCAGCCGCTATCTCTTCAGCGTGAGCTCGAACGGCTGGCTTGAGGCGCAGTGGTACATGTTCGCCGCCATCGTTCTGCTCGGCGCTCCCTACACCCTCAAAGTGAACGAGCACGTGCGCGTCGATCTGTTCTATAGCGCGGCATCGAAACGTGCCCAGCTCTGGATCGACGTGCTCGGCGGCCTGTTCTTCCTGCTGCCGATCTGCGCGATCCTGATTTATTTCACCTGGCCGTGGTTTCTTGAATCCTGGCTGATCGATGAATACTCGCCCAACGCCGGCGGCCTGATCCGCTGGCCGGTGAAGCTCCTCCTGCCCGTCGGTTTTGCCTTGATGGTGCTCCAGGGCATCTCCGAGATCGTCAAGCGCGCCGCCGCTCTCGCGCATCGGATCGATGCCGAGTTCAAATACGAACAGCCCCTGCAATGAGCTTCGTCCGGGACAATATGGCGCCCCTGATGTTCGGGGGAATGGTTGTCTTCATGCTGATCGGCTATCCGGCGGCCTTTTCACTGGCGGCCACCGGCCTGTTCTTCGGCTTCGTCGGCATCGAACTTGAGCTGATCCGCCCCGACTTCCTCGGCAACCTCACCTACCAATTGTTCGGCATCGTCTCCAACGACCTGTTGCTGGCGATCCCTTTCTTCACCTTCATGGGCGCGATCCTCGAACGCAGCCGGCTTGCGGAGGATTTGCTCGACTCCATCGGCCAACTGTTCGGCCCGCTGCGCGGCGGGCTTTCCTATGCCGTTATCATCGTCGGCGCCATTCTCGGCGCCATCACCGGAACGGTGGCGGCTTCCGTGATTGCGATGGGCGTCATCGCCATGCAGCCGATGCTCAAATACGGCTATTCGACGCGCCACACGATGGGCGTGATCGCCGCCTCCGGCACCATCACCCAGGTCATTCCGCCGTCGCTCGTGCTCATCGTGCTCGCCGACCAGCTCGGCCAGTCGGTCGGCGACATGTATGCCGGTGCGATTGGCCCGAGTCTCATTCAAATCGGGCTGTTCTGCCTTTGGGTCTTCATCGTCAGCCTCGTCTGGCCCAAGCACGTGCCGGCGCTGCCGCCCGAAGCGCGCACGCTGTCCGGCTTGTCGCTGTTGATCAAATGCCTGCGCGGCGTCATCCCCTCGCTCGGGCTGATCTTTCTCGTGCTGGGCACGATTTTCTTAGGCCTCGCCACCCCGACCGAAGCCGGCGCCATGGGCGCGATGGGCGCGCTGGCGCTTGCAGCCGCCAACCGCCGGCTCGATTATCCGCAGCTTTATCAGGCCATGAGCACCACCATGCGGATCACCGCCATGGTGGTTTTCATCCTGATCGGCGCGCGCACCTTCAGCCTCGTCTTTCAGGGCGTGGGCGGAAAGGTCTGGGTCGAGGATCTGCTCGGCGCACTGCCTGGCGGACAGATCGGCTTCCTGCTTTTCGTCAATATCTTTATTTTCCTGATCGCCTTCTTTCTCGATTTCTTCGAGATCGCTTTCATCATCATTCCGCTGCTGGCGCCGGTGGCGGCCAAGCTCGGCATCGATCTCGTGTGGTTCGGCGTGCTGATCTGCGCCAACATCCAGACCAGCTTCATGCACCCGCCCTTCGGCTATGCGCTGTTCTATTTACGCGGGATTGCGCCGCCCTCGGTGAAAAGCAAAGAGATTTATTGGGGCGCGATTCCGTGGCTGTGCCTGCAGCTCATACTGGTGCTGATCCTGATCTTTTGGCCGGAGTCGGTGACGCATTGGATCCGGCACGACGCCCCGCTCGATCCCTCCCAGATTATCGAACTGCCGCGGCCCGAGCTTCCGCCGGCCTTCGAATTCAACGAGCCTCCGCGCGGCCGCTAGAGCGCAATCCGGCGAAGCCTGCCCCCGGACTTGATCCGGGAGTGAAAATCGGTTCGCCGCAAGATTGCGCGACAATCCAAGGAATCTAAAGTCTGGTCCGATTCAATCTAATCGGATCAAACTCTAAGCTTCAGCCGCGCGGGCGCGTGCGGATCATGTAATTGTCGTAGGTATATTCGGCGACCTGCCACCACAGATACTGGTCGTTACGGAAGGCGAGCGTCGACTCCCAGGCCGCCTTGAAGGCGGGGTTGATCTTCGACACCTCATCATAGAGCTCCAGCGCCGCTTTCAGGCTGGCGTCCATCACCACAGGCGGGAACGGTTTGAGTTGTACGCCGCTCGTCAGCAGCCGCTTCAACGCCGCCGGATTGGAGGCGTCGTATTTCGCCTGCATCCAGGCATTGGTCATTTCCGACGCCGTGCGCACGATCGATTTGTAGGCCGGCGTGAGCGAATTCCATCTGTCCAGATTGATGAAGTTGTGCAGCATGGCGCCGCCTTCCCACCAGCCGGGGTAATAGTAATAGGGCGCGACCTTGCTTAAGCCGAGCCTTTCGTCGTCATAGGGCCCGGCCCATTCGGCGGCGTCGAGCGTGCCCTTCTCCAGCGCCGGATAGAGGTCGCCGCCGGCGACCTGCTGCGCCACCACGCCGAGCTTGGCCAGCACCAGACCGGCATAGCCGCCGATCCGCATTTTCAGGCCCTTGAGATCGGCCGGTGTATTGATCTCTTTGCGATACCAGCCGCCCATCTGGCATCCGGTGTTGCCGCAAGGAATGCCGTAGACGCTGTATTTTTTATAGAACTCGTTCAGCATTTCCATGCCGCCGCCAAAGAACTGCCAGGCGTTCTGCATGCGGGCGTTGAGCCCGAAAGGCACGGCCGTGCCGAAGGCGAAGGTGGGATCCTTGCCGACATAGTAATAGGACGCGGTGTGGCACATCTCCACATTGCCGCTGCTCACCGCATCGAGCGCCTGCAGGCCCGGCACGATTTCGCCGGCGGCAAAGACCTGGATCCGAAATTTGTTGTCGGTCGCCTCCGCCACCGCCTTGGTGAAAACTTCCGCGCCGCCGTAGAGCGTGTCGAGCGATTTGGGATAGCTCGAGGTCAGCCGCCATTTCAGCGCCGGACTCGATTGCGCAATGGCCGGTTTGGCCATCGCCGTAGCCGCGAGGCCGGCGCCGGCCGCGGTAAGAAATTCACGGCGTTTCATCGGACTGTTCCCCCAACATATCGGCCTACTCTGCTCAAGGCACCATCAACCTCGCTGCCGCGACCGGATCATGAAAGTGTCGTAGCTGTACTCGCCTACCTGCCACCAAAGATATTCCGCGTTGCGGAAGCTGACCATCGCCTCGTAGATTTTCTTGAAATCGGCGTTCGCCGCGGCCGCCTCGGCATTGACCTCGTTCGACGCCTTGAGACAGGCTTCTAGCGTCGGCTCGCTGAACAGACGCAGTTGAGTGCCGCCGTTGATCAGCTTACGCAAGGCGACAGGGTTGCGTGCATCGTATTTTGCCTGCATCTCGACATTGGCGAGGCCCGCCGCCGCCGTCACAATCGCCTGATAACTTTTCGGCAGCGAAGCCCATTTCTCCGGGTGGATGAAGAAATGCAGCGCCGCGCCGCCCTCCCACCAGCCCGGGTAATAGTAATACTTCGCCACGCGATTGAGCCCGAGCTTCTCGTCATCGTGCGGGCCGACCCATTCAGCGGCGTCGATCGTGCCCTTCTCCAGTGACTGATAAATTTCCCCGCCGGGGACTTGTTGCGGCACCCCGCCGAGCTTCTCGATGGTCTTGCCCGCCCATCCGCCGATGCGGAATTTCAACCCCCGGAAATCCTCAGGCGTCTTGATCTCCTTGCGGAACCAGCCGCCCATCTGCGTGCCGGTGTTGCCGCCGACCAGACCGTAGACGTTGAACTTCTTGCCGAACTCATTGAGCAGCTTCATGCCCTCGCCGTCGTAAAACCAGGCATTTTGCTGGCGCGAGTTCAGCCCAAACGGCACCGCGCAATAAAGTCCGAAGGTCGGGTCCTTGCCGACGAAATAGTAGCCGGCGGTGTGGCACATCTCGACTGTGCCGTTGCTGACGGCATCCAGAGCTTGCAGCGCCGGCACGATCTCGCCGCCGGCAAAAACTTGAATCTGGAATTTGTTGTCGGTGGCTTCAGCCACGACTTTCGACAAGGTCTCCGCCGCGCCAT
>JBBDNZ010000106.1:0-4176 GCA_040877285.1 Xanthobacteraceae bacterium
CACGGCGAAATTGCTGCCAGATTCGCGTTTGACCGCTTCGATGACCTCGAGAACGGAATGGCCGTGACCATAACCGCAATTGAAAGTCATGCTCGCGCCGCCGCGGCGCAGATGGGTCAGCGCCGCCGAATGCGCCCGCACCAGATCGCTGACGTGAATGTAATCGCGGATGCAGGTGCCGTCGGGTGTCGGATAGTCGGTGCCGTAAACCTCAAGCCCCGGGCGCAGGCCCAGCGCCGCCTCCACGCTGACCTTGATGAGATGGGTCGCGACGGGCGAGGACTGCCCGGTACGCAGCTTCGGATCGGCTCCGGCGACGTTGAAATAGCGCAAGATGACGTATTTGAGATCGTGCGCCGCGGTCACGTCGTGCAGCATGATCTCAGTCATCAGTTTGGAGGTGCCGTAAGGCGACAATGGTTTTGTCGGCGCGTTCTCGGGTATCGGCAGAGCGTCCGGGTTGCCATAGACCGCCGCGCTGGAAGAAAAGATAAAATGACGGACGTTACCTTTCACCGCCGCTTCGAGCAGCGTGCGGCTGGTCGCGGTATTGTTGCGGTAGTAGCCCAGCGGATCGCGCAGCGAATCTGGCACGACGATCGAACCTGCGAAGTGAATGATCGCCTCGACGCCATGCTCGGCGATGATGGAGGAGACCAAATTCTGGTCGCCCGCGTCGCCGACGAACAGCGGAACCGTCGCCGGCAGGGCGGACCGAAAGCCGGTGGATAGATCGTCGAGCACGACCACGTTTTGGCCGGCGTCCGCCAGCTCATGGACCATGTGGCTGCCGATATAACCGGCACCGCCGGTGACCAGGATGGTCATCTTTTGTCTCTGCCTTGGTACGCCGCAAAATTTGGCGTACGCACCGTGTGATCCCGGTTTCAGGCCTAACCGTATGGTGACTATGCTTAACGCTCCGTATATGACGGTCGGATGAACCCGCGCTGGGGCAGTTAATGGACGAACGGACACTGACCGAGCTTGAGGTCATCATCCCTAATCTGCACTGGCGCTATTCCGGCGTGACGGCGACCAACCGCATGATCGCCCCGCGCTTGGCCCGGCTTGTAAAAACTGCCTGGTTTGGCCGGGACGCGCCGGAGGGCATCGCCCGGCTGTCCTGTTCCGGCCTGTTACGGCTGCGGGGGCGCGGGGGGCGTGCGCGCATTTGGCACGCCCGGCGCAACAACGAGATGATGGCCGGCCTGCTGCTGCGGCTTCTGGGTTGGCCGCTGGCCCTCGTCTTTACTTCGGCGGCGCAGCGCCATCACACCTGGGTCACGCGCTTTCTGATCGGCCGGATGGATGCCGTGATCGCCGCCAGCGACGCGGCGGCTTCCTTTCTGCGAAAAGAGGCCGCCGTTATCTATCACGGCGTCGATACGGAGCTTTACCGGCCGCCGTCCGACCGCGCCGCCGCCTTTGCAAGCGCCGGTCTGCCGGGAAAATTCGCCATTGGATGCTTCGGACGCGTACGGCCGCAAAAAGGCACGGACGTCTTTGTCGAAGCCATGTGCCGGCTGCTGCCGCAATATCCCGATTTCAGCGCCGTCATTATCGGTGCGGTGACAGCGGACCAGCAGGCATTTGCCCGTGGACTGCAAAAAAAGGTCAAGGCGGCGGGCCTTGCCGACCGGGTGCGCTTCCTCGGCGAACTGCCGATCGGCGAGGTGCCGCGCTGGTATCGGCGCATTGCGATTTATGCCTTCACCTCGCGCAACGAAGGTTTCGGTCTCACGCTGCTCGAAGCGATGGCGGCCGGCGTGGCGCTGGTCGCAGCCCGGGCGGGCGCGGCGGAGAAGGTCATTGCCGATGGGGATACGGGAATTCTGGTGCCGCCCGGCGATGCCGGCGCTTTGGCTCAGGCGCTGGAGTCTTTGATGCGCGATCCGGAACGCGCCGCCGCTATGGGAACCCGGGCGCGCGAGCGTGCAGTGGCGGAATTCGGCGCCGAAGGCGAAGCCAAAAAAATCGCCGCGGTCTATCGGAAGATTCTATAGGCCGGCGCGGGCGATGACGCAGCGGCCTAGCTGGTCTTCAGTTTGCGGGCGGATTGACCGGCTTTGCGGGCGGTTGCGGCGTATTGGCCAGCATGCCCTCGCGATCTTTCTGCATCTGCTTGGCGCGTGCGGCCTGGGCGGCACGGGCCGCGGCCAACTCCTGCTCGATCCGGGTCTGCTCTTCTTCGGTAATGAGTTGAGCGTCGCGCGGCGGGGGCCGGTCGTTGACTGGCGGATACTGGGCCTCCACCGCCGGGCGTTCGGGCGTTCCGGCCGGTTCGCCGCCTGCCCAATTTGGAACCGAATCGATCACCGAGGACGAACAACCGCCGCCCGCCAGGACCGCCAGCAAAACACCGATGGTCAAAGCCAATCGCAGCAAAGACACGGCCGGGTCTCTTGATACAATCATATGACTCTTGTGCCAGAATGAGGCCACCACAAAGCTGCGTAGCATGGCAAGAGCAAGGCTGACGCTCGACGGTTGCCGAGCGGGGGTAGTCATTGTTAATGGGGTAAGCCGCCGCGCCAAATAGCCATCAAAGGGATGCCGTTAATACGTAGAAAAGCCTTATCGTGCAAGCGGTTATCTTAAGACCGCTGCACCGAGGGAACAGCTCATCCTTGTAAATTGTGATTCTGGGTGCGTAAGAAACATAGGCCGTCCCTTCGCGGACGAATTTGGGGCTGAAGGCTGAAGGCATGCGCGTTGCAATGATTGGTTCGGGCTATGTAGGGCTTGTCTCCGGCGCCTGTTTTGCCGATTTCGGGCATCACGTCACCTGTGTGGATAAGGACACGGACCGGATCGCCTCACTTCGTCGTGGGGATATGCCGATCTACGAGCCGGGCCTTGCCGAGCTTGTCGCGCGGAATTTTGCAGGAAAGCGCCTTGCCTTTACCACCGATCCCGGTGAGGCGGTGCCCTCAGCCGATGTCGTAATGATCGCGGTGGGCACGCCGGCCCGCCGCGGCGACGGCCATGCGGATCTCTCTTACGTCTTTGCCGCCGCCCGGGAAATTGCCGCCGCGCTCGACGGCTTCACTGTGATCGTCACCAAATCCACCGTTCCCGTCGGCACCAGCGATGAAGTCGAGCGCATCATTCGCGAAGTCCGCCCCGGTGTTGACGTAGCAGTTGTGTCGAATCCAGAATTCTTGCGGGAAGGCGCCGCGATCAGCGATTTCAAGCATCCTGATCGCATCATCGTCGGGGCGGAGGATGCGCGCGCGCGCGAAATTCTGGCGGAGCTGTATCGGCCGCTTTATCTCAACGCCGCACCCATTCTATACACCGATCGCCGGACCGCTGAGCTGATCAAATATACGTCCAACGCTTTCCTCGCCACCAAGATCACCTTCATCAACGAAATATCGGAATTGTGCGAGAAGGTAGGAGCCGACGTGCAGGATGTTGCGCGCGGCATCGGGCTCGATAATCGCATCGGCGCGAAGTTCCTCCACGCCGGGCCTGGCTTCGGCGGCTCCTGCTTTCCCAAGGACACGCGGGCGCTGATCCAGACCGCGCAGGCCCACGACGCGCCGCTGCGCATCGTGGAAACCGTTATCGCGGTAAACGAAACACGCAAGTTCGCCATGGCGCGCAAAGTAGCCCGCGCCGCGGGCGATGAACTGCGCGGCAAGACCGTCGCCGTCCTTGGTCTGACATTCAAACCGAACACCGATGACATGCGCGAAGCGCCGTCGATTGCGCTGATCACGGGTCTACAGGACTTGGGCGCGAAAATTCGGGTATATGACCCCGTGGGTATGGAACAGGCCAAAAAGGTCTTGACCGACGTGATCTATTGCGACGGACCTTACAGTTGCGCGGAAAATGCCGCTGCGGTCGTCATCGTGACGGAATGGGAGCAATTTCGGGCCCTGGACTTCGCCCGGTTGAAGCGGGTTATGGCAAGCCCGGTACTCGTCGATCTGCGGAATGTCTATCGTTCCGATGAAGTCGCAAAGCACGGTTTCAAATATGCCGGTATCGGGCGCGCCGAGTCATAAGAAAGTCAACGCAGCGACTCAGAAGCCGTCCCCCAGGCTGCCCACGCTTTGGCTCGCCGAGCTGCCCCCAATCGTCCGCAGGCTCAACGTCAACATGATGGCATGAGCATTGTCTTCGGGATTGCCGCTGTAAGCGTAGCTCGTCGAATAAAGCAGA
>JBBDNZ010000107.1:0-4151 GCA_040877285.1 Xanthobacteraceae bacterium
GCGGCAATTGGCGAGCGCGCGCGATACCGCGGCGCAGATCGATATCCTCGCCCGCACCTGGGCCGCCGCCGATCTACAGCAGCGCAACGCCCTTTCGCGCGCGGTGTTCGGCCGCGCTGGCGCCGATCTCGGCCGTTTGCTGGCGGAGATCGCCGGCGGCGGCGGCCTCGGCGCGCTGGAAACCAGAGTGGAGAAGTCCATCGTACTGACGGCCGATCTGGCCATAAAGCTCGATGACCTGCGCGACGCCGGCCAGCGGCTCAAAACCTCCGCCGGCGACCGTTTCTTCGGCATCTTTGCCGAACGGGTGTTGTCGGCCGATAAGGCGGCCTGGCAATACCTCGATAATCTATCGATCGGCCTGAAGCGGATTTCGGAAATCAATATTTCCGAGTCGGTGTTGAAATTCCTCGCGCTATCGGTGTCGCAGCCGTTTGGCGCCGGCGGCGCGGCATGGGAGATGCTATTCAATTCCGCGCCCAAAACACCGGCGGCGCCGAACTTTGGCCAGGCGCCGCCGAACTTTGGCACGGAGCAGCGCGAAGGCGACATGCGGCGCCGCCGTTCCCCGACGGCCGATCAGGACGATGAAAAAACAAAGCTGACAGCGGAATTTTTATTGAACGTGGAGCGCGAACGCATGGCGGTCCTCGGCCAGGCCGCGACGGCCGAGGATAAGCTCAAGCTCAAGCGCCTGGAACTTGCCGTCGCCACCAATGACTGGACCCGGTTCCAAGAGGAAGGGACGCGCGCGCTTTCCGCTCACGTGTTGGCCGAACAACAGGCCGACACCGCGACCCGCTCCCGTCTCGGCGTCATCACCGAGGAGCAGTTGCTTAATCAGCGCCTGGCCGAGCTGCAGGATTTGCGCGCGCGCGGGCTTAAACTCAGCGCCGCAGAGATGCTGGATGCCGAGCGGATGGTGCGCAAGGAGGTGCGCGAGACGGTCGAGCAGATGGAGGTGCGGCGTTCGCCGTTCCCCGGCCTGACCAGCTTCATTCAGGAATCGAACAACCTGAATGAACTGATCGACCGCGGCGCTACCGGATCGGTGCGGCAGTTGTCCTCCGCCATCGTCGATATGTCTTTCCAGTGGGACAAGGCCGGTCAGCACGCGCAGCAATTCGGCATGAACGTGCTGCGCATGGTGGCCGAGATCGTGGCGCAGCGCGCCATCGCCGCGCCTATCGCCACGGCCTTGACCGCCGGGCTATCGAGCATCTTCGGCGCCGGCGGCCTGCCCGGCGGCCGCCCGCTCGGCCAGGAAGCCGTCCACGGCGGCATCGGCAGCAGCGCCTATGGAACCGACAACTGGCGCGGCGGTCTGACCTGGGTTGGCGAGCGCGGCATGGAGCTTGTCAATCTGCCGCGCGGATCGCAGGTCGTTCCCAATCATGAACTCGGCGGCCTGGGCGGCGGCGTCACGGTCAATCTCAATGTCCACAACCGCGCCGGCGCCGCCGTCAGCGCCGGCAAGCCAAAGCCCAGCGGCGACGGGCGCGGCATCGATCTGGAAATCATGATCGATGCGGTCGATGACGCGCTGGCGCAGCGGCAGGTTGACGGCAGCGGCAGTCATGCGCGTGTGCTGAAAGATCAATTCGGCGTATCGAGGCAGTTCTAATGACCGCGAAAACATGGCCGGAGGCGATCCTCGGGCGCGGCGTGCTGCGCGATGGATTCAGCTACAAGCGGCAACCCGCCATCGAAACATCGCCGATGGACTCCGGCCTCGCGCGCGGCCGCCTGTTCAACTCCAATCCACTGGCGCGTGTGCCGTGCCAATTCGTCTTTGATGAATTCCAGTGCCAGTTTTTCGAGGCCTGGCTGCAAACGGTCGCCGCCCGCGGCGCGGCGTGGTTTTACATATATCTGCCGCTGGAAGGCGTGACCTATCGCAAGGTGCTGGCGCGCGTCGTCGGCGAGCCGCCGCGCCTGCCGCGCGGCGCGCTGACCATGGCGGCGCAGATCGAATTCGAGGTGCATGACGCCCTGGTGCTGCCGGATGGGATCGTCGATGTGGTGCTGGAATTAGGCGCCGCCGGAGCGCAGCAGATCGTCGCGGCTTTGGACACCCCGATGTTGCAGCCGTATTTCGACGCCTATGCGCCGGACTTCGGAGCGTGATCGATGCCTGATCCGACGCTTAATGAGGTGATGGAGGAAGCCTACGCCTCCGCCTCGCCCGACAAGATCATCATCGAGACGATTTCGTTTTACCATGCCGGCATGGTCAACGGCCTCGGAAATCCCGATGAGGTCTATCTGTTCAACGGCAATAACGGCACATCTGTTACCGAAGAAGGCATCCCGTTGCTATCGGCAAGGATCGAGCCGTCGGCGGCGCGCAACGCCGGACAGGTTGTCACCTTCCTCGGGCGGCCGTTCGCGATCACCTTGCCGAGCATGCGGGATGAGGTGGTAGCCTCCGCCGCGCTCGCCGTCGATAGCGTCAACCGCGAGATGCATAATCTGCTTGAAACGGCGGCCAAGGGCGGCAAGCAGATCGAGGTTACCTATCGCTCTTATATCAAGGGCGTGGAGTTGGATGGTCCGCAGTCTCTCCCGCCGAAGAAATTCATTCTGACCGGCGTGACCGCCAGCGGCAACGGCATCGCCGGCCGGCTCGCCTTCCTCGCCATCGGCAATCGGCCGTTTCCCTTCGATACCTACCGGCCGGATAAGTTCAAGACGTTGCAATATGGCTGATGCGAACCTTGGCGCGGCCGCGCTCCATTGGGCTGTCCCGCTGATCGGAAAGCCTTACCGCGCCCGTGCGCGCGGCCCCGACGCATTCTGCTGTTGGGGCCTCAATCAATATGTCTGGCGGCAGCGGCTCGGCATCGATGTTCCCGACATTCCCGATGCCGCCGATGCATTCCGGCGCATCGCGCGCGATGGCCGCTATGCCGTAGGCCGCATCGCCGCGGTCGAGGCGCCCGCGCCGCGCGAGCTTGACGCCGTTTATATGACCATGCGCAAGGCGCCGCATCATGTCGGCGTCTGGGTCGCCGCAGACGGCGGCGGCGTGCTGCACGCGCTCGACGGTGCCGGCGTGGTGTTCCAGCGCCGCGCCGATCTGACGGCGCACGGGATAACCATCGTGAAATTCATGCGACTGGATATTGGCTGATGGCGACCGTTCACGTCTGGACCAACATGGACTCCGACGCGCCGCGGCGTTCCGCGCGCACGGAACGCCGCCGCTTACGGCTATCGACACTCGAACGCCGCTCCGGCCTCGATCACCGCCGCGACGTGCTGCTTTGCCAGCGCAACGGCAAATGGGTGCGCCAGCGCTACTGGCACCGCACGCTCGCCGGCCGGAACGATGTGGTGCATTTCATCGTCGTCCCCGGCAAAGGCGACGCCGTCCGCACGGTCGCCTCCATCGCGATTCTGATTGCCGCCACGATCATCGCTGGTCCTGTCGGCGGTTCGATCGCCGGCGCTTTAGGCGTGACTAGCGCGGCTGGCATTGCGGCCATCACGGCCGCCACCACGGCCACCCTCGCCATTGCCGGAAACTTCGCGCTCAACGCCATTATTCCGCCGGCGCGCCCGGATGCGCCCGGCCTGGCCACCTCGCTCGGGGAGATCGACGCCAACGCGCCGACCTACGCCTTCACCGTTTCCTCGCAGCAGAACCTCGCGCGCCTGGGCGGCCGCATTCCGGAGTGGTTCGGCTATCACCGCGTCATCCCCGATGTGGCCTCGACCGCATGGCACGAATGGGCGGACGGCCGGCAGACGCTCTATCAAACGCTCTGCTGCACCAAGGGCGAGCTGGAGATCGAGAAGATCGAGCTTGGCCGCACCCCGATCGATACCTTCGAGGATATCGATTACCAGGTCTTCGGCCCCGGCGCGACGGCCGATCTTTTCGAATCGGAGGTTTATCAGGCTTCCGATGTCGGCTCGATCCTGCTGACGGCGCCGAATGAGCTGGTCGCGCCGGACGACGGCGTTTATGGCCCCTTCGCCGCGCTGCCGCCCGGCCAGGCGTCGCAGCGCTTCGGTCTCGATGTCAGCTTTCCTTCCGGCCTGTATCTATCCAGCGGCGCCTCGCTCGCGCCCAAGACGGCGCAATGGCGGGTGGAAGCGCGCAAGATCGACGAGATGCCGACGATCGCGGCGGTGTACATGAACCG
>JBBDNZ010000108.1:0-4146 GCA_040877285.1 Xanthobacteraceae bacterium
CGGGCACCTTGCTGTTCTCGAAAAAGCGCGCGGCGTTCTCCCCGCAAAAGGAAATGCTGGCTTCCAGGAGCGACGTATCAACCCGCTGGCCCTTGCCGGTGCGGGAGCGCGCGACCAGCGCCGCGAGAATGCCGTTGCAGGCCACCATGCCGGAGAGATGATCGGAGAGCGAAATCCCCATGGGGCGCGGCTCCTTCATGTCGGTGAGAAGGCTCAAGAGGCCGCTCAGGGCCTGACCCACGGTGTCGTAGCCGGGCCGCGCCACATAAGGACCGCTGGAGCCGAAGCCGGTGATAGCGCACCAGATCAGGCCGGGATTTTTCCGCGCGGCGGCCTCATAGCTCAGACCCAGGCGCTCCAGGGTGCCGGTGCGGAAATTCTCGATCAGCACGTCGGCAGTGCGTAAAAGCGCGCGCACAGCGGCGAGGCCCTCCGGCGTTTTCAAATCGAGCGCAACGCTTTTTTTGTTGCGGTTCACCGAGCCGAAGGTGGGGCTGTATTCGACCCGGCCCCAGGCGCGGAAGGGATCGCCTTTTTCCGGGGATTCGATTTTGATCACTTCGGCGCCGAGATCGCCCAGCAGCATCCCGGCATAGGGGCCGGATACATAGCTCGCGATCTCGACGACGCGGATTCCTTCCAGTGCGCCCGCCATTCCTCCCCCTTGCTGTGCGCTATTCTTTTCCCACACCCAGAGCATGGCGGCCATAGGCTGCCGCAGCGGAATCCCACATCAGGGAATGATGCGCCGCCGCCGCGTGGCAATCGCGGAATAGGCGCTGCAGCGGACTATCGAGATAGAGCGCGCGGCCGCCGGCGGCGTTGAACAGCCGCTGCACGGCGGCGAGCGAAAGTTGCGCGGCATAGGCGGCGTTGCGCTTGCCGCGCAGGTTCTGCTCTTTGCTCACCGTCTCCCCGCGCGCGAGCGCCTGCATGGTCTCGCGCAGCGGCGTGATGTACATCTGTGCCGCCGCCTCGATCTCTGCAGCGGCCGCGCCGACGCCCATCTGCGTTCCCATCTGCTCGGCGACGGCGACCGTGACGCGCGATTTCCGCGGGCCGGTATATGTGATGTATTCGTCGAAAAACCCCTCGGCTATGCCGACCACGACGGAAGCAAAGCTCGCCGCGGAGACGCCGCCGCGCGGCAGCCTGAACACGGGCGCGGGGTAGTACGGCGCCGCCCCCTCTTCCGAATCCTTATCGAGAATGCGATGCGCGGGCACGAAGGCATCCTTGATTTCAAAAGTCTTGCTGCCGCTGCCGGCAAGGCCGACCACGTGCCAGTCGTCGATCACCGCAATGTCGCTTTTCGGCACCAGCACGGAGCAAAACCGCTTCTTTTCACCGTGCTCGATATGGCCGGTGGCCATCACCCAGTCGGCATGATCGACGCCGCTGGAAAAAGGATGCCGTCCGGTCCAGCGCACGCCGCCGTCCACCGGCCGTCCCTTTCCGAGCGGTGCGACCGCATTGGAGAGCTTGACGTCTTTGTTCTTGCCCCAGACTTCTTCCTGCGCCTGCGGGGTAAAGGAGGCGAGCTTGAGCGCATTGTCGGCATAGACCATGTGCACCCAGGCCTGCGAGCCGCAGCCGCGCGCCAATATCTGGCTCGCCTCGCACAAGACGTCATAGCCGAGCTCATCGCCGCCGTAGCGCGCGGGCATGCAAATGCGCAGCAGGCCGTTTGAGATGAAATCCGCCACCGTCTCGTCGGGGCAGCGGCGTATCTGTTCCGCCGCGGGCGCGCGCTCGCGCAGCACCGGCACCAGGGCTTCGGCGCGCTTGAGAACTTCCTTTCGCGTTGCCCCGCCGCTCCGCGCGGCGGCGGCATTCTGCATGCGCATTGTCATTCCTTCAGGCGTTCGGCTCCGCCGCCAAGGGCGGCTTGCCGCGGATCATATCCGAAGCCTTCTCGGCAATCATCAGCACGCAAGCATTGATATGGGCGGAAACGAGATCGGGCATGGCCGAGGCATCGACGACGCGCAGCCCCTCGACGCCGCGCACGCGCAACTCGGGATCGAGTACGCTGCCGTCGGCCGTTCCCATCGGACATGTGGCGCAGGGATGATGCGCGGTGGCGGCGGTCTTTTTGATCCAGGCGTCGATTTCGGCGTCGCTCTTCACCGCCACGCCCGGCGCCGTCTCGCTGCCGCGGAACGGAGCAAGCGGCTGCTGATAGGCCACCTCGCGCGCGCGCTTGAAGCCTTCGCGCAATGTCGGAAGGTCGTCGCGGGCCGAGAAGAAATTATAGGCGATGCGCACCGGCGCGCGCGGGTCGGCCGCGCGCAATAGCACTTCGCCCCGGCTTTGCGGGTGCAGCAGCGCCGGGCGGATGCCGTAGCCGTCCACATAGCCGCGCACGATGCCGGGAAACCATAGATGCGCATGCGGCGGCAAGCCGCGAAACATGAATTCGATGTCCGGCACCGCAAGCTCCGGCCGCGTCTTGACGAAGGCATGCAATCCGCCGGGCACCACCGTGCCGGGACCAGTGCCGAAGAAATAAGCCTGGAGCATGCTGCGCGCCATGCGGTCGAAACGCATTTCACGATGGAACGCACTGAAGCCGCGCCGCGTCCACAGCAGCAGCACGGCGAGATGGTCCTGAAGATTCTTGCCGACCGGCAGATCGACGATGGGCGCGAGGCCGATTTGCCTCAAATGTCCGGCCGGGCCGATGCCGGAAAGCATGAGCAGTTGCGGCGTGTTGAAAACGCCGCCGGACAAGATCACTTCGCGAGCGGCTTCCACCCGCGACGTTTTTCCGTTTCGCACATATTCGACGCCGGCGGCGCGCGTGCCTTTCATGAGAAGGCGCGTCGCCTGCGCGCCGGTTTCCACCGTCAGGTTCGGCCGCCTCAGGGCCGGCTTGAGATAAGCGGAAGCGGCTGACGCGCGCCGGCCGTTGCGAATGGTGTATTGGCTGCGACCAAAGCCTTCCTGCTGCGGGCCGTTGTAATCTTCCGTGTGCGGAATGCCGACGGCTTTGGCGGCTTCGATCCATGCGCCGTAAAGGGGATCGCGCGTCTTCGCCCATTCGACGCCGAGTGGCCCGTTGCCGCCGCGATAGGTATTCGCGCCGCCCTCCCAGGTTTCGCCGCGTTTGAAGTAGGGCAAAACTTCCGCATAGGACCAGCCGCGCGCGCCCTTTTGCGCCCAGCGGTCGTAATCGCCGCGATTGCCGCGGGTATAGGCCATGACATTGATGGACGACGAGCCGCCGAGCACCTTGCCGCGCGTAGCCTCAATTTCGCGATTGTTCAGGTTGGGCTCGGGCTCGGTCTCATAGCCCCAGTCGAACATGCGGTATTGCTGCATCTTGCCCAGCCCGAGCGGGATGTGGATCAGCGGATTCCAATCCCGCCCGCCGGCTTCCAGCAGCAGCACGCGCGCCGCACTATCTTCGCTCAGCCGGTTGGCCAGCACGCAGCCCGCCGACCCGGCGCCGATGATGACGTAGTCGTAGCCTTTACCGGTGACCATGCTCCCCGCCCGCGCCCTTATAACGGCCCGACCAGGCGGGCATAGCAGACCGCGGCGCGTGCGCTCAATAAGGCCGCACCGAGCCCTTGACGGTGGTGCGCAGCATCAGGCGGCGCTCGGTCGAGGGGAAATCGGTGCGCGCATGCGAGGAGCAGCGGTTGTCCCAAAGCAGCAGATCGCCCACGCGCCAGACATGCTCATAGACGAATTCCTTCTTTTCGGAATGATCGTAGAGCGCGCTCAGCAGGCGGCTGCTTTCATCCTCCGGCAGGTCAACGATTTTCACCGTCATCAGGCGGTTGACATAGACCGCCTTTTTCTTGGTGTCCTCATGGGTGCGGAACACCGGATGCGCGCATTCGGCGAAGGCTTCGGTGCCTTTGTCATCGCCCTTTTGCGTGGAGCCGTAATTGTAGTGATGCAGCGCCTTGCGGCCTTCCAGCTTGTTGCGGATGGCGGGATCGAGAGTGTCGTAGGCGGCATAACCGCTGGCGAACAGCGTGTTGCCGCCGCGCGAGGGCGTCTCGACGCAAAAGAGCAGCGTGCCCTTGCTCGGCACCTCCGCATGGATCATGTCGTGATGGAACATCATCTCGCCGTCCGGCAGCGCGCCGATCGGCTCGCCGTTCTCGCGGATGTTGGAGATCATCATGATGC
>JBBDNZ010000109.1:0-22403 GCA_040877285.1 Xanthobacteraceae bacterium
AGATCGTCACCTACGACGGCGCGGATTTTCGCGCCGTGCTGTGCCGCCAGCTTGCGCGCGGCTTCCTCGATGTCCGCCGGGCCCATGTCGTTGGCCGGCATATTGATGAGATCGCGCGCCAGCGTCACGCCGTCAACGATACGGGTCAAATCGTCCCCGTCGATACCCTCGGGCAATTCGAGACGCGCAGCCTTCTCTTCCGCCTTGCGGTAGCGTGCAAAAGTGTAGGAGCCGAGTGCAAAGGCGAGCGCGGCCAGGCGCGCATCGTGCGGCGCATTGGCGAAGCGGTAGGTTCCGGCCGGTAGCAATTCCGCCAGCCGTCCGGGACGAAACAAGTCCTTCGTCGGCGAGTCCGCATTCTCAAGAGCAAACAGTACCCCGCCCAGCCGGCCGTTCACCGTAGGCAGGATCAGATGCCGTCCGGCTCGCGGTTCGAAGCCCGACGCTTTGGCATAGCCGCGCGCGGAGGTATCGAGGCGCGCCAGCAGGCCGTCCCAGTTCGCCGCGGTGACGAACCAGACCGGCACCGGCTCCTTGACCGCGCCGGCTGCGAAAAAGACCGGATGCATGCAATGAATCCTCCAGCTTGAACCGCCGTTCTGCTAGCACGAAGGGCGCTGGCGACAAAGGCACACGTCGGTGGAAAGCTTTTGCGGGAGCCGATACCATGAGACTGACACCGCACCGGCAACAGCGAAGCATAAAATGAAAAATTCAAAACCACCCTACGACTTCAGGAATGTCAAAATTTCCCGGCTGCCGCCTTTGCCGGAGCCGTTGGACCCGCTCATCCACGAAATTCTTTCCGACACCGCAAGCCGCGGCGGGAGCATTCTGAACTTGCATCTGACCAAAGCCCATGCCCCCAAGCTGTCGTTGGCCGGGAGGCCCTTGACCCGCGCTTTGCGCAACGACTGCGTCTCGTCACGCCTGTTGCGCGAAATCGCCATCGTGCGCACCAGCATCCTGGTGGGATGCGACTATGAGCTGCATCATCACCGCCCATTGGTATTGGCGGCGGGCTTAAGCGAGGCGCAGTTCGCGGCGTTGAAGGACTGGCGGGCGCAACAGCACCTGTTCGATGACAAGCAGCAGGCGGTGCTCGCCTATGTAGACGCCGTGATGCTGAACAAAGGCGACGTTGACGATGCGACCTTCGCGGCGATGGAAAAGAATTTCAGCGCGCAGGAAATCGTCGAGCTGACGCTGTGCGCCACCCACTATTACGGCTCCGGGCTGTTCATGAAGGCCATGCGGATCGAGATCGACGCGCCCGGGAAGAAGGCCGCGCCGGGCCGGTTTTAAGGCGATGCAGACAGCGGCCCGTTAACTTCCCGTTAGGGTTAACGTTCTATTGCTGAAGGCCGGTTGGGCGGCATCCGGAGCGCCCGGCGCCATGATCTTGATCGCCATGCGACTTGCCAGAATGACCACGTCGCGCCTGCTGGCCTCGACGGCGCTCGCGGCGCTGCTGGCGGCGGGCTTGGCCTCCTGCAAGACGATGGGGCAGGGAACCACCGGGTCGGTGTCCAATCCCTCGCAGCCGCGCAGCGAAGCCGAATGGCGGCGCGAGGCGGAGAAACGGGAGGCGACCTATCGCGCCAATCCCGAAGTCTCGGCCAACGCCCTTCAGTATGCGCAGGCGCTGCGCGCCCTTGGGCAGCGCGCCCAGGCCGCCGCCGTGCTGGAGCAGGCTTCCATCCAGAATCCGAAAGACAGCACCCTGCTCGGCGCCTACGGCCGCGCCCTTGCCGAGATTGGCGACTACAACCGGGCGTTCGAGGTACTGGGCCGGGCACACACCCCCGAACTGCCCGACTGGCGCATCCTTTCCGCCCAGGGCGCCGTGCTGGATCAATTGGGGCGTTACGGGGAAGCGCGCCGCTATTACGCAAGCGCTCTAAAAATCGTGCCGGACGAGCCTTCGGTACTGTCCAATCTCGGGCTTTCCTATGCCCTGTCCAAAGAGCTGAAAAAAGCCGAGACCACACTGCGCAAGGCGGTGGCGCAACCCGGCGCCGGAGGACGAGCACGGCAAAATCTCGCCCTCGTGGTCGGCTTGCAAGGCCGGTTCGAGGAAGCGGAGGCCATCGCGCGGGCGGATCTTCTGCCGGAGGAAGCGGCGGCCAACGTCGCTTATTTGCGCGAGATGCTGTCGCAGCAGAAAGATCATGCGAAGAAGCCGGCGCATTCGCCCGCGCGCGGCGCCAGCCGTAGCTGAATCCGATGATGGAGTTGCAAGGCGCCGCCCGGCGCCTTCGTTCAGCGCGTCATGAGTTTGATGATTGCCGGCCCGAGGATCACGACAAACAACACGGGCAAGAAAAAGACGATCATCGGCACGGTGAGCTTGGGCGGTAGTCCCGCCGCTTTTTTCTCAGCCGCCGCCATGCGCATATCGCGGTTTTCCTGCGCCATCGTGCGCAGGGCCTGACCGACGGGCGTCCCGTAGCGTTCGGCCTGCTGTAACGCCATGCAGACCGATTTGACGCCATCAAGGTCGGTCCGCATGGCAAGATTGTCATAGGCTTGTCTGCGTTCCGGCAGATAAGACAATTCCGCGGTCGTCAGAGCCAGCTCTTCGGCCAGCGGGATCGATTGCGTGCCGATCTCTTCGCCTACCCGGCGGAAAGCGGCTTCGACCGACATGCCCGACTCCACGCAGATCAGCAACAGATCGAGCGCATCGGGGAAGGCCCGCTGGATGCTGGTCTGCCGCCGTTGAATTTTGTTCTTCAACATGAAGTATGGCAACTGCATGCCGCCATAGGCAGCGATGAGGCAAATGCCGATCTTGATCGCCAGCGGCTTGTCGAGCGGAGCTATCACGAACACGTAGAGCGCCGTCAAAATGAAAGCGAGCGCGGGCAATACCATCCGCAAGAAAAGGAATGTGACATAGGGCGCCTGACCGCGGTAGCCGGCCTGAACCAGCTTGGCGCGCGCCTGCTCCTGGCCTAGCCATTTGTTGAGATTGAACTTCGTCACGACCGTTTGCATGTACTGACGCGGCGATTGCCGCAGGCTGATCTTTTCGCTCTGTGCCAGGCGTTCGCGTTCGCGCTGGCGGATTTTTTCCCGCTCGAGTGCGGCGGACTTCATGCGCCTTTCCAGCGGATCGTTTACCAAGAGCGGCATTGCCAGCGTCAGCACGGTGGCGATCGCGGCCACGGCAGCGAAACTCATCGCCAGCAGCCTGGTGTCCTGGAGGATATCGATGAGGGTGTCGATCATCGGGCGCTCAGAAATCGAAATTGATCATCTTGCGCATCACCAGCACGCCGATCGACATCCAGATCGCCGAGCCCAACAGCAGAAGGTTACCCAACTGCTGCGTCCACAAGAGCGAGATGTATTGGGGGCTTGTGAAGTAAACGAGGCCCATGACGATCAGCGGAAGGGACGCGATGATCGCCCCGGATGCTTTCGCCTCCATCGACATAGACTGAATTTTGGCTTGCATGCGTTTACGATCGCGCAAAACGCGTGAAAGGTTGCCGAGCGCCTCGGCAAGATTACCGCCGGCCTTCTGCTGAATGAAAATGACGATGCCAAAAAAGTTCGCCTCGGCAACCGGCATGCGTTCATAAAGTTTTATGCAAGCTTCGCCCAGCGGCAAACCGATCGTCTGACTTTCTATAATGGTGCGGAACTCGCTTTTCACCGGTTCGCGCGCGTCGTTGGCGATGACCTTCAGGCAATCCATCAACGGTAGCCCGGATTTGATGCCGCGCACGATGATATCGACCGCGTCGGGAAACGCATCGAGAAACTGCGCTTCGCGGCGTTTCTTCAAGAACGACAGAATCCAGAAGGGCAGGCCGAACGCCGCCGCGAAACCCACCCCCAACGCCGGCAACAGGCCGGTGCCGGTGAACAGAAAAAGGACGAAACTCACGCCGCCCAGAGCGGCCGCCGTTGCGATGAACCGCTGCTTCGACCAGGTGAGCCCGGCTTGGGAAATTCTGACGTGCAGCGGCAGGCGCCGGTTGGCCTTTTGGCGCGCATCCAGCTCCTTCAGCGTTTCCTCGAGTTGATCCCGCCGCGGCTTCCCGCTGACGCGTGGGTCGCCTCGCCGAGCCGGAACGGTCCGCGCGACGTTTTCCCGGCGTTGCTCTACGCGCCGTTCGCCGGAGAGGGTCGGATAAACGAATACCCATGCCAGGCCGCCGACTGCGACGGCCACCAGGAAGAACACGGAGAGTAGTTGCGTCGTCATCCCTTGCTCGCCAGTTCGGCTGCGTCGATGGCGGCGGCAAGATTGTGTTCCTCGCCGAAATACCGCGCGCGTTCCCAGAAGCGCGGGCGGCCGATTCCGGTCGCGCGATGCCGCCCGATGATGTTACCGTTGGCGTCCTCACCGAGCATGTCATAGACAAGGAGATCCTGGGTGGTGATGACGTCTCCCTCCATCCCCATCACTTCGGTGATGTGAGTAACGCGGCGAGAGCCGTCGCGCAGGCGCGCCACCTGGACGACCACATCCACCGAAGCAGTGATCATTTCGCGAATGGTGCGCGAGGGCAGCGAGAATCCACCCATCGTGATCATGCCCTCGAGGCGGGACAGCGCCTCGCGCGGGTTATTGGCGTGTAGCGTGCCCATTGAGCCGTCGTGGCCCGTATTCATCGCCTGCAACAGGTCGAAAGCTTCGGGGCCGCGCACCTCGCCGACGATGATACGTTCGGGCCGCATGCGCAGGCAGTTTCGAACGAGGTCGCGCATGGTCACTTGGCCTTCGCCTTCCAGATTGGGCGGGCGGGTTTCCAGGCGCACCACGTGCGGTTGTTGCAATTGCAACTCGGCGGCGTCTTCACAGGTGATGGTCCGCTCGTCATCGTCGATGAACTGCGTGAGACAGTTGAGCAGCGTCGTCTTACCGGAGCCTGTGCCGCCGGAGATGATGCTGTTGACTCGGCAGCGGCCGATGACTCGGAGGATCTGCGCGCCCTGCGGGGTAATCGTGCCGAATTTGACCAACTGATCGAGGGTGAGCTTTTCTTTTTTAAACTTGCGAATAGTCAGCGCCGGACCGTCAATCGCGAGCGGGGGCACGATGACGTTGACGCGCGATCCATCCGCCAGACGCGCGTCGCAAATCGGCGACGACTCGTCCACGCGCCGGCCCACCTGGCTGACGATGCGCTGGCAGATGTTGAGCAGCTGCTGGTTGTCGCGGAAGCGGATATTGGTGCGCTGAATCTTGCCAGCGACTTCGATATAGACCGTGCCCGAGCCGTTGACCATGACGTCGGCGATGTCGTCGCGCGCCAATAGAGGCTCCAACGGACCGTAGCCGAGCACGTCGTTGCAGATGTCGTCGAGCAACTCCTCCTGCTCGGAAATCGACATCACGATATTCTTGATCGCGATGATCTCGTTGACGATGTCGCGAATTTCCTCGCGCGCCGCGTCGACATCGAGCCGGGCGAGCTGGGCGAGGTCGATCGCCTCGATCAGGGCGCCGAAAATGGTGCCTTTGACCTCGTAGTAGGATTCGGAACGGCGCGTATCGGCATTGGTCGGCATCGGCTGGGTGCGCGGCGGCGCGCGGCTCGGCGTTCCAGCCGAGATGAGCGGTGCACCGAGGCCCGCCGACGGAAACGGCGTACGGCCGGGCTCGGTTGCCGCCGGCGGCGGCGGCGCACTGAGGGGCGGCGCGGACGGCGGCGCCGGCGCTGGGTAGGGCGTTACGGCGGTATCCTCGCGCGCTTCGGCAACGGATGTGCTGCGTTTTCCGAACAAATGCAGTCTCCAAGAACGTCAGGCTTGCCGTTGCCGCAATTTTTCCAGGAGCGGGCTCAACAGGCCCTTGCGCTGCCGCTTGGTCGCGGCGCGACCGGTCAGGACCTGGGCCATCTGGTGAAAGTTTTCCGTGATCCGGTGATTGGACGCGACTTCGGCGATCATCTGCCCGTTGTTGGCCGCGGTGCCGAAGAGCTGCGGTTCGAAGGGAATGATGGCGAGCGGCTCGTCCTCGAGCGCCTTGGCAAAATCCGCCACCTTGATTTCTGGCCGCTTCGGAACGCCCGTCTGGTTGAGACAGTAGAACGGCCGATGGTCGTTCGGGCGCGCCGCGCGCAACAGATCGATTATGTTCTTGGTGTTGCGCAGATTGGCGAGATCGGGCGCGGCCACCACGAGAATGTCGTCGGCGTTGATCAGGGTACGTCTGGTCCAGCCGGTCCATTGATGCGGGACATCGAGGACGATACAGGGAATGGTGGACCGAAGAGCATCGAAGACGAATTCAAACGACTCCGCGGCGAAATCGTAAACACGCTCCAGCGTCGCCGGCGCTGCAAGCAGGCTCAAATGATCCGTGCACTTCGACAGCAGCCGGTCCATGAAGGCCGTATCGATGCGTTCGGGTGAGAACACGGCGTCGGCTATGCCTTGCGTCGGATCCTGATTGTAGTCGAGGCCGGCAGTGCCGAAAGCCAAGTCGAGGTCGACGACGACCGAATCGATGTTGAGGTCGCCGGCGATCGCCCAGCCGATGTTGTGGGCGATGGTGGACGCCCCAACTCCACCCTTGGCACCGACCACCGCGAGGATGCGCCCGAGCGGTTTTTCTTCCGGCGTGGCGAACAAGCCGCAGATGGCGCGGACGACGTCGATGGTGCCGATCGGCGCAATGAGGTAGTCGTTGACCCCGCGGCGAACCAATTCGCGATAAAGCACGACATCGTTCACGCGTCCAACCACAACAACGCGCGTGCCCGCGTCGCAGACTTCCGCGAGCTGATCGAGTTGCTCCAGGATATCGTGGCCGCGGGTTTCGCTTTCCAGGATGATGACGTTGGGCGTCGGCGAGGAGCGATAGGCTTCGACCGCGGCCGTCATGCCGCCCATCTGGATTTTCACATGCGCCTTGGCCAGCCGGCGGTCCTCGCCCGCAGCCTGTATGGCCGCGGCGGTTTCCACGGTGTCGCAGAATGCCTGAATCGAGACTCGCGGCGCCGGAGCGATGTGCTCGTCCGGGGCGATCTGCTCCTGAGGTATTGGTTCCGTCTCTGCTGCTTGTAGCGCGTGTCTTATCATTGGCCGATATCGCTGATCATGCCACGGTTCGGATTTGGGTAGTTTGTCGCCGGGCTTTCGCCCTTGCGGTATTTTTCCAGCGCGGTGGAGCGACGCGCAGCAGACGTCGGTGTTTCCGCGCGCGGCTGCACCAGATCGGCGGGATTTGCGACCATGGCGGCGAGATTGCGTTGGCTGGCGCAGCCGAGATTCCAATAGGGCTTGTTTTCCTGGTAGCCGGGTTCGTAGCCGGGGCCGAGATCGGCCGGCCAGAGGCCGCAGGGTCCGGCTTCCGCCGTCATGACAGGATAGTTGAATTTTACTGTGGCGGTTGCGAACCGGTTCTTTGGCCGATAAGGCCGCACGACCATCGCACTCGACGGAACACCCGCCGCCGCAAAAATCGCCCGCGCCTCGCGCACGGCGTCTTCGGCCGCCCGCTCGTTCGGCGTGCCGGATGGCCGGTCGATGATGATGCCGCCGGTCGCCTCGCGTTTCCAGTTTTGCGCGAAGGCCAGCACCTCGGCGCGCTGATAAGCGTTGAGACCGCCGCGGCTCGCGCCGACGAAAACTTCAACGGTGTGATCGGTCTCCTTGACGGTGATGGGATGGCGCTGGCGATAGTCGGACGGAATCGCGCCGGTGGTCTCCTTGGCGGTATAGCAGCCGGACAAGATCATTACGCCGGCAGCGGCCAGCGCACCGCGCAGTATCCTGGCGTTCAAAACGCGCCGGTTAGATTTGGGAGAGCGGATGCTCGACATCGACGTTGTCCTTGGCGCGAGGGTCAGTCCAGGTTGAAGCCGTATGTGCCGTGGTAGATCTGGTTGGGGTCCACGCGGCCGGCGACGCCGTAGATACGATTGAGCCGGCCCAGTAGAACGCTTGCGGGATCGGACGGATCGGCGAAGCCGTCATCGGGCCGCGACAGATTCTTGGGGGCGACGGCGCGCACGATATAGGGCGTCACCAGCACCATCAGTTCGGACTGACGGTTCACGTAGTCGCGGCTCTTGAACAAGGTGCCGAGTACCGGAAGCTGCATGAGTCCGGGCAGTCCGTTGATTTGCTGCCGCGTCTGCTCCTGCAGCATGCCGGCCATCGCCAGCGCGCCGCCAGAGGGGATTTCGATCACCGTCTCCGCGCGCCGCGTGCGGATCGAGGGAACCGTCAACGACTGCGTCGAACCGGGTGTCTGTATGGTCATTGCGTTGTCGGTGGAAAGGTCGGAGACCTCGGTCATGACCTTGAGACTGATCCTCCCTTCCGTCAGCACCACCGGCGTGAAATTCAGGCTGACGCCGAATTTCTTGTAGTCGATCTCCGGCTGACAGATCGGGGGTGATTGCGTGGTGTCGCAGCTCAGCCCGGAGGGAATGGGAAACTCGCCGCCGGCGACGAAGGTTGCGGTTTCGCCGGAAATGGCGGCGATGTTCGGCTCGGCCAAGGTGCGAATGACGCCGGCGCGCTCCATTGCGCGCAAGGTGGCGGTTAGATTGTTGGCGACCGCGGCGATGCTGCTGTCGTTCAGCGGTTGGCCGAAAGCCGAGAAAGGATTGGTGTTGTTGAAATTAACAACCGCGGTGCCGTAGCCGATGCTGCCGTTGAGGTCGATGCCGAGCTGCTTGATGACGTCGCGCTGTACCTCGGCGACGGTTACCTTGAGCATCACCTGGTCACGCCCGCGAACGATAATGTGGTTCACCACTTTGGTATCGGCACCGGCCAGCCGCACCGCGAGATCGTATGCCTGCTGCGACTCGCTCGGGCTGGCGACGGAACCGGTCAGCATGATGCCGTCGCCGACGCCTTCAATATGGACGTCGGGGAGAACCTGCCGCAGCGCGGCACGCACGCCGTTGAGATCGCGGGTGACGGCGATGTCATAGCCGGTGATCTGCCGGCCTTCGGCGTCGAAGAAGAATACATTTGTCTGGCCGATGGCCACGCCGATCAGATAAGCGCGGCGCGCGGTGCGGACGACGGCATTAGCGATCTTGGGATCGGCGACCAGCACGTCCTTGATATCGCGGGGTAGGTCGATCACTACGGATTTCCCGATACCGAGCGCAATCGGTGTCGCGGTATTCTCATCGCTGGCCACGTAGCTCGTTGCGGCGACCTGAACCGGTACGCCCGGCGACGCCTTCGTCATGTGGGAGTCGGCGGCGGTGGCGGGATGGAGCAGCCCGCCACCGACCGCGGCTGCCAATGCAGCCTTGCACGCACTCTGCATTAGACTGGATTGCCGCATTGCGCTGTTCCCCATGTGCCGGTCACTTCGGCGTCGTCGTAGTGGTTACGCCGAACCGAACCGTATTAATGCCGCCGGTGCGACGGTCCTCATCGGGACTTGGCGCGTCGCTGGACGCGGCGCCGTCGGCCAGGCTGCGCAGGGCGAGCGACAGCGTTCCGAGCTGGCGGGCCAACGCGAGCGATTCCGCCTGCCGCGGTGCAAGCTCCAGCGTGGCCGTCTTGCCGACGACGACTTTCTGGCCGTCCTTTTCCTCGACCGTCTGATCAATGGCCAGAACGCGAATATTGGTCAAAATCGTCTCGCTGACATAGGTGTCGACGCCGATGGTCTTTTCCGCTTCGCGGTCTCTGCGCGAAAGGATCACATCGACACGGTCGTTGGGCAGGATGAATCCACCCGCGCCGGTTTCCGGCGAGATTTCCGTCGAGACCGCCCGCATGCCGGACGGCAGGATCGCGGCCATGAAGCCGGAGCCGTCCGCTTTGATGAGCTTGGATTCACGAATAGGCTCGCCGGGCGAAAACGGCGTGCGCGCGATCGACCCGGAAAAGTCGCTGATCGCATTCGGGCTGTCGTTCTTGCGGACGAAATAGGGGCCGGCAGCTGCGGTTGGCCAGGTCTGCCATTGCAGGTCGCCGGTGGAAACCGCCTGGCCTATTCCGATATTGTTTCTTGCGACCAGAACTTCGGTCGTGTCGAGCTTGGCTACCGGCTCCGGCGGCGGCGGCGCTTCGACTTTTCCCTGCCGGCCGGCCAGCAAGGCGGCGAGACCACCCGCGCCAATGGCAACGGCGAGCACGACAATACGCGCGGCTTTCATACACTTACTTCCGACTTACGCTGTGGACGCCTACTTCCAACCGATGCTGCGGACGCGAACCCGCGTCCCAAGGTGATTTGACCACCTAAAGGTCAAGGCATGGTTAATCAGGCGTATCTAAATCGAGTTAATGAGATATTGACCGGCCGGCGTGAGCACGCATGAAACGAGGCGCTTTCCGTCACATTCCGATGCCGACCATCCAGGGCGTGCCGGGGTAGACCACAAGCGCGGCGACAGCGAGCGCCACGCCATAGGGAACACCGCCGTCCTGCCTATGCAACCGTTCGACCCATTCCTGCCGCGCCAGCATGGCGGGCAAGGGGATGGCGCGGAACTGGAGCAGGACGAGGGTCAGCGCGCCACCGAACAGCGCGCCATATAACGCGTAATCGAGCAGATGATCGAAGCCGAACCACAAGGCTGTTGCGGCCGCGAGCTTAGCATCTCCGCCGCCAATCCAGCCGCGCGCAAAAAAGCCGAACGCAATAATCAGGACAAGCAGGCCGGAGCCAGCATGAGAGGCAACCTGTTCCGCGCCCATCCCAGTCGCCGCCGCCAACAGGGCAAATCCGCCGAGCATGATCAGCGAAACCCGGTTCGGAATGGTCATGGTGAGGAGATCGCTGAAGGCCGCGAAGGCCATCACGGCTGGGAACAGCAGCAACTTGATTGCCTCGATCATTGGGCCAATTCCGCCCCCGTGAGTCGTCTGCGGACCAGTGTGGCCGCCAAGCTATGCGCAGCAATGTTGCCGTTCGGTTAGCGCAGCCGTCTGCACAAATAAAAAAGCCTGCCTCCGCCGCATTTGGCTTGGGAGGCAGGCTTGAGCCGAATGGCCGTAATTTACTTAACGGCGGTCGTTACCGTGTCGAAGGTTGTATCGAGCGCGGTGCCGAGAGCCTGTACGGCGGCGATAATCGCCACCGCAATGCCCGCTGCGATGAGGCCATATTCGATGGCCGTCGCACCGGACTCGTCGCGAAGAAAGCGTGACACTGTACACATGTCGTTTGCTCCATAGACTCCATAGAGACGGTTACCGAGTCTCCATAGAGAGGTTTAGCGCGTGGCAAGCACATGCACCCTAATGGGGAAAACTAAAGAAATGGTAAGATGGAACTCAATAATTTTAGCCGGGCTTGGGATTTTCGGTATTGACCCACCCTATTTCAGCGCGGATTCGACCGCGTCGAAGGTCGTGGTGAGCCGTGTGCCGATACCCTGCATCACGGTGGCGATCGCGATCGAGAGGCAGGCGGCGATCAGGCCATATTCGACGGCGGCCTCACCCGACTCGTCCCGCGTGAAATGTCGCAGCAGCCCGCTCATTGGTCGCCCCATTCTTCCGCCCCGCCAGAGCGCGGTAGCGCGGTCTTCCCCCTTGCCGGTTTGCCAGCCGATGCGGGATCAAGGCGGCGACCGTATAGCCGCACGCTTGAGCTGAAGTTAATCAAAGTACAGAAAATGCAATGTATTAGATCTGGTATTTAGCGTAGTTAACAAGATATTTCCAGAAATTGTTAGTGGTTAACAGGCAATTTAGACAGCATATTTACTTCAAGATACATAGCACAATTCTGCGATTACGCAGGTTTAGGCGGAACATTGAGCTGCAACCACTTTGGAAATACAGAGCCATCCCCCAAGATTTTACACAAGGCTAAGGCCCAGACCTTCGCTCCCGTCGGCGAGACCGTTCACGGCACTTTAACTCGCTCGGGCCGATATCAGACAACGCGCCGCGTACGCGCGCAAATGGCTCGAGACACCATGCTGTTGGAATTCGCCGCATTCGTTCAGGGACTGGGTCAAACTTTCCTCAAGACGTTGCCGATCTCCATTGTGCTCGGTGCCATCTTCACCGTGTTGTCGCTACTTTCCGCCTGCAATCCCGGAAAAATGTGGTGGCGCAAGCGCGATCTCGCGACCGACATCTGCTACTGGTTTTTCATTCCGCTGATCGGACGCTATCTGCGCATCGGGCTGCTGGTGCTGGGCGCGGCGCTGCTCTTCGGCATCACCACCGGTGAGGGCCTGGTAGAGTTCTACGAAAACGGCCACGGACTGCTGGCCCGCTTTCCGCTGTGGGCGCAAGTGGTCATTTTCCTCGTGGTGTCGGACTTCCTGCTCTATTGGATCCATCGCGGGTTCCATCGGCCGCGGCTGTGGAAGTTCCACGCGGTGCATCACTCATCGGAAGAGCTTGAATGGATTTCCGCCGCCCGTTTCCATCCGATCAATATTTTTCTTGGCAGTGTCGCCACCGATGTGCTGCTGCTGCTGGCGGGAATTTCTCCGAACGTACTCGTCTTCATCGGTCCTTTTACCATCGCGCATTCGGCCTTCGTGCACGCCAATCTCAACTGGACGCTCGGCCCGTTCAAATACGTGCTCGCCGGCCCCGTCTTCCACCGCTGGCATCACACCGCCGCCAAGCGGGGCGGGTCGCAAAACTTCGCGCCCACCTTCCCGGTTCTCGATGTGTTGTTCGGCACCTTCCACATGCCGCCGCACGATCTCCCCGACCGCTATGGCGTGGCAGAGCCCGTCCCCGCCGGCTTCGGCGCGCAGATGATCTATCCCTTCCGGTAGTGTCCACCGGCAGCTAGATATTTGCGGTTCCTTCACCATTTGCCGTCAAATCTTAGGAAGATGTCGCGCGCCCGGCCCTCGGGGCCGTGTGTATCTGCGTAGCGGATGGGAGTGTTTCATGGGCGTTGCGTTCGAGCGGATGGGCCGAAGCGGCCGACGTAGCGCGCTCGCCGGCGCATTCTTCGTCCTGATGGCAATGGCGGCGGGACCTGTATGGGCCGCGACACCCGAGGCTCCCCCGGAATCCGGCACGATCACCATCGTGCTCGATCAGGCCCAGGTCATGAGACTTCCGGATGGAGTTGCCACTCTGGTGATCGGGAATCCGCTGATCGCCGACGTTTCGATCCAGGCGGGCGGTCTCGTCGTTCTCACCGGCAAAGGATACGGTGTAACCAACCTGCTCGCGCTCGATCGCAGCGGCGCCGTCCTCGCGCAAAAATCGATCCAGGTACAGGGGCCGCGCGACAATCTCGTCGTCTACCGGGGAGTGGAGAAGGAATCCTATAGTTGCGCGCCGAACTGCGAGCGGCGCATTACACTGGGCGACAGCGTTCCTTATTTCAACGCAGTTCTCGGTCAGATCGGCAGCCGCACCACCCAGGCGCAGGGCGCCGTGCAATCTTCAAAATAGCGGGATCGAAGGCCCGCTTTGCCGTCATGGTTAGCAAGGGGTAAACGCCCGCCCCCGCCATGTCAGTCATATCCGCAACAATTCAAAAACGCCTCTTTGATATTAAGGCGTATCCGCAAGGCGAATTCACGTCCGCGGATTGGGCGATTGGCCGATGTCCAACACGAATGCGATGGAACCCAGACTCACCGGCGGCAGAAGGGCCGGCCGCTTTGGGCTGCGCTGTTTTCTCCGGCGCAAAGACGGCTCGGCCGCCGTGGAATTCGCGCTCGTCGCCGCACCGTTTCTGGCGCTGCTCTTCGCCATCATGGAGACTGCGCTGATCTTCTTCGCCGGCCAGACACTGGAAACCGCCGCCGCGGACGCCGGCCGCCTTATCCTCACTGGCCAGGCGCAGACCCAGGGTCTTACCAAGGAGACGTTCAAAGAAGAGGTCTGCGATAGAATTTTTGGCCTGTTCGATTGCCAGAACGGCATTTACGTCGACGTCAAGAAATACGCGAACTTCGCGTCGGTTGACCTGACAAAACCGCTCGACGAGGACGGCAACCTCGATACGAATTTTACCTATGATCCCGGCGGGCCATGCGAGATCGTCGTCGTTCGCCTGCTCTACGCTTTCCCGGTTTACGTCTCGCTTCTCGGCTTCAATCTCGCCGATATGGCAGGCGGCAAGCGGCTTCTGGTCGCCACCTCCGTCTTCCGCAACGAGCCTTATCAAGGAAGTTGCTCATGAGATCGATCTTTCCGCGCTCGCGTTTGGCGCGCCGTTTTGCCGGCGATGCACGCGGCGTGTCAGCCGTCGAATTTGCGCTCGTGCTGCCGTTGATGATGACGCTTTATCTGGGCGGCACGGAAGTCTCGCAGGCGATTGCCGCCAGCCGGAAGGCGACCCTGGTGTCGCGCACTGTGGCGGATCTGGCCTCTCAGGTCTCGAGCATCAGCAGTTCGGAGATGACCAACATCCTCAATGCGTCTTCCGCCATTGTATCTCCGTTCTCACCCGACAAGCTCAAGGTAACGGTGTCGTGCGTCACGATCGACGCCAACGGCAAGGCCACCATCTCATGGAGTCAAACGCTTAACGGCACGGTGCACGGCACAGGATCGAGCGTTACCCTTCCCGCCGCGCTGGCAGTCCCCAACACTTCGCTGATCTGGGGAGAGGCTCAGTACGACTACACGCCGGCGATCGGTTATGTGCTCACCGGCACGTTGACGCTGAAGGACCAGATTTATATGCGGCCGCGGCTGTCGGACACGGTTACCTACCCGTCATAGGCGCCCGTTCAGGCCGGGATCGGCAGCATCGTCGTCGATTTGATCTTTTCCATCGCAAAGCGCGACGTCACGTTTTTCAACGGCACCGCCGCGATCAGCCGCTTGTAGAAGGCGTCATAGCCCTGCATGTCGAACACGACCACGCGCAGCATATAATCCACATCTCCCGCCATGCGGTAAAACTCCATCACCTCCGGCATGGCGCCGACCACCTCGGCGAAGCGGCCCAACCATTCCTGCGAGTGATCGCCGGTTTCCACCGAGACAAAGACCGTAATGCCAAGGCCGACCTTGTCCTGATCGACCAGCGCCACGCGCTTGAGAATGACGCCGTCCGCCTCCAGCCGCTGGATGCGCTTCCAGCACGGCGTCGAGGACAGTCCCACCCGCTGGCCGATTTCGGCCACGGACAGGGAGGCGTCCTCCTGGAGCACCGCCAGGATTTTGCGATCGATGGCATCCATGACTTCGAAGTCCTTGAAATGACTGGGCTGTTAGTCGGGGGCCGTTGAGAAAGATATTCTTTTTCAGAGGCTGGCAATCCCTTATAGAGAAAAATATTCTATTTTCAATGGGCCCGTTAACAGTCGCCATCGAGTCCAAGCTTCTTACCCAGAGCTGCGACGAACCGATCGAGCTTCGCTTGGTCATAGGGACGCGGGGCGACGCGGCCCCAGACCGGCGCGGGCCAGGCGGGATCGTTCTTGCGCCGCGCGACAACATGGACGTGAAGCTGCGGCACGACATTGCCCAGCGCCGCAATGTTGAGTTTGTCGCAGGCCGTGACCTGCTTCAGCGCGCCGGCAACGCCGGCAATCTCCTCCATGAGCTGCACGCGCGCCGTTTCGTCGAGATCGAGTATTTCGACAAGGCCCGGCCGCCGCGGCGCGAGAATGAGCCAGGGATAATTGGCGTCCAAGGAAATAAGCACGCGCGACAGCGGCAAATCGCCGACGCCCAGCGTGTCCGCCGCAAGCTGCGGATGCAGGGACCAGGTGGCGGCGGGGTCGAGAATCATTGCGACAAACTAGCAGAGCCCGCGCACCCGAACCCCGAGCGCAGCAAGGATTTCTCGAAGGATAGGGCCGGGAGAAGCTATCCGCCGTGCTTGCTTTCCCTCTTTGTTCGCCCGATATAGGAACGGGAGGTTGGCAGTGGACGGACCACTCGCCAACCGGGTCAGGTCCGGAAGGAAGCAGCCCTAACGAGCTCCGGTTCGGGTCGCTCGTCAGCCTCCCACCCTTTTCTTTTCGGCCTTCGCGACGCGACAATCGCGCATGAGCACGTCGGCGGATCGGACAACAGCATGAGCGATACCGGTAAGCCGCAACCTTCCGCCGAACTCGGCCTCGCCTTGGGCGCGACGGCCGCGCCTGCTGCGGCATCCTACCGCGTGCTGGCGCGCAAATACCGCCCGGCTACTTTCGACGATCTCATCGGGCAGGACGCGATGGTGCGCACCATCTCCAACGCCTTCGAGGCGGGGCGCATTCCGCAGGCCTGGATCCTTACCGGTGTGCGCGGCGTGGGCAAGACCACCACCGCCCGCATTCTCTCGCGCGCGCTGAACTACGAGTTGCCGGACGGCTCAGTCACCGCGCCGACCATCAAGATGCCGACGCTTGGCGCACATTGCCAGGCGATCATGGAGAGCCGCCATCTCGATGTGCTGGAAATGGATGCCGCCTCGCATAACAGCGTCGACGATGTGCGCCAGATCAACGATGCCGTGCGCTACGCGCCGGTCAGCGCCCGTTACAAGGTTTATATCCTCGACGAGGTGCACATGCTTTCCGGCGCGGCCTTTAATGCGCTGCTCAAGACGTTGGAAGAGCCGCCGCCGCACGTGAAGTTCATCTTCGCCACCACGGAAATCCGCAAGGTGCCGGTCACCGTGCTCTCGCGCTGCCAGCGCTTCGATCTGCGCCGGGTCAATGCCGCGCTGCTGGTGCGTCATCTCGGCGCCATCGCCGCCAAAGAGAAAGTTGAGGTCGAGCCGGAGGCGCTGGCGCTGATCGCGCGGGCGGCGGAAGGCTCGGTACGCGATTCGCTCTCACTACTCGATCAAGCTATTGCGCATGCGGCCGGGCCGGTGCGCGGCGAGGACGTGCGGCAGATGCTCGGCCTCGCCGACCGCGCACTCATCGTCGATCTTTTCGAGGCGCTGATGCGCGGCGACATGGCGACGGCGCTCGAGGAGCTGCGCAACCAATATGATTCCGGCGCCGATCCGACGGTCGTGCTGACCGACCTTGCCGATTTCACTCATTTCGTCACCCGCATGAAAGTCGCACCATCCGTCGCCCAGGATGTCTCCTTAAGCGAGGTCGAGCGCACGCGCGGCCATGCCTTCGCGACACAGCTTTCCATGCGTGTGCTCTCGCGCACCTGGCAGATGCTGCTCAAGGGTCTCGCCGAGGTGAAGGACGCTGGCCGCCCCTTGGCGGCGGCGGAAATGGTTCTGGTGCGCATCGCCTATGCCGCCGATCTGCCGGCGCCTGACGAAGTGTTGCGCTCGCTCGGCGCGGAGCAGAATTCCGGCGTACGGCCTTCGGGCAACGGCGGCGCGGCCGCCGCATCCGCCACCGCCGGATCCTTCGCGCCGCGCTATGACGCGCCCCGCGGTGCCCCGCGCGGTTCCGCTGTGCCGGCCGCCTCGCCACGAGGCGAGCCCGTGGCTCGCCTGAGCGAACCGGCCGAAAGCGCTCCGGCTCTTGTGCTGGGGCGCTTCGAGGATTTAATCGCGCTGGCGGCGGAAAAACGCGATCTTGCGATCAAGACGGCGCTGGAGCGCGACGTGCGGCTGGTGCGTTTCGAGGACGGCCGGCTGGAAATCGCTCCTCTTCCGAGCGCGCCTAAGACCTTGGTTGGCGACCTGTCGCGCAAGCTTACCGCCTGGACCGGGCGGCGCTGGATGGTCGCGGTTTCGTCGGAGGAGGGCGCTCCCACCGTCCGGGCGCAGAGAGAGGCGCAGAAGGCGGAGCTGATGCGCGGCGTACGTACCGATCCGCTGGTGCAGTCTGTGCTGGCGCGCTTTCCCGGCGCCGAGATCGTTGACGTGCGCCGAACCGACGCGGCGGCGGGGCAAGGGGACGCCTTCCCCATTGCCGAAAGCGACATGCCGCCAGAGAGCGACCACGAGGACTGAGCGATGGCGGATTTGATGGGCCTGATGAAACAGGCCGCGCAGTTGCAGTCCAAGATGACGGAATTGCAGGCCGAGCTCGACACTATCGAGGTCGAGGGCGAAGCGGGCGGCGGTCTCGTCACCGTGCGGCTTACCGCCAAGGGCGAGCTCAAGGGCGTCCGTGTGGACGACTCCCTGTTCAAGCCCGGCGAAAAGGAAATTGTCGAAGACCTGCTTGTGGCAGCGCACGCCGATGCGCGGCGCAAGGCCGAGGCAGTCATGCAAGAAAAAATGCAAAGTCTCACCGGCGGTTTGTCGCTGCCGCCGGGAATGAAGCTGTTTTAATGCCCACAGCCGTTGCCGGACCTGAAATCGAGCGCCTGATCCAATTGCTGGCGCGGCTGCCGGGATTGGGCCCGCGCTCGGCGCGGCGCGCGGCGTTGCATCTCATCAAGAAGCGCGAGCAGCTAATGGCGCCGCTGGCGTCAGCGCTGGACACGGCGATGGAAAAAATCGAGATCTGCCGCGTCTGCGGCAATATCGACACGCAAAATCCCTGCACCGTCTGCACCGACGCGCGGCGCGACGCCTCCATCATCGTCGTAGTCGCCGACGTCGCCGATCTCTGGGCGCTGGAGCGCGCGCACGCGATCAGCGCGCGCTACCACGTGCTCGGCGGCACGCTCTCTCCGCTCGACGGGGTCGGCCCGCAGGATCTTTCCATCGATGCGCTGGTCTCGCGCGCGCACGATGTGGCGGTGAAGGAAGTGATCCTCGCGCTCAACGCCACGGTCGACGGCCAGACCACGGCGCACTACATCACGGATTTGCTGCACAGCGCGAACGTGAAGGTGACGCGGCTCGCGCATGGCGTGCCGGTGGGCGGCGAATTGGATTATCTCGACGAGGGCACGCTCTCCGCCGCCATGCGCCAGCGGACGCTATTTTAGAGCATGATCCAGAAAAGTGGGAACCGGTTTTCGGAAAAGATCATGCTCAAATATAAAACCAGAGCCTTGTGGGTTCTGATTCAATCAGAGCCGACAAGTTCTAACGCCGCGCTTCCAGTCCTGTAAAATGCCCGCCGCGTTGCAGCCATGCCAGCAAGAGCAGACTGGGGATCGCCGCCAGCGCGGTGATGATAAAGAACAGGAACCATCCCGTTTCCTCGGCGACAAAGCCGCCGCCGGAGGCGAGCGTGGTGCGGCCGATGGCGGCGAGCGCCGTGAGCAGGGCGTATTGCGTGGCGGTGTGCGCGCGATTGCCGCACAGCGCCGAGAGATAGGCGACGAAGATCACGGTGCCGATGGCGCCGGTGAAATTCTCCACCACGATGGTAAAAGTGAGCGCGGCCACGTTGGCGCCGACCAACGCCTGCCAGGAGAAGACGAGGTTCGAGGTCATCTGCAATATTCCGCCGATCCACAGGCTGGTGGAGAGCGGCAGCGCGCGGGCGATCATGCCGCCGGCGAAGCCGCCGATCATCGCCGCGGCGAAGCCCACGCCTTTCACCACGGCGGCATAGGTGGCCTTGTCGAAGCCGATTTTCAGCACGAAGGGCGCGGTGAGCACGCCGGCAAACGCATCGCAGAATTTGTACAGCACGACGAACAGCAGGATGGCGACGGCCGCCGGCTGGGTCAGGAAATCCCTGAATGCGCCATAGGCGGTGACGGCCAGGCGGTTGAGGATTTCCTTGCCATCCTTCGCCGGAGGCCGGTCGGGCCCCTCCGGCTCGCGCGCCACAAACGAAGTGAGCAGGCCAATCCCCATGAGCAAGGCGGAGACGACATAGCCCCAGGTCCAGGCCGTGCTGCGCGGGATGCCGCGATATTCGAACCAGGCCACCAGCGCCAGCACACCCGCGCCGGCAACCAGCATGCCGACGCGATAGGCGGCGACATAGCCGGCCATGCCGGCGGCCTGTTCGCTGGTGTCGAGGCTTTCAACGCGAAAGGCGTCGATCACGATATCCTGCGTCGCCGATGCGGTGGCGACCATGACCGCGCCGAGCGTGATCAGCGGGATCGATTGCGCCGGATCGCACAGCCCGAGCAGCACGATGGCGGCGATGAGCCAGAGCTGGGAAAACACCAGCCAGCCGCGCCGCCGCCCGAGCCGGCGCGACAGCACCGGGATATCGATGGCGTCGACCAGCGGCGCCCACAGGAACTTGATCGTATAGGGAAGACCCACCAGCGCGAACAAACCGATGGTGCCGAGGTCGACCCCTTCCTCCGTCAGCCACACCGCGAGCGTCGAACCCGACAGCGCCAGCGGCAGGCCGGAAGCGAAGCCGAGAAACAGCACGATCAAGACGCGCGGCCGCAGATAGACGGCAAATGCGTCAATCCAGGAGGCGCGAGCGGTGGTCTCGGAAGCGGGGGTGGTGGTCATGGAGAGGAACTAGCAGACCGAACGGCGAGGCGCCAACCAACCCTCTCCCACAAGAGGAGAGGGTAATTCACTCCCCCGCCTCCAGCTTGCGGGTCATAGGCGCAGGAATGACGACCGCGCCGTCACCGGGTTCGTCGCCGTCGAATTCCAGCGCTTCGATGCGCCCGCCGCGCTTGGCGATCTTGTCGGCGGAAATGAGGATTTGCGACACGTCATCGTTGGCCTGGCCGAAATGCTTCTGCAGGTTAAGTACACGATCGCGCAGGCGGCCGAGATCATCCATCAGATGGCCGACTTCGGTCTGAATGGTCTGCGCCGCCGCGCGCATGCGCGAATCTTTTTGGATCTGCTGCATCACCTGGATCGCCAGCGTCAGCAGCGCCGGCGACACCAGCACGACGCGCGCGCGATAGGCCTTTTGCACGATGTCGTCGAAGCCGTCGTGCAATTCGGCGAAGACGGATTCGGACGGCACGAACATCAACGCCACATCCTGAGTCTCGCCTGGGATCAGATATTTTTCGGCGATATCGGAGACATGCCGGGCGACGTCCTGGCGCAGGCGCTGCGCGGCTTGTTTCTTCTCCTCCTCGCCCTTGGCGTCGCGGAACGCCGTGACGCCTTCCAGCGGAAATTTCGCATCGATCACGAGCGGCCGGTCGTCCGCCGCCAGAAAGATGCAGCAATCCGGACGCTTGCCGTTGGAGAGCGTGAATTGGAACTCGTAGGAACCCTTCGCCAGCCCGTCTTGCACGATTGCTTCCATCCGCCCTTGGCCGAAGGCGCCGCGCGACTGCTTGTTGGCAAAGACTTCGCGCAGCGAGGTCACCTGCGAGGTGAGGTCGGTGAGGTTCTTCTGCGCTGAGTCGATGACGGCGATGCGCTCGTTGAGCTTTTGCAGGCTCTCCACCGTCTGCTGGGTGGTGTGCTGCATGGACTGGCCGAGCCGCTGGGTGACCGCGTCCAGCCGCTCGTTGACCTGATGCTGAAGCTGGCCTTGCGCCTTTGCCAGCATACCGATGGTGGCTTCCACCCGCGCGGCGAGGTCGGCCAGCCGGTCGTCGCCGGCGGCGGGCTGGCGGCGGAGCAGCAGCACGAAAAGCGCAACCAATCCGGCCCCGGCGATAAGGCCGGCCACGGCAATGAGGATGGTCTCGGTCATGCGCCCGTTCCTAACCCGATTCCCCAGCTACTTATGCGCGAACGAAGAGGGAACGGCAAGGCCGCCTGCACGAGGAGGTAGGGCATTTGACCCTATCGTCCCGACCGCTTACATCGCGGGCATGGCGTTGCGCGATATCATTATCCTGCCCGATCAGCGGCTGCGGCTGGTTTCCGATCCGGTGAAGACCATGGACGCGGAAATGCGGCGGCTGATCGAGGACATGTTCGAGACCATGTATGACGCGCCCGGTATCGGGCTTGCCGCCATCCAGGTCGGCGTTCCCAAGCGCATCGTCACCCTCGATCTTGCCAAAAAGGACGAAAAACCCGAGCCGCAAGTTTTCATCAATCCGGAAGTCGTCTGGACCTCGGACCAGAGGGCCAAATACGAAGAGGGCTGCCTGTCGATCCCGGAATACTACGAGGAAGTGGAACGGCCGGCGCAGGTGAAGGTGAAATATCTCGACATCGATGGGAAGCCGCGCGAGATCGAAGCCGCCGGTCTGCTCGCCACCTGCCTGCAGCACGAGATCGATCATCTCAACGGCGTGCTGTTCATCGACCACATTTCCAGGCTCAAGCGCGCCCGGGTGATCAAGAAATTCGTCAAGGCGGCAAAGCACGCCGGCGGCAAGCCCGCGCCCCGCACGCATCCCGGCGAAAAAGCCCGCTCGCATGTGGTGTAGCGTCTAGCCCTCTCCCATGAGGGAGAGGAGAAAAGAAAGCCCATGCCGCTTCGCCTGATTTTCATGGGCACGCCCGATTTCGCCGTGCCGGCGCTGGCTGAGCTGGTTGGCTGTGGCCATGACATCGCCGCCGTCTACACTCGCGCGCCCAAGCCCGCCGGCCGCGGCATGGATGTGCAGCCGAGCCCGGTGGAGCGCGCGGCGCGCCGCTTCGGCCTAACGGTGCTGACGCCGTCCAACCTGAAAACTGCCGAAGCGCAGGCCGCCTTCCGCGCCCACGGCGCCGCCGCCGCCGTCGTTGTCGCCTATGGGCTGATCCTGCCCAAGCCGGTTCTCGACGCCGTGCCACTCGGCTGCTTCAACATCCACGCTTCGCTCCTGCCGCGCTGGCGCGGCGCCGCGCCTATCAATCGCGCGAT
>JBBDNZ010000110.1:0-22400 GCA_040877285.1 Xanthobacteraceae bacterium
ACCGTCGACGGAGCGGCGGCGGCGGTGCTCCGGACCGATCACTTCCTGATGGGCAGATTTCGCGTAATCCTGTCGTCCTCGATCCTCGCTTCACCATTCAATCGGGTTAAACGGTGCGGCTGCTCTTCGGAACGTTCTTTGCCTTCGCTGTCGCCGCCGCAGTCGGCCTGGGCGCGACGTGGCTGACCTTGGCACAGGGGACGGCCTTTGGAGCGATCTCCATCGGGGCCTGGACGGCTTGGCCGAAGACCGGAACGACCAGCATCGATCCTTACGCGCAAGCCGTCATTGCCCGCTCAGGCCAACTCCCGCTGGGTATCGGCGATGGTGTCGCCTTTTATGCGAGCAGTGATAACAATGGCCGCCTCTTCGATGGGCGGTGCGCCGTTCATGTGCGCGGAATTACGCCTACGGCCCGTTATTGGACGCTGACCCTCTATGATCCGGATGGCCGGCTCGTTCCCAATTCGCTGAATCGGTACGGCTTCACCAGCCAGGAAATTCTCCGCAACGCCAACGGCAGCTTTGAAATTCGGATCGGTCCCCGCTCTCGCGCTGGCAATTGGCTGCCGACGGGCGGAGTCGAACGCTACATCCTGCTCTTGCGGCTCTACGATACGCCGGTTGGCGTGACCACGCGCAGCGGCCGGGACACGCCCATGCCCACCATAATGACGGGAGAGTGCCCGTGACGCGATGGTTGCTTTGGCTGTTGGGCGGCGTTTTGCTCGGAGGCATCGTCCATCTTGCGACCGTCCTCTGGCTGCCGCGCACGGCGACCCAGGACGCTTATTCAAGATTGCGTCCGGTCGCGCCGGTCAATGCCGTCGCCGCGCTTTCGGCGCCGTCTTCGGACATGGCCCTGCTGCCCTTCATGGATCCGGCTTTTGCCGTCGCCGTATGCCGCTACGACCTCTCGAAGGGACCGCTGAAGCTCTCCGCGAATGTCAGCCAGGCTTATACCTCGGTGTCTTTCTACACGCGGCACGGCTTGGCCTATTACGCGATCAATGATCGCGCGGCGGGACAGCGCGTCATTCAGCTCGACCTGATGACGGCGCAGCAGCGCGCCGCAATGCCGCAGGACGAAGATGTGACGACCGCCGACCGGTTGATTGTCGAATCGCCGACCGCGACCGGCCTGATCGTGCTCAAGGCACTGGCGCCGGAGCCGGGGTTGATGCCGATGGCGCAGGATGCGCTGACGAGCGCGCGCTGTCAGCCGGAATCCTAGAGGGTTCCCATCCGGGCTATTTGGCGGATAGTCGTTTCAAACCCGCTTCGTCTTGCCGATAAGCGGCAGGATCGGGTCCCGCCGCCGCCGGGTTCTCCCCGATCATCATTCTCATTTGCTTCCATGCCCGTTCAGCCTCTACCGCCTGCGGCGAAGGAGAAGCCACCACGAGACGCTCGAGCGCATAGCGGTAGGCGGACGCACGCGCGCTCAGCGAGCGGTAAACCCATTCGGTGATCAGCCGGTTCTCCGCGACGCGGTTGAGTGCGTGCGCACGGTCTTCCTCGCCGAGGTCCGGGATAAAGGCGAGACTCTGTTCCCGCTTGTTATCCATATCGGTAACGCGCATGGAGATCCTGAAAAACGGTCCGATACGTACCACGTCGTTGCGGATGTCCTCGATCAGCCGCTCATAGCGGCCCTGCGGCGAGCGATAGGATTTTGCCATCAGCTCGCGGCTATAGGCCGTCCGGTCGGCCGGCGCCCAGGGCGTCTCAAAATTGCGCGTGATTCCGTATTCTCCGAGTATGCTGTACCACCGTTGCCGGTCGAACGGCGGTTCGAGCAAGGGATAGGCCAGGTCGCGCAGCTCCCGCTCGTCGTCGGTCAATTCTTTGTGCAATGCCGCCGCCCCGATGGAGCCGGTGGTTTCAGTCCCCAGCCAGGAATGGATGTCGTCGTTGACGAGGGATGGCTTGATGCGGCCGAAGTCGCCATTGGCGCAGCCGCCGAGCAGACCCAATATCAGCATCCAGGCAGCATAACCGCCTTGCCTGCGGAATGGGCGCGGCGATGTCCAAAGCTGCGCCATGAATTGGTATGGGCTGTTTATGAGCGCGAAGCCGGGCGGCGGCGGCGCCGGCTCGGTCGAGCGGTGGTCCGCGGCGTATCGCAAGCGAACGGCATGCCGGCCTGCCGCTCGACGCGGACGACCGGAAGGATCACGACAGTCGCGGATTGGCCCGGCGCGCGATCCATCCCGTTGGGACGCATACTGCGCAAAACCCCCGGGAACTTGATCACCATCCCCATATGGCTTTCCCCTCCACCTTCCGCAGCCGATACGCGCGGCCGGCGAGCCGAAGCGGCCCCGACTCATTTAGAGACGGGCTTGGTTAACGCTCTCCTAATGAAACGGTACCGGCCGGTTGTGTTTTAGAGGACGAGCTGATCGAGGAAGTGCCGTCCGGTGCGATCTTCCACCTCGACGATCCAGATATCGGGATCGAAGCGCAGCTCGCGCGCGAGATAGGCCTCGACCTCCGCTTCCGGAACGGGTTGCGCCGCAAGGCAGGGGCTGAAGGCGCGCTCGGACGGGCGGACGTCGTCAAAGGCCGCCTGCGGCGCCGGGCCGTAGAGATCGGCGCTCCCGTCGAGACGGTTGAGCTTCACGAAAATCGCTCCCGCCTCTTCGGCGCCGCGCCGGCGCACGGCCGCGAAGGCCCCCTGCGTATGGCAGCGGCGAATATAGGCCGACACCCAGATGCCGGATTTCAGACGCATGGATGAGATATGACGCGGTCCCGCCGGCAGCGCAAACCCGGATGCCGGGCGCGGCCCTAAATCGGCCTGCCGGTCATCGCGGCAAGCTCGCGGGCGAGCCGCTCGGACAGCTGTCCGGTGACCGGAAGATTGCGCTCGCGCTCGAATTTCTCGATGGCGGCGCTGGTCTCCGGTCCCGGCAGCCCATCCGCCTTGACTTGTCCGTAGCCGAATTCGGCAAGGGCGCGTTGCACGGCCATCACGCGGTTCGACGGTTTAGCGATCTCCGCGATACGATCCTGCGCGACCGATGGAGTCTTTGCCGGACGGGCGGCAATAGCGCCGGTCGCCGCAGGAGTGCTAACGGCAAGGAGCGGGGCAGGATGCGGTCCGGCCTGAAGAAAAAGCGCGTTGACCACGATGAGGGCCGATGCCGCCGCAGCCAGGCAAAAACTGACCGTATCCCTTGGCCGGCGCATCACGAGCCGCCGCAAGGATGAAAACGCGGATGCGCCGCCGGAACGCGCGACATCACCGTACAGGGGGTTGGCATAAGAATCGGAGCGGTAGGATCGGTTACGCAATTTTCTTTACCTGAACGTCGGATGTGTCCGTTTCGATTGCAGAGGAATGAGGGATTTGCCGGCGCCTTTCGGCAATCGGCGGACGCGCGCCATCGATCGGCAGGCGCACCGTGACGCAGGTGCCCTCGCCCGGCCGGCTGCGGATATTCAGGCTGCCGCCGTGCAGTTGCACCAGGCCCTTGACGATGGAAACGCCAAGTCCGGTTCCCTCATGATGCTGGTTGTATGAGGTGCGCGCCTGAAAGAAGGGATCGCCGATACGGGGAAGATCGTCCGCGGCGATGCCGACGCCGGTATCCTCGACGTTCAGGACCATGTGCGTTTCGTCGCGCTTGGCGCTGACGATCACGCGTCCGCCGGCATCCGTGAACTTGATCGCATTGGACATGAGATTGAGCAGGATCTGATTGACGGCGCGCTTGTCCGCGAGAATTTCCGGCAGATCGTCGGCGATGCGCGTGACCAGTTCGATGCCCGCCTCGCGGGCCTTTAGCGCCAGCAGATCGCAACAATGCCTGATCGCCCGCGCAAGCGCGAAGGGTTCGGGGATGATATCGAAATTGCCGGTCTCGATCTTGGACATGTCGAGAATGCCGTTGACGACCGAGAGCAGATGACGGCCGGACTCGTTGATAAGCTGCGCGTATTCTTCCCTGCGCGGCGCATCGAGCATCAGCGACGATTCCTTGCTCAGCATTTCGGAAAAACCGATGATGACATTGAGCGGCGTGCGCAGCTCATGGCTCATGGTCGCGACAAAACAGGTCTTCGATGCGCTTGCGCGTTCGGTTTCGGCCCGCGCGGCCTCCAGCGCCTGCTCCTGGGCCTTGCGTTTGCTGATATCGCGCAGCACGGCAACGACCTCGCGCACCGCGTTCTGCACGCCGTCGCCCGCAGCCGAGTCCATGGGGCGGCAGCGCATTTCGACCCAGAGGAACTGGACGTTGCCGGCATTCTCGCCGCCTGCATCGCGCCGAATGCGGAACTCGACCGATTTTGCTTCGCCCAAGGCGGCGGCATCCGCCAACGCGGTCAGATAAGCCGGGCGATCGGCGACGTGGACCCGGTCGAACAGACCGTGTCCGAGCAAATTATCGGCCTTGGCGCCGAACAGCTTCTCGGCCGCCGGCGATACGAAGAGCACGGCTCCATTGCGCCCATGCCGGGTAATTACGTCGGTCATGTTGCGCGCGAGCAGGCGATAACGATCCTCCTCGGCGTAAAGCAGCCAAAAGCCCATCTGCGCCAGCGATTCGGCGCCCAGCGCAAGACCTGTCGCGTAAAGCGCCGCCGAGATGACCCCGAGTGCGGCGAGCACGCCCTGCTGGCTTCCCGCCGCGTCAGCTTCCGGCAGCAGATTGGCCGCATGCAGAACGAGCAACAGGCCGGCCGCCCCGATCGCGAAGATCGAAGCGGTGGCGACCACGCGGCGCGAAGCGGACAGCGCCGCTTCGAGGGGCACGACCACGAGCCAGATCGCGGCGAAGGAGGCGATCCCGCCGGTTTTGTAGGCGACGACCGTGACAAGGCCAGTGAGCGCCAGCGAGGGGAGCACATGCGCCCCCTCATATTGACCCGTGCGCGACAGAAAATAGGCGATGAGAATGGGCACGAGGAGCCATGCGAAGACGAACAGCTCCAGCGCGCTCGGAACGCCGCGCATCGTCAGATAGATGGGAAAGGCCGCAAGCGCGGCGAAGCTGCCGAGCAGCCGCGGAGCGATGAAGGCGCGGTGCCGCGCGGCCGTCAAAGTATCCTGACGCGCGCTCGGATGCACCAATGCGTCGATATAGTCGCGAACAGGCGCGAGACTATTCACGTTCCCAGACACGCCCGTTGATCAGACGCGCTCCCCTTATGTGATGTGCAATCGTCTCAGAGGGCGCTTAAGCGAACGCTAAAATGAACGCATACCCGGGCGGCAATGGCCGCCCCCGGCGCGCGAAACGGCGCTGGAACGAAACGATTCGACAGTCATGGTGAATCGTCGGTTGCCGAGGCCGCCGCGCGGCGGGCGGCGGCGCAAAATCCAGGAAAATCCTACCGCGGCGGCATTCCTTCAAATTTTATACAAATATGCGGAATATTCGCATCGAAACTGGACAAAATCGTCCCCCCGCAGCCAACCGCCCTTTCAAGCCTCTCTGCTAAGCCTCTAATCAAATACGCCGAAAAAGGCGCCGACAGCGCGAGGCAAAGGGCAGAGTCATGATGTTTTTGATACGCGTGGCATTTTGGCTGAGCGTCGTCATCATCTTGCTGCCGGCCGGATCTCAGCAGCCCAAGGCCGGGCCGCATATCGATACGGCCGACGCCATTTCCGCGGCCGGCGCGGCGGTCGCCGACATGCGCCAATTCTGCGCCCGGCAGCCCGGGGCTTGCGCGGTTGGCGCGCAGGCGGCGGTGTCGTTCGGCTACAAGGCGCAAGCCGGCGCGAAGATGCTTTATGAATTCTTGACTGACTCGCTGGCTCCGGTCGAAACCGGCGCCATTACCACCGCAAGCGTCGGAAAATACGTTTCGCCGGGCATGTTTCAGAACACCCTGCGCCCCTCGGATCTGACTGCGGCCTGGCGCGGCCCCATGCCGCGGCCGGATCCGCGCCGCGAGCCGACCATCTAGCGTCTGCCGCGACCCAACGGCACGCGCGCGCCGGAATCTCTCACAAACCCCAAGCCGCGCTTTTTTGCGGTGCCATCCCCATTGGCGCCTTATATATAGCCTTGAACGGGTCGATTTCCCGAAGCAACCGCAGCTTGGGCCATGACGATTGACGAGATCATCGAGAACTTCTCGGTTCTAGATAACTGGGACGATCGCTACCGCTACGTCATCGAGCTCGGCCGCAATCTGCCGCCGCTGCCGGAATCCGCGCGGACCGAAGCCAATAAGGTGCAAGGTTGCGCCAGCCAGGTCTGGCTCACCACCACGGCCCGGCCCGACGGCCCCGGCGGCCCGGTGCTGACATTTGCGGCCGACAGCGATGCGCATATCGTGCGCGGATTGATTGCCATTCTGTTTGTGCTTTATTCCGGCAAGCCGGCCCAGGAGATTTTGTCGATCGACGCGCTTTCCTTGTTCGACCGGCTCGGCTTGCGTGAAAATCTCACGCCGCAACGCTCCAACGGCCTGCGCTCGATGGTCGAGCGCATTCGCTCCGAAGCCCGTTCCACACTGGCGTCCGTCCACTAGGCGGGGCCTCAGTCGCTCCCGGCTACGAAAACCGAATCGGGCGCAAGCCACGTTCTGATCGAAGCATGCGCCGGTCCGCGGATTTCCGCGCAAAGGCCATAATGCCGGGCGAGCCGGTCGAGCGCCAATTGCAGGACGATCTTGGCCGAGCGCGGCGGCCAGGCGCGTTCGCGTTCGACGTCTTCGAGACCCTTGAGAAAACAGCAAACATCGAGCAGGAGACCGGCGAATTCCGGACCGGCGGCTTCCAGCGTGTGACGCATGCGCTGGCGGGCGGCGATCACCTTTTCCGTGAAGGCGGCGGGCCCGGCCGCGCGCCGTCCATCGGCAACCGCGGCGCTCCAGTTCGACGTCACCCTGGGCATCAGCTGAGCGAAGGTAAATTCGGCGCGCAGTCTTTCGCCGGCTTGAAGCTGGATCGGCTCGATCAAAGGCCGGCCATCGCGCCCCTTGCGGCGCGCGAGCCAAGCCAGCGGGCTTTCCGTATCGTCTACCGCGACGGTGGCGGGACCGGTCGCGGTATTCACCTCGCGCCGCGCGATCGCCAAATGCTGGCGAAGAAACGGATCGATCTGCGCGCCATCTTGAGAAAGAGCAAATTTCTTGCCCAAAGCGCGGTGCCTGGATCTGCTCATGACCGCACCTCGCCGCCGCCAGGCGCCCGGTCGCTCAGCGCACGGCAGGCCGTTTCCAGCGCGCCCAGCAGAGCATCGATGGCGGGATCGTCCCGGCGCTCCTCGATCAGGCGGGCGGCGTGGGCCGCCGTGGTGCGGTCGCGGCCGAAATAGCGCCCCACCTGCGTAAAGCTCAGGCCGAAGACGACATGGGCCAAGTACATGGCGCTTTGGCGTGCGAAGGCGACCAGAAAAACGCCCCGTGTTTTCGCGCGCAGGTGCGCCGGCGGCACGGCGAAGGTTGCCGCCACGGCCGTTTCCACCGTCCCGCAGAGCGATTGCGGGCTTAGCCGGTGCACCGGCCGGGGGCGCCGCACCGCTTCCGCGTTCTGCAAAGCTATGATTTGACCGGTCATGACCACCTCTATCTAGGAAATAATCCCTAGATCATGGCGGTTCCAAGCCGGGCGGGGATATCTTTGTGCTGCTCTATTAAAGCATTGTTTAATCGTTAGATTTTGAAAATTCGTGGCACTTTGGCGTTGATTTTGTCCACAGATTTAGGAATATATCCTCGAAATCCACCCCTGAGCGCAGGCGAAGGGCCGCCGCGCGCGCCCCCTGGACAGCCCGCTCCGGCCGCCAAGGCAGGCGAGCTTATTTGGAGCGGCGGCGCCGCTGCTGGCCGAGACCCATTTGCTTCGCCAGCCGCGAGCGGGCGGCGGCGTAGTTGGGCGCCACCATGGGATAGTCCGGCGGCAGGCTCCATCGCTCGCGGTATTGCTCCGGTGTCATATTGTATTGCGTGCGCAGATGCCGCTTGAGCGACTTGAACTTCTTTCCGTCCTCCAAGCAGACGATGTGGTCGGGCGTGACCGATCTCTTCACCGATACGGCGGGCTTCACGGGATCCGCGGCGCCCTCGCCCGCGCCGGAGGCTACCCGCAGCAGCGCGGCATGCACTTGATTGATCAGCGCCGGTATTTCGGCGCTAGCGACCGAATTATTGCCCAGATAAGCGGAGACGATATTCGCGGTCAGTTCGATAAAGCGGTTATTTCCTGAAGTGTCGCCCATCGGCCGAGGCCCCCGCCCCCTTGCTTCTGCTTGGTATTGGCTCGGGCTGTCGCGCTTTCACGCCCCGAACAGCCCGCAAGCTCCAAGATAAAGTTATTGTTGCTCTTGCGGCGAGGCAAGAAAAACGTGCGCGCTTATTCGCTATTATTGCGTTTTTCTACGAATTACTGGTGAAGCCAAGCCACATGGGGACGGCCGCGCGCCGCGGTTGTCTTGCCTATACCGGCCACTTCCGCCGCGGGAGGTCAGGAGGATTTATCGAGATAGGCGCGCAGTTCGGTAATCGAGGCAAACCGCACCGTCCCCTGCGGCAATTCGGCTTCGATGGAACCGTCGGAATAGAGCGTATAGGCCATCCCATCGACAACGCCCGACTTCAGAATCGAGACGGCATGCGGTTCGACAGCCGCCCCTTCCGCCTCGGGCAGTTTTGATCCGGCCGGCCAGAACGAATCGAAAAGCTCGCGTTCCGGATACGTGCCGCCGGGCGAGGCCGGCCGCGATGCCGGATCGAGGTTCGAGGTGCGCAATGTTTCTTTCGCATGCGGTTCGGATTGCATACCGGCATCCCGTCGTTCCGGCACGACATCCAGCAGACTGAAACGGCTTTCGCGTGATTGGGCCGGCGTCTGAGGCGACAACGGAGCCTCGTCGCGCTCGGGAATCATGCGCGGCTCGGGAGCACCCAGGATGGGCGAAAAGGCGGGCGCCATCCGTTCAAAATCGTCATCGGCCGCATTGATCGAAGAAGCGGCTGCCAGACGCTGTTCAAGAGCTGTCGAGTCTTGGCCGCGTGCCTCTCTGTGCGGTTTGGACGGGAAAGGTGCGCGGCTCTGCCCCGGACCACTGCGGGCGCCGGACGTCTCGACCGTCTCGCCCAGGCGGGCCATGCGCGGACTGGGACGCGCCATCAGGCTTTCCGCGATACGGCGTAATTGCCGCACGGCATCGGCCAGTCCGATAAGAAGCAGACCGCCGACGAAAGCGGTGGTGCCCGCCATGATCAGCGTGTTACCCAAGCCAAACTCGTTGATCGGGATACCGAACCCGACCATCGCGCCGCCCGCGGCGGTCAGGATCAGGCCGAGCAAGAATAAACTCACATACATACGCCTACCGTCCCCTCGCTGCCTCTGGCAGTTTAAAAATATCCCTGGAAACCGAAGACCTTAAGCCCCGAATTCAAGCATAAGGACCGGCCGGAAGCCTACGCCCGGCTTCTATAAACTTGATTAACGTTACCGGTATCGGAAAAAAGCCGACTTCGCCGCGCGACGAACCCCGCGTTTCCCCGAGGGGAAACGCGGAAAAAATCGGCCGCCGATCCGGCCCGTCAAAGGCCGGCATTCTGCTGCGCCACCATGCAGAACAACATGGGGATCGACAGCAGCGTATTGGCGCGCGAGATCAGCATGGCGATGCGCCCCGCCTTGGCTTTCTCCTCGGGCGGCGCCTGAACGAGACCGAGCGCCTTTTGCTGGTTCGGCCAGATGATGAACCAGACGTTGAACGCCATGATGAGCCCGAGCCACATGCCGATGCCGATGGCGATGACATCCGGCTGCAAAGTCAGCGCCGGAATCAGGTAGCCGTTCATGTAGGCAAGGAGAAGGCCGGTGACGACCGTGGCGAGCGCGGCCCAGCGGAACCAGAACAGCGCCTGGGGCGCGATGTACTTGCTGATGGCGGCGCGATGCTCGGCCGGCTCGATCTTTGGCACCGTGGGAATCTGCACGAAATTGAAATACCAGAGCAGGCCGATCCACATCACGCCGCTCAGGACGTGCAGCCAACGCATGAAAAACGCCCACCAGGCGTAATCCGGGCTGATGAACTGGCCCGTCAGCAGACCGGCCGCGACGATGATCGCGATCAACAGTACCAAGCCGGCGATGATCGTCCGCTCGAGCGATTGGAGAATGGCTGCCATGTGACCCCCTTCGGCATTGCAATGGAAGTTACGGCGACGATATCACAGCCAGTTAGCCGCTCAACACGGCCGGTGCGCAGGGCGCCAAGGATTTCCACCGTCTAAACCGGCCGGCGGTGGCGCCGGTCAAGGAATTTCCAAAATCTGCCGGTATTGTAGGCCATCTTAATCAAGGAGAATCCCATGCCGTTTTCGTTGCCCGATCTTCCCTATTCCTATGATGCGCTCGCGCCTTACATGTCGCGCGAGACGCTCGAATATCACCACGACAAGCATCACTTGGCCTACGTCAACAACGGCAACAACCTGCTCAAAGGCACCGAGTGGGAAGGCAAGCCGCTGGAGCAGGTGGTCAAAGGCGCCTTCGGCAAAAATGCCGGCCTCTTCAACAATGCCGGGCAGCATTACAACCACATCCATTTCTGGAAATGGATGAAGCCGGGCGGCGGCGGCGACAAGATCCCCGGCAAGCTGAAGGCCAAGATCGATTCCGACCTCGGCGGCGTGGCGAAGATGAAGGAGGACTTCATCCAGGCCGGCGTCACCCAGTTCGGCTCCGGCTGGAGCTGGATCGCGGTCAAGGACGGCAAGCTGGTCATCAGCAAGACGCCGAACGGCGAAAACCCGCTGGTGCACGGCGCCAGCCCGATCCTCGGCTGCGACGTCTGGGAGCACTCCTATTACATCGATTACCGCAACCGCCGTCCCGACTATCTCAAGGCCTTCATGGACCACCTGGTGAACTGGGATCACGTGGCCGAGATGTTCGAGGCGGCGGGCAAGGAGCGCGGCGCTTGACCCACATAACGTTATACGTTATAGTGGGCCATGATTGTCAGTTTCCGCGATGCTGAAACTGAGACGATCTGGAATGGCCGGCGCAGTCGGCGCTTGCCGCCGGATATCCAGCCCCCCGCATTGCGCAAGCTGCGTCTTATCAACAATGCCCGGACGCTGGATGACCTTCGGGTGCCGCCGGGAAACCGGCTTGAAGCTTTGAGCAAGAACCGGCGCGGGCAGCATTCGATCCGTATCAACGATCAATGGCGGATTTGTTTTGTTTGGAGAGATGGACATGCGCATGAAGTCGAAATCGTCGACTACCACTGAGTTGCTCCCCAATCCCTCTCCTGGCGAGATTTTGCTGGAGGAGTTTTTGAACCCGATGGAACTCTCGCAGACCGCTCTTGCGCGCGCGATCGGCGTGCCGCCGCGCCGCATCAACGAGATCGTGCTGGGCAAGCGCGCGGTCACCGCCGATACGGACCTGCGCCTCGCGCGCTATTTCAAGATGTCGGACGGCTTCTTTCTCGGCCTGCAAACCGACTACGATCTGATGCAGCGCCGCCGCGAGCTTGGCGACAAGCTCAAGGCGATCCGGCCAAGGGCAGCGTAAGCAAAGTACGAAATCAAGGGCCTAGAATTGACTTATCCGCCTCAAAAATCCACGTGTTGCGCTCAGTTTCTTGTGCATCCCAAAAAGTCTCAAGGCCCTGAATATGCTTTGCCGGGACGAAAGGCGCATCTAAATCTTTAAGATGGTCAAACTGAGCGTGCGGGAATGTACCGACCCCGCCTTCGCAAAGGATTGCAGACGACACAACCTGAGTGACCTGCAAAAGGATTCGATGTGCTTCAGCCACTTTACCCAGCGTGATGTCACTAACTATGTTGGGTCGCGTCATAGGATCAGCCGCATGAGCAACTATTTTATTTCGTAACAAGCGAATTTCGTCAAATACAGGCTGGTCGAGGGCATTCGATAGTCGCTTCAAAACATCCTCGTGAATAAGATCTTGGCGAGAACGCATCGATGACGAGAGCCCAGAAAGTCGGTCAAATTCTTGATGTAATTATTCTGAGGTTTCCCATGCATCAGGCCCATGTCGCGGTCGAAATACAACACCACTCACTGGGGCAGAAAAATGCCGCCTCTTAACTTGTTCGAAATCGTAACATAGCCCGTCGTAAGCAACAAAATTTTCACGCATAATATTCTGACGGTTGGCCAATATTTCATCCACTAGGCGTCTTACCGAAATGACGGCCCTTTTCGGCCTGTTTGGATCACATGTTTCTGTGAGCTTAGAAATGCCCAGCACTTGGGTCGCGACGTAACCTACATCAATGAATTCAGCGAGAAGCGGCGAAATACTTGCCGTTTGATTATCTGAGAAGCCGAGGCGACGCGCTTCATTGAATGTCCGAAATGTCACATCATTCCACATCATATCGTACAGTTGCTTCGTAATGGCGTGTACTGGATCACCCTCTAGCCATTCTAGCCATTGAGTCCGTTCCGTGCGATAGCGTTCGAGTTCGGCCTTAGAGACCACATCGCAGACCGACACTTCATACCGGTAGGATGTCACCGCTGTGCCCTCATCCGTTATGCCTGTATTCTAAAGGCACGAACCATTGTCTTTGAACGCGGCATATCCGCCACCGCCAGTGGTATAATAACTCACCCCCGCGCCGCCTTTAGCTCTTTGAGATAATCCTTGAAGGCGGAAGCAATGGAAAAGCGCGGCTCCCAGCCCAGATGACGCTTGGCGCGCGATATATCGAGCGGCGCGGATTTGGATTTCGGCGGCTCGCCCGGCTCGACCTCGTATCGCAGGGATGGGAACAGCGCCTTCACCGCGTCCAGCACCGCCTCGAAGGGGGTGACCACGCCGTTGCCGATGTTGAAAATCGCCTCCGGCGGCAGCGGCACGGTGGCGGCAAGATCGACGGCGCGGCCCATGTCCTTGGCATAGATGTACTCGTTCGCCATCGTCTCGGATGATTCGATGCGCGCGACGCGCCCGTCGAGCCCCGCTTCCAGCAGATCCTGCATCTTGCGGCCGCCGCCCGAGCCGGACCAGAAATGGCCGAAGCCGAACACATTGGCCGGACGCAGCATGATCAGCTCGAAGCCATGCGCCTGGGCATAGGCCTCCAGGATCAATTCCTTGGCCACCTTGTAATTGCCGTAGCCGCGCCCGCCGCCGCGCGGGAAATCCTCGGCCACCGGGCCGCTCATTTTCCGCCGCCGGTCGTAGACGCCAAAAGTGCTCAGATGCACCAGGCGGCGCACGCCGGTGAGCCGCACGGCTTCCGCCACATTGCGCGTGCCGCCGAGATTAATGTCGAAGGCGAGGCTGAGCGACTGCTGCACGCGCGAGCCGATCAGGCCGGCGGTATGCACCACAGTCTCAACGCCGTTGGCTTTGATGGTCTCGATCAGCGCCGGCAGGTCGCGCACGTCCTTGCGGGCGAGCGTGTAGCCCCCCTCGCCGAGCTTCATGCGCAAAAAATCCGCCCGCGGCTCGGGATCGACGAACACCACCTTCTCGCTGCGCGCCAGCGCCTCCTTGGCGAAGGCGGTGCCGATCAGCCCCGCGCCGGTGACCAAAGTCGTCATGAATCATTCTTTCCTATCTGTATTCACCTCTCTCTGCGAGCGGGGAGCGGGAACAAGCCTATTCCGCCAGCGCCGCGAGAATGCGTGCCCAGCTTCGCGTGCCCTTGTGAAAGGATGTGAGGTCGAATTTCTCGTTGGGCGAATGCACCCGGTCGTCGTCGAGCGCAAAGCCCACCATGATGGTGTCCATGCCGAGCAATCGCTTGAAGTCGCCAACGATGGGAATCGACCCGCCCTCGCCCACGGTCACCGCCTTCCGGCCCCATTCGGCGGCCAGCGCGGCGCGGGTCTTGCCGAGTGCCGGATTGTCAAAGGACAGGTCGAAGGCGGGCGCCAGACCGAAATTGGAAAACTCCGCCTTGCAGTCCTCCGGCAGCCGCGCGCGTACGAAGGCGCGGAAGGCATCGCGGACTTTTTGCGGGTCCTGGGCGCCGACCAGCCGGAACGACACCTTCGCCATCGCCTTTCCCGGCAGCACCGTCTTCGCCCCCTCCCCGGTATAGCCGCCGATGATGCCGTTAATCTCGGCGGTGGGGCGGGTGGCGATCTGCTCGATCAGCATGCGATCCTTCTCGCCGGCCGGCACCTTCAACCCGACCGATCCAAGGAAATCCTCCGCCGTGAGGTTGAGCGCGGCGAGGTCCGCCTTGATGTCGGGCGGCAACTCCTTCACCCCGTCGTAGAAGCCCGGCAAGGTGACGCGGCCGTTGTCGTCGTGGAGCGCGGCCAAAATTTTCGCCAGCACCCGGATGGGATTTTGCGCCGCGCCGCCGAACAGGCCCGAGTGCAGGTCGCGGTCGGCGCAGGTCAGCCGCACCTCCTCATAGATCAGCCCGCGCAGCGAGGTCGTCACCATGGGGGTCTGCGGGTCCCACATGCTGGTGTCGCAGACCAGCGCCAGGTCCTGGCGCAGTTCGGCGGCATTATCCTTGACGAAGCCGAACAGGTGCTGCGAGCCGCATTCCTCCTCGCCCTCGATCATCACGGTGATGGGCAGCGGCAGTTTACCGGTGACCGCCTTGAACGCGCGGCAGGCCTCGATGAAGGTCATGGCCTGGCCTTTATCGTCGCAGGCGCCGCGCGCCACGATGATTTTCCTCCCATCGGGCAGCATGGCCAGCCGCGGCTCGAACGGCGGCGTCTCCCATAGCTCGAGCGGGTCCACCGGCTGCACGTCATAATGGCCGTAGAACAGCACGCGCGGTCCCTTTCCGTTGCGCTGCCCCTGCGGCGGCTTGCCCAGCACCACCGGATGGCCGCCGGTCGGCCGGATGCTGGCATCGAGGCCGAGATCGGAAAGATTTTTCGCCACGTAGTCCGCTGCGGCGCGGCATTGATCCTGATAGGCCGGATCGGTCGAAATCGACTGAATGCGCAGAAAGTCGAACAACCGCCCCAAACTCCGGTCGAGGTCGTGGTCGATGCGGTCAAGCACCGCGTCAAGAGAATTCATCGCCGTGGCTCCATCCTGTTACGGCAAGCTAGCAATCGCCCGCGCGGCTGAAAAGCCACGCCGCGCGACCGCGAGCGCGAAGACCGGACCGTTCGCGACGGAAGACCGATCGTCTCGCGACTGCAATAAAAATTTATAGCTGCGTGACAAGGCGGCGCTTGTCTTCTGGCATCGCGCCGTACATGATGCGGACAACCCACCGAAGTGCGGGGCGAACGGGGGGAACATGGACGAGCTTATCGGACGCCTTGTTGCCAACGTGGGCGTTTCCCGAGAGGCTGCGGAAAAATCCGTCGGCATCATCCTCGATTTCTTGCGGAAGGAAGGCCCGCCCGAGAAGGTGCAGGCCTTGATGAGTCAATTGCCCGGAGCCGAGGCCCTCGCGCAATCCGCCGCGAGCGGGGGCGGCGGCCTGTTCGGAGGGCTCATGGGCGCCGGCACGCGCATGATGGGCGCCGGATTGAGCATGGGCCAGGTGCAGAGCGTCACGCGCGAAACCATTGCTTTTGCGCGCGAGAAGGTGGGGGAGGATACCGTGGGCGAGATCGTGAGTGCTATTCCAGGTCTCAGCCAATTCGTTTGACTTCGACAGCGTTGCATTTGAATTTTACGACCGGATTGAGCGAGGCACCATGCCCTACCCCATCACCGACATCCAAGGGATCGAGCCGGAAATCGCCGGAAGATTAAAGTCGGTTGGGATCAGGACCACCACCAAGCTGCTGGAAGCGGCGAAGGGGCCGGGGGGCCGGCGGCGGCTGGCGGAAAGGATCGGCTTCGACGAGAAGAAAATTCTCTGTTGGGCCAACATGGCAGACAAGATGCGGATCAAGGGCATCGGCGAGGAATATGCCGAGCTGCTGCAAGCCGCCGGCGTCGTTACCGTCAAGGAGCTCAAATACCGCAATCCGTGCAATCTCGCCAAGGCGATGGCGGCGGCCAATCGCAGACAGAAGCTGGTCCGCCTGCTGCCGTCGGAAAAAGCGGTTCTGCGCTGGATCGAGCACGCCAAGAAGCTGCCGTTGAAGATCACGTATTGAATTGAATCTCCCTCTCCCCGCGCGCGGAGAGAGGTAACACGCGCCAGAAACGGTGCCTTGACACCCCCCCCAGGGACCGCGCAAAGCGACGGGCATGATGCTCGCCGATCGCGCCATTTCGCAACGTCCCGGGAACGGACGCCCGCCATCCGTGCTGGCGCGTCTCTTGGCGCTCGGCCGGCCTGTGGTCATGGGCGTCTTGAACGTGACGCCGGACTCCTTTTCCGACGGCGGCCGTTTCCTCGATCCGCAACGCGCCCTCGCCCAGGCCCGGCGCATGATCGCCGAAGGCGCCGACATCATCGACATCGGCGCGGAGTCGAGCCGGCCCTATGGCGCTGCGGTGCCGGTCTCGGCCGACGAGGAACTGGCGCGGCTTGACCCGGTGTTGCAAAAGGCCGTCGATCTCGGCACCCCGGTTTCGATCGACACCATGAAAGCGCACGTCGCCGCCTGGGCCATCGAGCGCGGTGCCGCCATCGTCAACGACGTCTGGGGCCTGCAACGCGACCCGGACCTCGCCGCCGTGGTCGCCCGGCATGGCGTTCCGGTGATCGTCATGCACAATCGGGAAAACGCCGACCCGGCCATCGACATCATGGCGGACATGGAAGCTTTCTTCCGCCGCTCGCTCGCGATCGCGGAACGCGCGGGCATCGGCTGCGACCGCATCGTGCTGGATCCCGGCATCGGCTTCGGCAAGACGCCGGAGCAAAGTCTCACCGCGATAGCTCAACTCGGCCGGCTCAAAACTTTCGGCCTGCCGCTTCTGGTCGGCGCCTCGCGCAAGCGGTTCATCGACTCGGTCGTGCCGTCGCCGCCGGACGAACGGCTGCCCGGTTCGCTTGCCGCGCACCTTTTGGCGGTCGAAAACGGCGCGGCGATCGTGCGCGTCCACGACGTCGCCGAGACCGTGCAGGCGCTGCGCGTCGCCGACGCGATACGGAGGGCGCGATGAGCGACGCCGTTTTCATCAATGGACTGGTGCTGCATGCCTTTCATGGGGTCATGCCGCATGAGGGCAAGGTCGGCCAGCCTTTCGTCCTCGACCTCGTGCTCGACATCGATCTCGCCGCCGCGGCGAAATCCGACAAGGTCGCGGACACCGTTTCCTACGACGCGGTGGTCGGAGTGGTCAGCCGCGGCTTCACCGCCCGGCGCTACCGCCTATTGGAGGCGGCGGCGGGCGCTGTGGCCGGCGCTATCCTTGAAAGTTTTCCGCGCGTCGCCAAAGTGCGGGTGACGGTGCGCAAGCCGCATGCCCCGGTCGCCGCGGTATTCGACGACGTGGGCGTCACGATCGCGCGCAACCGCCGTGGCTGAGGCACTGATCGCGCTCGGCGGCAACGTGGGCGATGCGCGCGCGACGCTCGACAAGGCGGTGGCGCTGTTCTGCGACGGAAAGGATGTTCGCCTGCTCGCCCGCTCGTCCGACTACCGCACGCCGCCCTGGGGCGACACCGGCCAGCCTGCCTTTATCAATCTCTGCATCGCGGTCGCGACCGGTCTGACGCCGCGGGCCCTGCTCCAACGCGCGCAGGAGGTAGAGCGTGCGCTCGGGCGCGACAGAAGCAAGGAGCGGCGCTGGGGCCCAAGGACCGCCGACCTCGACCTCTTGTCCTATGACGATGTCCGCATCGACGAGCCCGGCTTGACCCTGCCCCATCCCCGCCTGTTCGAGCGCGCCTTCGTGCTGGTGCCGCTGGCCGAGATCGCTCCGGACCGGACGATCGGCGGCAGGCGCGTACGTGACGCACTGGCCCAGACCGGCACCGCCGGCATCGAACGATTACCCCCGCAAACCGGCCGGAACGCCTGAGGACGCCCAGGTCGGCATCTGATAGTCTTCCTGCCGCGAGAGCTTTCCCGCGCGGATAAAAAATCATGACCAATTCTGTTCTTCGACTTGTTGAAAAACATGGGCGCCGGATTTCAGGCGTCTGTGTCGCGCTTGCCGGCCTCATGCTTTCGGCCTGCATCGATTCGACGGCGCCGATCCTAAGCAATGGCAAGCCGGACTTCGGTGAACAGGTCCAATTCCATCTTTACAGCTTGTACGACGGCGCGGCGCATCAAGCGGAGATCGTGACCTATCGCTGGAACGGCACCCGCTACGCCGTCTCCGGCAAGCGGCCGAACGATATGAGCGACTTCACCATCCACGACTTCGAGGGCCCTGACGCCATCGTTCAAGGCATCAGCATCAAGAAGGGAAAGACGATTGATTATGCGCTGGCGCGCAAGCTCGCGGACGGCACCTATCTCGTCATCCCCATCGACGAAAACGATGCCGACGAGGCGACGCGGGGAAAATTTTGTATTAAGGACAAATCATCCCCCTGCCGTGTCGAGTCGCACGATCAGCTTGTCGCCTTCGCTCGAGCCACCGCGGCGAAGCCGCACCAGCAGGGCGGCCTTGCCGTGCTGGTGACCAAGCGCTAAGCCGCGCTTTAGTCGCCAGTGGCGCGGATCCCATAACGCATCGCCCGTGATGAAGTCACTGGTCGTCCTCCTCACCGGCTTCGGCCCCTTTCCCGGCGCGCCGTTCAACCCGACCGGGCCGCTGGTACACCGGCTCGCGCGTCTGAGGCGTCCGGGCCTGGCCGACGTGCGGCTCACCGCGCATGTCTTTCCCACCAGCTACCGGGCGGTTGACGAGGAACTGCCGCGCCTGCTCTCGCGGCTTCGGCCCGATGCGGTGCTGATGTTCGGCCTGGCGGCAGGCAGCCGGTGCTTGCGGGTGGAAATGCGGGCGCGCAACGCCGTCTCGGCGCTGATCCGCGATACCGAGGGGCGATCGTCTTTCGCCGCCTCCATCGTCCCCGGCGGCCCGCATGCCCTGCACTTCGACGCGCCGGCGAACAGGCTCGTGTTGGCTGCCCGCGCCGCGGGGCTGCCCGCCCGGCTCTCCCACGACGCGGGCCGATACCTTTGCAACTATCTGTCCTGGCGGGCCATCGAAGCGGCCACCCAACCCGCGGGGCCGCGCCTGGCCGCTTTTGTTCATGTGCCGAGGCCGATCATTAAGCCCGCCCGCCGCGGCGCGCGCAGGCGGCCTCTCATGGGGATGGCGGATATGGTCCGCGGCGGCGAAGCCATCCTTCTTGCCGCGGTCGCCGCGGCGCGGGCAAGGCGGCGCACGAAGGAGAAGTAATCCCGCCGCAGGGGATCAGCGTTCCTGGATGGATTTCAGATAGGCCACGATGGCGCCGACATCGGGAGCTTTGAAGACAAACTCGGGCATATCGGGATGGCCGGATACGATGCCCTCGCCCAATGCCTCCTCCAAGGATTCGATCGGATACCGGCGGCCCAGCGTGCGAAATGGCGGCGCCTCTCGATGGGTGCTCTCGCCGCTGCGGCCGACGGCATGGCAGCCCCCACAATAAGTCGTTACCAGCGTCTCGCCGCGCTTTTGACTCTCGGTTTCCTGCGCTGCCACCGGCAAGATAAGCGCGAAGAGGATACCGCAGGTCAGCAGAGCTGTTCTCATTTCCTTCCTCCGGCGCCCCGGCGCCGTATTTTATGATCGATCGCATGATACGAACAATCTGCACTTTACGCTGCATCAAATCCGCGAACACCGGATCGCGGCCGAACGTCAAGCGGGTCTACCCCGCCTTCCGCACCTCGGGGCGGGTGCCGGCGAGCTTTTCCCATTCATCGGCGGCACTCAGCACGTCCCGGAGCTGAGTGTAGAATTCGGCTTCACTATAATAATGCCTCCAGCGCCCGCTTTTATATAGCTCGATGAAATGGTCGCGGCGGCGCCTGGCAAGCCTGCTCCATTCTCTCGCAAGCTGCGCGTAAGAACGTGCGGTTGGCTGTGCCTGCATGGGGAGCCGCGAGCCGCGCCGAATCGGTAAAGATGATATCCTGCTCGATTGGAGGTATCCGGCAACCCCCCGCGCCGCTTTTTTGCGCTGATGTCACCGGGCATTGACCGGCGTTCGGCTTCATGAGCGTCCCGCCACCCGCCTGCTTGCGTTCCGAGAAAACGCCGACACAAGGCTGGCGGGGCTGTACACAAACGAAAACGAATGGAAGAGCAAGCATCATGCGAAAGTTTTTGACTGTGATGACGTTGGCGGCGTGTCTGGCGGGAACTGGATTTGCATCGGCGCAGGATTATCCGAATCGTCCCATCACCCTGGTAATCCCCTTCGCCGCCGGCGGGCCAACCGACCTGCTCGGCCGCGCCATGGCCCCGCACATCGGTGAAATACTCGGCCAACAAGTCGCCATCGAGAATGTGGGCGGTGCCGGCGGTATTCTAGGATCGCTGCAGGTCGCGCACGCGGCTCCCGACGGCTACACCGTCCTGCTGGGCACGGCCGGAACACATGCGCAAAACCAAAGCCTTTACAGGCACCCTCGCTACAATGCGGTGACCGATTTCACGCCCGTTGCCCTGGTGGCCGAGCTGCCCATTGTATTGGTCGTCAATAGAGACCTGCCCGTCAAGAATCTGAAAGAATTCAAGGCTTACGCAAATAAAAACAAGGACAGGATGCAATATGGCTCGGCAGGCGCCGGATCGGCCGCGCATCTCGGCTGTTTGCTGGCCAATCGTGCGCTGGGAATACAGATCAGGCATGTCCCTTATTCCGGGACTGCGCTTGCCATGGACGATCTTATTGCCGGCCGTATTGACTATGTGTGCGATATCATCACCACCGCGAAACGCAAAATTGATCCCGGCGAGGTCAAGCCAATCGCGATCTTGGCGCAGGCACGCTCACCGGCGCTGCCAAACGTCGCCACCGCTCTTGAGCAAGGCGTAATGAAACTAGAGGCTTACACTTGGAACGCATTTTTCCTCCCAAAGGGCGCGCCCGCCGATGTCGTCAAAAAATTAAATTGGGCAATCATGCAAGCGGCGAAGAGCCCCGCGGTGCGGCAAAGCCTGGAAAGTCTCGGCGCGGTATTTGTGTCCGACGACCGGATGACGCCTGAATACCTCGGCCAATTCGTACGAAGCGAAATCGAGAACTGGGCCGTCCCCATCAAGGCCAGCGGCGTTTCGATCGAATGAGGCGCGGCCGCTAACGATCGCTCCGGCGCGGATGCCCTTTTTGCGCCACGGACTGCGCCAAAAAATCCCCCATTCCCGCCAAGCTGGCGACACGCCGACCAGCGGAAATGCGTCCGTTCCGATGACAGGAGGACGCAATGGCGAGCATCCGCATTATGATCGGGGCGGCGCTGGTAATGGCCGCCTTTACATTCGGGCTAATGCCGGCCCAAGCAAGGTCTTGTATGGAGCGTGACGCGGACGGAACTTGCGGCCAATCGAGCCCGGCCACGCCGTTTGATCTACTTGAGTACACGAAGCAGAAACGGGCGGCCCAGCCAGCCCAACATAAGAAAGAAAAACCGGCCGTCACGAATTCCATACCCGAACCCGCCTCCCTTGCCGGGGAGGCCGAATCTTCCGTGGATTCCGCGGCCGATTTTGCGCCGGCGTCTGAGCCGGGCGCGGTTGCGTCCGGGATCAGGGAAACCGTCGGTGTCGCCGTGACCTTTGCCGACGATTGGAACGAGATCGATGCCCAGGCCGACGTGGTGAAAGTCGTCAATCCCGATGAGCTGAACGAGATCGATCTTGCCGCCGACATGCGGCCGGTTGCGTTCAGCTACGAGACTCAAGTCGTCGCATCCCCGGCCCCCGCCCCCGCCCCCGTGGACGAAACGGACGCGGCGTGGATCGGAAAGCTGCTGGCGGCTGTCGGCGGGACCCTGGCTGTGGCGGCGGCAACCGCGCGGCTGCTGATCGCTTAAGGCGCACCACCGCCCGGCCGCGGCCGGTTCGAGAACGTCTCCCGCCAAAACTCCCGCCCCGGTGTTGAGCCGCCGGGGCGGCACGCATTCGTCTTTTTCAGTCCTTGACGCGGGGGCGGGCGCCAATCAGGCTCGCCCGCGCCACGCTTTCACAGCGGACCAAAGGACCCATGCTCATCATCAACAACGATCTCGTCGCCGAAATCCTCACCATGAAGGACTGCATCCGCGCGCAGGAGGAAGCCTTCCGCAAGCTGCCGAGCGGCCGCGCCATGCATCGTCCGCGCATCGACATGTATTATCCTTGCGAACGCGAGGACGGCTATTTCCGCTGGGGCACGATGGAAGGCGTCAGCGACGACTATTTCGCCATTCGCATGAAGTCCGACATTATCACCTGGCCGAAGGACGCGGACGGCAACTGGACCGAAGACAAATATTGCCGCGAGCCCGGCACCTATTGCGGTCTGATCCTGCTCATTTCCACGCGTAATGCCGAGCCGCTGGCCTTCATCAACGACGGCGTGTTGCAGCATATGCGCGTGGGCGGCGGGGCCGGCATCGGCGCGAAATATCTCTCGCGCGAGGACTCGCATGTCGTCGGCCT
>JBBDNZ010000111.1:0-4099 GCA_040877285.1 Xanthobacteraceae bacterium
CGACGACGGTGCCGGACACGAACCAGGGATAGCCGAGCAGTTCCGCCGCCTCGACCACGCTGCCGGCGGCCAGCGCCGCGCGGATGGTGCCCGAGGAGACCGGCCGGCCTTCGTCCTGCAGCGGCGGCAGCACATCGACCGTGAAGCCATGCTTCTTTCCTTCGGCGGCGAGAAAGTCCGGCGAGCCCATGCGGTTCTTGCCGAAATGAAAGTCGAAGCCGATGGCCGCGCCGGTCAGCGCATAGCGCCCGACCAGGATACGGCCGATGAATTCTTCGGGCGAGAGACCGGCAAGCGCGGCGTCGAATTTCAGAACAATCACCCCGTCGAGCCCGGTCGCCGCCAGGAGGCGCAGCTTGTCCCTCTCGCCGGTGAGGCGGAACAAGGGTTCCTTGGGGCGCAGCACGGCGACCGGATGCGGCTCGAAGGTCAGCGCCGCGGCCGGGCGCTTCGCGGCGCGGGCGCGCGCGATCGCGGCTGCGATCACCGCCCGGTGGCCCCGGTGCACGCCGTCGAAATTGCCGATGGCCAGGACCGCGCCGCGCAACCGGCCGGCATCGGCGCTGCCGTCGCGCAGGACAGGGAAGGATTTCGCGGGCTGGGAGGGTTTGCTCATGCAGCAATGGAATCCGCGGGGAATCGCGGACCGTGCCGCCCGGCGCCGAACCAAGTCAGGCCGAAGCGCGGCAGGCCGCGGGACCACATGTTAATGATTCGGCAACTTTTCATCCTGCAAGTGCCGGCGCTTGACCTCAAACGGCAACATGACCGGCATATGAAGCGGTTAACCGGTTGTTCAATGAGCATTGTTAACGTGTTGTTTGGCGGAAGATAATAGTAACAGGTGGAATTTGCTCAACGAAGGAATTTCCGCCAACGGTGGGTCGCGACCGTTGACCTGATGGAGCAGGAGTAATGGCCGTCGAGATGTCCATGCCGATCCTCGTCGTTGACGATTACAACACGATGATCCGCATCCTGCGCAATCTTCTCAAACAACTTGGCTTCCAAGACATCGACGACGCCACCGATGGCTCTTCGGCGCTCACCAAGATGCGCCAAAAGAAGTATGGCCTTGTCATCTCCGATTGGAACATGGAGCCGATGACCGGCTACGACCTGCTCAAGGCGGTCCGCGGCGATCCGAGCCTGGCAAAAACCCCTTTCATCATGGTCACCGCCGAATCGAAGACCGAGAACGTGATCGCGGCGAAGAAGGCGGGCGTGAACAACTACATCGTCAAGCCGTTCAACGCGCAGACGCTGCATAACAAGATCGAAGCGGTCTTCTCCGAATAATTTGGGCAACCGCGGCGGCCTCACCAGGCCAGCCGGTGCATCACCGCTTTCGGCGTCAATCCGGCCTGCTCGAAGAAAACCGCCAAGGCGGCCGGATCGGGATTTTTTCCCGCCCCCACCTCGCCAGCATGAATCCCCGACGTCAGAAACAGGAAGTCGACCCCGAGCGAGGCCGCGCCCTTGAGGTCGGTGCGCACCGAATCGCCGATGGCCAGCACGCGGCCGAGCGGTACTTTGCCGCCGCGCACGGCTTCCGCCTGGGCCAGCGCGCGTTCATAGATCGGCCGATAGGGCTTGCCGGCGTACAGCACCTTCCCGCCGAGCGATTCATAAAGATCGGCGAGCGCGCCCGCGCAGTAGATGAGCGCCTCGCCGCGCTCCACCACCATGTCGGGATTGGCGCAGAGCATGAAGAGGCCGCGCGCTTTCAGGCGCTGCAAGATTTCCCGATAGTCCTCCGGCGTCTCGCGGGTGTCGTCGAACAGGCCGGAACAAACCACATAGCCGGCCGTCTCGGCATCCACCAGGCGAACATCGAGGCCGGCGAAAATCGGCAGATCCCGCTCCGGCCCGAGATGGAAAGCGCTCTCACCCGGCCGCGCCGCGATGAGCGCGCGGGTGACATCGCCCGAGGTGACCAGGCCGTCATAGCTGTCGCGCGGGACTCCCAGTCCGTCGAGCTGCGGAAGCACCACATCGTTGGGCCGCGGCGAATTGCTGATGAGCAATACCGTGCCGTCTTTTGCGCGCACCCGCCGCAGCGTCTCGCAAGCGTCGGGGAAGGCGGCGACGCCGTTGTGAATCACGCCCCATACGTCGCAGAGCAGCAGGTCGTAGCCCGGCGCCAGGCCGGCGAAACGCTCGAGGAAGGGCGGTGGAGAGCCGGACATGAAAACCCGAAGGAAAAGCCGCGGATCGCGGAATGGATGGCGAGGGAGCGGCTAGACTATCGCGTCCACGGTCTGGCTGGCCGCCTGCGCGCCGGGCGCGGTGACGGCTTCGCCGCGCTCGCCGTTGCTCTTCATGGCTTCGGCGCGCACCGGCCGCGGCTGCGAGAACAGGAAGCCCTGGCCGAATCTCACGTCGAAATCGAGAATGTCCACGACGCTGCTTTCGTTCTCGATTCGATCGACGATGAGGTCGATATTGTAACGGGCCAGCAGATCCGCGAGGTCTTCCGGGTGAATGTCGCCGGACGCGGCAAGGGCGCGGTTGAGCAGCAGCGACGCCGGAACCTTCATGTAGCGGAAACCGCGCTCGGACAGTTCCCGCGGCTCCATGCGCAGATCGGTGACGTGATCGAGCGAGAAGCGAAAGCCTCTCTCCGCCAGCGCCGCCAACGCCTCATATTCGATCGGCCCCATGCCGCGGAACGCGCTCTGCGTGAATTCGAACGCCAATGAAGACGACAGCGCGCGGTTGGCTTCGACAAAATCCAAAAACTGCGCAAAGGACGCCGAATCGCTCAGCGTTGTCGCCGACACGTTGCAGAACAGGCCGACGTCACGGTTTTTCATCAGCAGCCGGCGTAGAATCTGGACGCAGCGGAACAGGAGCAGTTTGTCGATCTTCGGCATGTGCCCGGCGGCCTCGGCATGGGGCAGGAAATCCGCCGCGAAAATCTGCTCACCGGCCGCCGTGCGCAGCCGCGACAGCGCCTCGTAATAGCGCACCTTGCGCTGCGGCAGCGTCACGATCGGCTGTAGATAGAGGTCGATGCGGTTGGCCTCGACCGCATCGCCGATCAGCCCGGCGATGGCCTCGCGGTCGAGCGCGTGGAGCGGGCCGTGCCCGGAGCCGTTGGGCTTGCCTGGCGGGGGGGCGGCCAGCTCCGGCGCGAACGCGGATGCGGCGGCAGCCTCGGCCGCGGGAGCCGCCTCGCCCCGGGTGGCCGTAAGGCCGGTCAGCGCGGCATCGTGCGCGGCGACCGTTTCGGCCAGTTGCTTCACCAGCATTCCGAGTTCGCTCATTTCCCGGGTGACCGGCTCGAGCGCGGCGCGGACCTTGTTGACCGCGCTGTCCACCTTGTTTTCGGCGGTGCTGAGCTGGCGTTTGACCTCGGCCATATGGCGGGCGAGGTCGGCGGTGAGCCGCGAGAGGTCGGCGATCTGGTCGCTCACGTCGGAGCGGTCGCGCAGCCGCGTGGTAACCGCGTTGTAGAGCGCCATTCCGGTGAGCGCGGCGAGCCCGACCAGCGTCGATTCCATGCCGCTCAAGCCCAGATAGAGGTAGCCCATGGCGCCGAGCGAGGCGGCGATGAGCACCATGCAGACGGCGACGAAAATGGCGGCGAGACGATACATCAGAACTCCGAGCTGAAAGCCGATAGTGCCACGGCATCGATTCCCCGGAAAGCTAGAATGTGCTTGCGCTCACATGCGGCGCAAGCAAAGCCCGTGGCGGAACTTATTTTCTCCGGGGATGGGTTAATGGTGGAACAGCATAGCTCCGCTTGCCCTATTCTTGGCGGCGCGGGCGCGCCGTCGTCTCCAATCCCTTGCTCCCCGAACAGGGGACTCGGGGGAGTCGCCCCCCAATAAGATGAGGGGAGCGGAGCGCCGGGAAGGCGCATAACAATTCCGCGCTTGCGAGGCGCGGCACGGGCCTTGCGATCGGCCCGTCTCGCCTCCTCGGCGCTCCACACGCACACAAGCTTGCGCCGTGTGCGCGCTATTTGCGGCTTTTCTGTCCCCGGGGCCGTGCTTCCGGGTACTGGGCGGAGAACTCTTCGTCCTCCCTAGCGGAGCAGCTTTCGCCGCCCCTCGCCCGTACCCGTCCAGCCATTGAAGGCAGCCCCTCG
>JBBDNZ010000112.1:0-4036 GCA_040877285.1 Xanthobacteraceae bacterium
CCGCTGAAAACGAATTCGATGAAGCCGCCGCCGAGATCGGGCCCCGGCGGCTCGACCGGCGGCGCGACCGCCGCCTGCGGCGCATAGTGCGGCGCATATTGTGGCGGCGGCGGAGCGGGCTGCATGTATTGCGGCGGAGGCGCGGCCGCGTAGGGCGGCGGAGCCGAGTAGTAATACGGGCTCAGCTGCATCGGCTGGGCAACGGCCGAAAACGTTCCCGCTACGCTCGCCACGAGCGCGGTGACCATAATACGCTGCATCGACGTACTCTGAACTGTTCGTCGTTACGCAAAGTACGGGCTGACACGGCCCGCATCAACTGCGATCCGAATATACGATCAAAGCCGACCGAGATTTGTTAAAACGAACGTTCACCTTGTTCCTGAACGTCTCGTTCAGCACCTTACGGTTTACAGCGGTTTAACGGCGACGGCGTATGGTTAAGCACCCGTTGCCGGCGCCGCGTGCACCGCATGTTGCATGCACCTCATGTTAAGCGGCGCTCCCTATAAACAGGCCGCGTTTCCAGGGAGCGACAAAACAATCGATGCCCGTCCAGCGTAGCGTCTATCGGATCGAAGAACTCGGCGGTCTGCGATCGCAGCAAGACGTTTCCGTTCACAAAGCGGAAGCGGTGCTTCGTCATGCCGAACTCATGACCGAGCTGAGGGCGCTGCGGGCGCTGCTCGAGGCGCGCCCGTCCGCCGGCGCGCCCGCCGCTGCGGGGCCCGCGGCGGACGATGATTCGTTCAAGACGGAACTCGGCACGCTCTACGACGCGGTCAGGCGCACCAAGCAGGAGATCGCCACGCTGATGGTGACCGGCTTCGCCAATCCGGAGATCAGCCGCGTCTCCCAGGAACTGAACGCCGTGGTCGGCAACACGGAAACCGCCACGCATGTCATTCTTGACGCGGGCGAGGAAATCGAAGAGGCCGCCAAGACTTTGGCCGCCGCGATCAAGAACGTGCAGGACCAGGATCTCGCGCGCGACATCATGGATCAGGTGACGCGCATCTTCGAGGCCTGTAATTTCCAGGACCTGACCGGCCAGCGCATCAACAAGCTCGTCAATACGCTGAAGTTCATCGAGGATCACATCCTGCGCCTGATGAAAATCTGGGGCGGCGTCGAGCGTTTCGCCGAGTTTGTCCCGCAGGCGCAGGCCGAGCACGCCGGCGACCCCAAGCTGATCAACGGCCCGAAGACCGACGGCCAGCGCGGTTACGTTTCCCAGAAAGAAATCGACGAGATGTTCGCCAACCGCTGATTTTGCTCGTCCCCGCGCCAGCGGGGACCCAGCGAGGCGATTTCCCGCCGCTCAATCCAGCCGCCTCGTCATGGCGATGGCCGAGTCACAGGATCTCCTGCAGCCTTTCCGCCGGGCGGCACAGCCGGGTGCCCTTTCGCGTGCGCACCACGGGACGTTCGATCAGGAGAGGGTGCCTCGTCATCAGCTTCACCAGTTCGGCGTCGCCGAACTTGGCATCATCGAGCCCGAGTTCGTCGTAAGGCGTGTTCTTCCGCCGCAAGAGATCGCGCGGCCGCATGCCCATTGCCTTGAGCGACGCTTCGATCTCGGCCGCGCCCGGCGGGGTCTTGAGATATTCGACGATGACGGGCTCGACGCCGCGGGCGCGGATCATCTCCAGCACCTTGCGCGATGTTCCGCAGTTGGGATTGTGCCAGATGACGACGCTTGCGGAAGCTTTCCCGGGGCTGCGCTTCGGCTTGTTCTTCGGCTTGTTCTTCGGCTTGTTCTTCAGCTTGGCCTTCGCCTTGCTTTTAGATTTTCTTGGGGGTCGGCTCATGGAGTTGCTCCTTCAGGCGCGCGGCGCGCAGCGCACATAGACGCCGTTGCCATAGCGGCCGGCGATCTCCGGATCGATCCAGCGCAGGATGAGGACGCGGCCGTCGAAGGAAACGACTTCGCGGTCCTGCGGCCCGCCCGGCTCGCCTTGCGGCCCGAGATAGGTCTTGCCGTTCGGATGGCCTTTGAGCTGAAGCTCCTGCGGCTGCGGCTGGTCGGCCAGATGCATGATGACGCCGCCGGCCGTGCCCGCGCCGATCACATAAGGCTTGCTGCATTGATTGCGGGCGGCGACTTCGGTGCGCGCCCGGTCGTCGGGCCGGTGGTAGGCGGCATGGCCCCAGCGGCCGATCAATTCCTGCGGAGGAAAGGCGGGCGGCAGCGTCGGGACGAGCGGCGGCGCGGGGGCTTCCATTGGAGGCGGCGAGGACGGGGTGGCGCAGGCGCCAAGCGCCGCCGCGACAAGCACCATTTGCGCGGCAAGGCAAAGACGGCGGGCACGGCGCATGCGGTTCTCCTGGTCCAGGCGACGCCGTCCGACTTAGCGGGGGCATACCGCCCAAAGCAAGCCGGGATTGTGCGGCGGAAATCCGTCCGTCCGGGCGGCCGGCGGCTTGACAGCCCCCGGGAGAGGTCCTATCTCCGGGAAGCCTTAGCACTCGCCACCTGTGAGTGCTAAGACCCTATCCGACCTACGAAATCGGGTCCCCATCCAGCGCACACCGCGCCGACGAGGAAGACATGGCCAAGACAAAATTCCGTCCCTTGCACGACCGCGTGGTCGTGCGCCGCATCGATGCCGAAGAGAAGACCAAGGGCGGCATCATCATTCCCGACACCGCCAAGGAGAAGCCGCAGCAGGGCGAGATCATCGCCGTCGGCCCCGGCGGCCGCGACGAGAGCGGCAAACTGGTCAAGCTCGACGTCAAGGCGGGCGACAAGGTGCTGTTCGGCAAATGGTCGGGCACCGAAGTGAAGCTCGACGGCGAGGAACTCCTGATCATGAAGGAGTCCGACATCATGGGCGTGATCGGGTGATTCATCGAACCAACGCGCGCGGCAACGCTCACGATCGTCATGCCCGGGGATAGCCGTCGAAGACGGCGTTTCTTCGCAACACCTTGTGACCCGGGCATCCATCGACTTCGCAAAAAGATGGATTGCCGGGTCGAGCCCGGCAATGACGATGAGTAAAACGCGACGCCACGCCGACCCATTCAATTCAAGGAGTAAAACTCAATGGCCGCCAAAGAAGTGAAATTCTCCACCGACGCGCGCGACCGCATGTTGCGCGGCGTCGAGATCCTCGCCAACGCGGTAAGGGTCACGCTCGGCCCCAAGGGCCGCAACGTCATCCTCGACAAGAGCTTCGGCGCTCCCCGCATCACCAAGGACGGCGTTACCGTCGCCAAGGAGATCGAGCTGGAAGACAAGTTCGAGAACATGGGCGCGCAGATGGTGCGCGAGGTGGCCAGCAAAACCAACGAGACCGCCGGCGACGGCACCACCACCGCCACCGTGCTGGCGCACGCGATCGTGAAGGAAGGCGCCAAGTCGGTCGCCGCCGGCATGAACCCCATGGATCTCAAGCGCGGCATCGATACCGCGGTCAGCGCGGTGGTTCGCGACATCGCAAAGCGCGCAAAGAAGGTGGAGTCCTCATCGGAAATCGCCCAGGTCGGCACCATTTCCGCCAATGGCGACGCCTCGATCGGCAAGATGATCGCCGGCGCCATGCAGAAGGTCGGCAACGAAGGCGTTATCACCGTGGAGGAAGCCAAATCGCTGGAGACCGAACTGGAAGTGGTCGAAGGCATGCAGTTCGACCGCGGCTATCTCTCGCCCTATTTCATCACCAACGCCGAAAAGATGCTGGCGGAGCTTGAGGACGCCTATATCCTGCTGCACGAGAAGAAGCTCTCCGGCTTGCAGTCGATGCTGCCGGTGCTGGAAGCGGTGGTGCAGTCGGGCAAGCCGCTGGTCATCGTCGCCGAAGACGTGGAGGGCGAAGCGCTGGCGACGCTGGTGGTCAACAAGCTGCGCGGCGGCCTCAAAGTCGCGGCGGTGAAAGCGCCGGGCTTCGGCGACCGCCGCAAGGCCATGCTGGAAGACATCGCCATCCTCACCGGCGGCCAGCTCATCTCGGAAGACCTCGGCATCAAGCTCGAAAACGTGACCGTGGCGATGCTCGGCCGCGCCAAGAAGGTCATCATCGACAAGGAAAAG
>JBBDNZ010000113.1:0-4032 GCA_040877285.1 Xanthobacteraceae bacterium
TCACCTACTGGATGATGGTGATCGGCACGCTGGCGCTCACCGGCTTTCCGCTTACCGCCGGCTATTTTTCCAAGGACGCCATTATCGAGGCCGCCTTCGTCGGTAAAAATCCGATGGCCTTCTACGGCTTCATCTGCACCGTGGCGGCTGCGGCAATGACCTCCTTCTATTCCTGGCGGCTGATCTTCAAGACCTTCCACGGCGCCCCGCACGACCGCCATCATTATGAGCAGGCGCAGGAGAGCTCGAAAGTCATGCTGGTGCCGCTCGCCATTCTGGCTACCGGCTCGATCTTCGCCGGCTATCCTTTCGCGGACATTTTCAGCGGGAACGGCGTGCAGGAATTCTTCCGCGGCTCGCTGAAATTCGCCGCGGGCAACCGCATTCTCGAAGAACTCCATCATGTGCCGCTCGCCGTGGCGCTGTTGCCCACGGCGATGATGGTTATGGGTTTTACCGTCGCCTGGCACTTCTACATCCAGCGCCCCGACATTCCGGCGCGGCTCGCCGAGCGGCAGGATCTGCTCTATAGGTTCCTGCTCAACAAGTGGTACTTCGACGAGCTATACGATTTCATTTTCGTGCGTCCGGCGCTGTGGCTCGGCCGGCTGCTCTGGAAGGGCGGCGACGGCTGGCTGATCGACGGCTTCGGCCCGGACGGCGTTTCCGCCCGCGTGCTTGACGTCACGCGCAACGTCGTGCGCCTGCAGACCGGCTATCTCTATCACTACGCCTTCGCCATGCTCATCGGTGCGGCGGCGCTCATCACTTGGTTCATGTTCGCAGGAGTGCACTAGCCATGCGCTCGAAAAGTGGGAACCAAATTCCCGCCTTCGCGAAGCCCGCTTCGGCGGGCGAAGGAAGGTCGGACAAGCGCATGGCTGAGGAAACAACATGACGTGGCCGATCCTTTCCGTCGTTACTTTCCTGCCGCTGCTCGGCGTGCTGTTCATTCTGCTGCTGCGCGGCGAGGAGGAGGCCTACCGCAACGCGCGCTGGGTGGCGCTGTGGACGACGCTGATCACGTTCGCAACGTCGCTCCTGCTGCTGTGGTATTTCGACGCCTCGCTGGCCGAATTTCAATTCGTCGAGAAGCAGCCCTGGCTTGGCGGCACCATCGCCTATCACATGGGCGTGGACGGCATCTCGCTCCCGCTTGTCATCCTCACCACCGGCCTTATGCCGATCTGCATCATCGCCAGCTGGCGGGCGATCCAGACGCGCGTGCGCGAATACATGATCGCCTTTTTGGTGCTGGAAACCTTGATGGTCGGCACCTTCTGCGCGCTCGATCTGGTGCTGTTCTATCTGTTCTTCGAGGGCGGGCTGATCCCGATGTTCCTCATCATCGGCGTCTGGGGCGGCGCGCGCCGGGTCTATGCCAGCTTCAAATTCTTCCTCTACACGCTACTCGGCTCGGTGCTGATGCTGCTCGCCATTATGGCGATGTATTGGGCCGCCGGCACCACCGATATTCCGACCTTGATGAAGCACAGCTTCTCGCCGGAATTGCAGAAATGGGCCTGGTTTGCCTTCTTCGCCTCCTTCGCGGTGAAGCTGCCGATGTGGCCGGTGCACACATGGTTGCCCGACGCCCATGTGGAGGCACCCACCGCGGGCTCGGTGATCCTGGCGGCAATCCTGCTGAAGATGGGTGGCTACGGATTTTTGCGCTTCTCGCTGCCCATGTTCCCGCTCGCCTCGCATGATTTCACGCCGCTGATGTTCACGCTCTCCGTGGTCGCCATCATTTACACCTCGCTGGTGGCGCTGGTGCAGGAGGACATCAAGAAGCTGATCGCCTATTCCTCCGTGGCGCACATGGGCTTTGTGACGATGGGCGTCTTTGCCGCCACGGCGCAGGGCGTCGGCGGCGGCATTTTCCAGATGCTGTCGCATGGCATCGTCTCCGCCGCGCTGTTCCTCTGTGTCGGCGTGGTCTACGACCGCATGCACACGCGCGAGATCGCGGCTTATGGCGGGCTGGTCAATCGCATGCCGGTCTATGCCGTGATTTTCATGATCTTCACCCTCGCCAATGTCGGGCTGCCCGGCACCTCGGGCTTTGTCGGCGAACTCCTCACGCTGCTCGGCACGTTTAAGGTCAACCCCTGGGTCGCCGGCCTCGCCACCCTGGGCGTGATTCTTTCCGCCGCCTATGCGCTGTGGCTCTGCCGCAAGGTGATCTTCGGCAAGCTGGAGAGGCCGGAACTGGCCGGCATCAAGGATCTCGACTGGCGCGAGATCGTCACGCTCGGCCCTCTGGTCGTGCTGACTCTGATCTTCGGTCTCTATCCGAAACCGGTGCTCGATCTGTCGGCCGCTTCGGTGGACCAACTGCTTGAGAATTACACGCGCGCGCTGGAAGCGGCCAAGACCGCCGCCGCGGTGATGACGCCATGATCGCGGATATCATGCCAAATCTGCCGGCCGACCTTGCGGTGCTGCTGCCGCTGCTGCCCGAGCTCGTGCTCGCGGTCGGCGCCATGCTGCTTTTGATGCTCGGCGTCTTTGCCGGCGAGCGGGCGGCGGGTTTTGTCCATTGGCTGGCGTTCCTGCTGCTGATCGCGGCCGGGGCCCTGGTGTTTTGGCTGCCGGGAGAAAACCTTGTCCTCTTCGGCGGCAGTTTAGTCGTCGACGCATTCGCCCGCTTCATGAAGCTGCTGGCGCTCGCCGGCTCGGCGGCGGCCATCCTGATGTCGCTCGATTACATGGCCGCGCTAAAGCAGCGTCAGTTCGAATATCCCATCCTCATCCTGTTCGCCACGCTCGGCATGCTGCTCTTGGTTTCGGCCGGCGTTTTGATCGCGCTTTATCTCGGTCTGGAGCTGATGAGTCTGTGCCTCTATGTGCTGGCCGCCATCCACCGCGATTCCGTGCGCGCCACCGAGGCGGGCCTGAAATATTTTGTTTTGGGTGCGCTGTCCTCGGGCATGTTGCTCTATGGCTGCTCGCTGATCTACGGCTTCACCGGCACCGTCAGCTTTGCCGGCATTGCGCAAACGGCGGGGCAGGGGGGCATCGGCCTCGTCTTCGGCCTGGTGTTTCTGTTCGCGGGGCTCTGCTTCAAAATTTCCGCCGTGCCTTTCCATATGTGGACGCCCGACGTCTATGAAGGCGCGCCGACGCCGGTCACGGCTTTCTTTGCCGCTTCGCCCAAGGTGGCGGCCATCGCCGTCTTCATCCGTGCGGCGATGGACGCCTTTCCCGGCATCGCCGAGCAGTGGCAGCAGATTCTGGTCTTTGTCGCCATTGCTTCGATGGTGCTGGGCGCTTTCGCGGCAATAGGCCAGCGCAACATCAAGCGGCTGATGGCCTATTCCTCCATCGGCCATATGGGCTTTGCGCTGATTGGGCTTGCCGCCGCCACGCCGGAAGGCGTGCAGGGCGTGATTGTTTACATCGCCATCTATCTGGCCATGACGCTCGGCACCTTCGCCGCCATCCTGTCCATGCGCCGCGGCGAGGGGTTCGTCGAGAACATCGGCGACCTTGCGGGTCTCGCGCGCACCAACCCGGGCATGGCGTTCTTTCTCGCCATGCTGCTGTTCTCGCTGGCCGGCATTCCGCCGCTTGCCGGCTTCTTCGCCAAATTCTACGTCTTCCTCGCCGCCATCCAGGCCGGACTCTATGCGCTGGCGGTGATCGGCGTGCTCGCCAGCGTGGTGGGCGCCTATTATTATCTGCTCATCGTCAAGATCATGTATTTCGACGAACCCGCGGAAGAATTTTTGCCCATGCCCGGCGCGCTCAAGGCGGTGTTCGGCGTGACCGGCCTGTTCAACATCCTGTTCTTCGTCTTTCCGGCGCCGCTGATCGCGGCGGCGGCGGCGGCGGCGCAGTCCTTGTTCTAGGCGATGCAGCTCGACCCAATGGCCGTTGCGTCCGGCGTGAAGCTCATCGCACACGACACGATCGGTTCCACCAACACGGAAGCCTTGGCGCAGGCGCGTTGCGGCGAGCGCGGGCCGCTCTGGATTGCGGCCGCGCGCCAGACCGCAGGCCGCGGCCGCCGCGGCAATGCCTGGGTTT
>JBBDNZ010000114.1:0-4027 GCA_040877285.1 Xanthobacteraceae bacterium
CGCCAAGCCTTTCGTCGCCGTCAATTGCGGCGCCATACCTGAAAACCTCGTGGAATCGATTCTCTTCGGCCACGAGAAAGGCGCCTTCACGGGAGCAACCGAGCGGCACGCGGGAAAATTCGCCGAGGCCGACGGCGGCGTGCTGTTTCTCGACGAGGTGGGCGAATTGCCGCCGGCGGCGCAGGTCAAGCTTTTGCGCGCCATCCAAGAGGGCGAGATCGAGCCGGTGGGCGGGCGCAAGCCAGTCAAGGTGGACGTGCGGCTGATTTCGGCGACCAACCGCAATCTCATGGCCGATGTGAAGAATGGGCGCTTCCGCGAGGATCTGTTCTACCGGTTGCATGTGTTCCCCATCACGGTGCCGCCGCTGCGCGACCGGCTGGAGGATGTGCCCGATCTTGTGCGTCATTTCCTCGCGCGGTTCTGCGCGGAAGAAGGCAAGCGCATTCGCTCGGTCAGCGCCGAGGTTCTGGCATTGCTTCGCGGCCATTACTGGCCCGGCAACGTCCGCCAACTGGAAAACGCGGTGTTCCGCGCAGTGGTGCTGGCGGAAGGCGACAGCATCGGGATCGCAGAGTTCCCGCAAATCGCCGCCCAGTCGCAGGTGCAGCCGGCGCCGCCCGCCGATGATGCCACTCGAAGCCCGCTGCTGGCCGGCGAGATGATCCCGATTGCTGCAGAGAGTGCGGCCTGGGCCGGGGCCGGGGCCATCGCCACCGCCGAGCGCCAGGAGGGCGTCTTGTCGCTGCTTGACGACAACGGCGAAGTCCGCGCCCTCGACGCCATCGAGGCCGAGACCATCCGATTTGCGATCGGCCATTACCGCGGCCAAATGTCCGAGGTAGCCCGAAAGTTGCAGATCGGCCGCTCGACACTCTATCGCAAGCTGGAAGCCATTGGATTTGAAGGCGAAAAGCCCGGCTCGAAGTCCGAGCCCGTGGCCGCTGGGTAACTATCGGCCAAAATCGCAGTAAATATGGCTGTTCCAGCCGTAAACGGTGTGGCAATCGTGGGCTGCTGGCATTAATTTGCAATTTGCGTCGGATCGCTAAACCTTTGGCGGCCCGGACACGACGGCGGGCGGCAGTCCCGAATGCAGGGTAAGCTCCCAATACAGGGAAAATGGCGATGAGCACCGTAAGGAATCACCGCGTCCTGGCTGCCACATTGGCGCTGCTGTTAATATCAACGGGCAGCGCTTGGGCAATTACAGCGACCGTGAAGCCGCAGGTTTCATCCGCTCAGCCGGCCTCGGCGAAGCCCGATGTGACGACGACGTCCGCGGCACCCGCAACAGCCAAGCCCTCCGACGCCGACCTCAACGCGCGCATCCCGTTGCCCGAGCCGCTCAATTTGCCGCCGCCAACGGCCAAGGATGTCGCCGCCCCCACCACGACGCCAAATACGGCCGTGGTGCCGGGCGAGCAACCCGGCAGCACTGAAATCGTGAATAAGCCGCCGGCCTTTGTCCCCGGCGATCCGGTCGCCGAAAAGCTGTACGAGCTGGTCACTACGAAGCTCGCGCGCTTCGCCGACCGCAAGGGCGACCGCGAGGGGATCGAAGCGTTTTATGCGGCGCGGCAATACGCGCCGCTGTGGACCGACAAAGGCGCGGTCAACGACAAAGCAAAGGCGGCAATCGCCTATCTCGCACAGCTGGATACCGACGCTCTTAATCCGTCCGACTATCCGACGCCGGTCTTCAATGCGGACGCGAGTCCGCAAGCGCTGGCGGAAGCCGAGCTTAAGCTGACGGATGCGGTGGTGACTTTCGCTCGCCATGCGCAAAACGGCCGCGTGCATTTCTCGCGGGTGGCGGGTGATATTTTCTATCCGCAGGTAGAGCCGGATCTCCAGCAGGTCCTCGTTTCCATCGCAAAGGCGAGCGACGTCGCCAAGGCGCTCGACGCCAATAATCCCCCGCAGGCGGGGTACAAGGCATTGAAGGCCAAGCTCGCCGAACTGCGCAGCCAGGCTGGCGAGGAGCCGAAAGTCGTGCGCATCCCCGACGGTCAACTGTTGCGGCCGGGGATGGACGATCCCCGCGTTCCCTTGATGCGCAAGCGGTTCGAGATCACGAGCGAAAAGTCCGATAACAAATATGACGACGAGCTAGTGGAAGCGGTCAAGAAATTCCAGACCAACGCCGCGCTCGAAGTGGACGGCGTCATCGGCCCCAATACGCTGCGCATTCTGAACAATAGGCGCACCCGCGCGGAAACCATCGACACCGTCCTTGCCAACATGGAGCGCTGGCGCTGGATGCCGCGCGACCTCGGCAAAACCTATGTGATGTTGAACATTCCCAGTTTCACGCTGAAGGTCGTCAACAACGGTACGACGGTGTGGACCACCAAGGTCGTGGTCGGCAAACCGGACACGCCGACGCCGATCCTCACCGAGACGATGAAATTCATCACCGTCAATCCGACGTGGAACGTGCCGCCGTCGATCGTCTACAACGAATATCTGCCGGCGTTGTATCAGGATCCGACGGTGCTCGCGCGCATGGGCATCAAGGTCACGCAGAATGAAGACGGCAGCGTGCATATGTACCAGCCGCCCGGCGACGCCAACGCGCTTGGTCGAATTCGTTTCAACTTCCCCAACAAATTCCTGGTCTACCAGCACGACACGCCGGACAAGCATCTGTTCGAGCGCGACACGCGCGCTTACAGCCACGGCTGCATGCGGGTGCAGGATCCGCTTAAGTACGGGGAGGTTCTGCTGTCGATCGTGCTGCCGAACGAAGGTTATACGCAGGATCGCCTGCGCAGCATGTACGCCGACACGGAAAAAGAGATTCCTTTCCCGACGCCTATTCCGGTCCATATCACCTATCAGACCGCCTTCGTCGACGATTCCGGCAAGTTGATCCTGCGCGACGACATCTATGGCCGCGATGCGCGGACGCTTGCCCCGCTGAAAGAGGAGCGGCAGGTTGCCGACGTGCCGATGGATCGCCGTGGCGAGTTGCAGGCGAGCTATGCGCGGCCTTCGGTGCAGCTCCCCTATGGAGTGGATCTTGAAAACTCCCGCTATGCCAGCAGCTCGGACGGCTTATCCTTCTTCGAGATGCTGTTCGGCGGCGGCCGGCCCCAGCCGCCCGCTTTCGTCGGCCGCAGACGATACGAACGTTAACCATAGAACGGCTGCCGGGCTTCGGCCGGGCCATCTTTTGCCACAGTCGGCCGCTACTGCGCTCCGTTGCGGGCGACGGTACGCGCTAAGGGCGCGTTAACTGATCCCGATAAGACTACGTTGGCTTTGTTCCCGCAGCCATCAAAGCTGCGGGAGATTCTTGTCCACTAGCCCTTATTAACGCGGGATCGCCGTGCCGGTTTGTATTGCGCGCCGAGTTTTGTCCTTTTTGCTCGGCCGGCATACCGGATGCCGGTTCGGCTTGGCCGCCGCCGTTCTACTGATCGCCTGTGACGGTTTGCAGAACGCCGCCGCCAACGGCGATACGCGAACGATCTCGCTGCACCACGTTCACACCAACGAAGATCTCACCATCACCTTCAAGCGCGACGGCCGCTACGATCCGGAAGCGCTGAAGAAGATCAACTGGCTGCTGCGCGACTGGCGGCGCGACGAAGAGGCGAAGATCGATCCGCTGCTGCTCGATCTCCTCTGGGAAGTGCAGCGCGACGTCGGCGCCGCGAAGCCCGTCAACGTCATCTGCGGCTATCGCGCGCCGCAGACCAACGCCATGCTCCGCCGCCGCAGCGGCGGGGTGGCCCAGTTCAGCCAGCACACATCGGGCCGCGCGATCGATTTTTTCATTCCCGGCGTGGCGCTGGAGGATTTGCGTAACATCGGCCTGCGGCTGCAACGGGGCGGGATCGGATTTTACCCGACATCGGGATCACCCTTCGTGCATCTCGATATCGGCAACGTGCGGCATTGGCCGCCGATCGGCCGCGAGGAGCTGGTGCGGGTATTCCCGGACGGCCGCACGGTCCACATCCCGGGCGACGGTCAGCCGCTGCCGGGCTATGCGCTGGCGCTGGCGGACATCGAAGGC
>JBBDNZ010000115.1:0-4015 GCA_040877285.1 Xanthobacteraceae bacterium
TCCAGCGCCCGGCCCGTAGGCTCGTCCATATGGACGTCCACCCGGCGGCGGCTGTGGATGAACAGCGGCCGCAGATCGTCGATGCCGTGGGCATGGTCGGCATGGGCATGGGTAAAAAACACGCCGTCGAGCGACGTCACGTCGGCCGCCAGCAATTGCTCGCGCAGGTCCGGCGAGGTGTCCACCAGCACGCTGGTGCGGCGGCCTTCGCCGTTGCTGCGCTCGACCAGGAGCGAGCAGCGCCGCCGCCGGTTTTTCGGGTTTGCGGGATCGCAGGCGCCCCAGCCGAGCGCCACGCGCGGCACGCCCATGGAAAAACCGCAGCCCAGAATGGTGAAGGTCAGGGTCATGCACGCTCCGCCGGGCGCGGGACCTTGCCGAACAGCCGGAAGAAATTTTCCGTGGTCTGCCGCGCGATTTCTTCCAGTGAGACGCCGCGCACCTGCGCCAGCACCTTGGCGGTCTCCACCACATAGGCCGGCTCGTTGCGCTTGCCGCGATAAGGGCCGGGCGCCAGATAGGGCGCGTCGGTCTCCACCAGAATGCGGCCCGCGGGCAGCTCGGCGGCGATGGCGCGCAGATTTTGCGAATTCTTGAAGGTGAGGATGCCGGTGAAGGACACATAGAGACCCAGATCGACCGCCGACAGGGCCAGATCGCGCCCGCCGGTGAAGCAATGCAGCACCGCCGGGAAGGCCCCCTTCCCCGTTTCTTCCGCGAGGATTTTCGCGGTGTCGCCGTCGGCTTCGCGCGAATGAATCACCAGCGGCAGCTTGGTCTCGCGTGCCGCCGCGATGTGAGCGCGGAAACCCTGCTCCTGCGCCGCGCGCGGACTGTAGTCGTAGTGATAATCGAGCCCCGCTTCGCCGATGGCGACCACTTTGGGATGCTGCGTCCGTTTCACCAGCTCGCCGGTGCCGACGTCGAGTTCCTCATGAGCGTTGTGTGGATGCGTGCCGACGGAGCAAAAAACGTCGGCAAAACGCTCGGCGATGGCGAGTACTTCGGCATGGCGCTTCACCCGGGTCGAGATGGTGACGATGCGTCCTATGCCTTGCGTCTTGGCGCGGGCGACCACGGCGTCAAGCTCCGAGGCGAAGTCGGGAAAATCCAGATGGCAATGGCTGTCCACGAGCATGCGAGTTTCAAACCGGCGCGATTGTTTCCGGCTCCACATAGCGCGGAAATACCGGTGCGGGCGCGGGTAATTTGACGCCCGGCGGCAGACGATGCGCGGCACCGAGGCGGGAAAAATCGCGCGCGCCATCCGGCGCCGCTAGAAGATCGAGCAGCTTTTTCCCCGATCCCGGCATGAACGGCTGCGCCAGGATCGCCACCTGCCGGATGACTTCCGCGGTGACATAAAGAATGGTCCCCATGCGCGGCGGATCGCTCTTGGCCGCCGCCCAGGGCGCTTCGCCGGCGAAATAGCGGTTGGCGTCGGCCACCACACTCCAAACCTGGTTGAGCACTTGATGAAGCTGCTGCGCGGTCATGGCCTCGCGCGCCTTGCCGATCATGGCGTCGGCGGCGGCCAGCATGGCCGTATCGTTGGCCGTGAACGTCCCCGGCTTCGGCAGCACGCCGCCGCATTGTTTGGCGATCATCGACAGCGAGCGTTGCGCAAGATTGCCGAGGTCGTTGGCGAGGTCGGCATTGATGCGCGCGACGATCGCCTCATGGCTGTAGTTGCCGTCCTGCCCGAACGGCACTTCGCGCAGCAGAAAATAGCGCAGCGGATCGACGCCATAAGCGTCCGCCAGAGCAAAAGGATCGATGACATTGCCGACCGACTTCGACATCTTCTCTCCGCGGTTGAAGAGAAAGCCGTGGCTGAATATTCGCTTGGGCAGCGCCAGCCCCGCCGACATCAGGAAGGCCGGCCAATAGACCGCGTGGAAGCGCACGATGTCCTTGCCGATCACATGCAGGCTGGCCGGCCAATAGCGGCGGAATTTCGCGCTCTCCGTATCGGGAAAATCCACGCCGGTGAGATAATTGGTCAGTGCATCCACCCACACATACATGATGTGCTTCGGGTTTCCCGGCACCGGGATCCCCCAGTCGAAGGTCGTGCGCGAAATCGAGAGGTCTTGCAGCCCGCCTTTCACGAAGCTCGCCACCTCGTTGAGCCGCGTTTCCGGCAGCACGAAATCCGGCCGCTTCTTGTAGAGATCGAGCAATTTGTCCTGATAGGCGGAGAGCCGGAAGAAATAGCTTTCCTCCTCCACCCATTCCACCGGCGAGCCCTGCGGGCCCAGGCGCGCACCCTTCTCGCCAAGCGTGGTTTCGCTTTCGTCGTAGAAAGCCTCGTCGCGCACCGAATACCAGCCGGCGTATTTCGACGGATAAATATCGCCCGCCTTTTCCATCCGCTGCCAGATGGCGGCCGAGGCGCGACGGTGCCGCTCCTCCGTGGTGCGGATGAAATCGTCGTTGGAGCAATCCATCCGCCGCACCATGGCCTGGAAGCGCGGCACGTTGCGTTCAAGCAATTGCGCCGGCGTGAGCCCCTCCTTCGCCGCGGTCTGCTGAATCTTCTGGCCGTGCTCGTCGGTGCCGGTGAGGAAAAAGACGTCGTAGCCGTCCAGCCGCATGAAGCGCGCGATCGCGTCGGTGGCGATCGCCTCATAGGCGTGGCCAATATGCGGCGCGCCGTTCGGGTAAGCAATCGCGGTGGTGATGTAATAATTCGGCTTAGTCGCCATCTTGGCTTTCTGGTGCGATTTCTTCGGCGCCGACGCTTCGTCTTAAGCCGTCGGCGGCAACCTAGCAGCTTCGGTTACGGGGTGTTGGTGCCAATAGAATGCGGGAAAATCAAGGGTTAGTGACTGTGCTTGTGTAGGCTCAATTGGGTGTGGACTCTCGGACGTTCGAGGCCTCCCTCGGCAAGCCAGGCGTCCGTGCTCATTATGGCGTGCTCGATGAGGTGGTCGGTTTGCGAGAAGTCATAGGGCGATCCGGTCAATGGACAGAGTGGCGGCAGGACGAAATATTCGATGTGCTGGTCGAGTCCCGCCAGTTCATACAGCAATTGCGTCGCGATCAGCAGGGTTAGCGCGTGCAGTGCATTGGCGATTGCACCCGTCGGCGGCGTTTCGCGCGCGCAGGCATAGCCGCTCGGTAGGATGATGAGGCGCTGGGCGCCAAGCGCGACGGCCACTTTGGCCGGTGTGTTGCTCGAGATCGCGCCATCGGCGAGGTATAGAGCCTCGAACTTCACCGGTGCAAAAGCCGCAGGTATCGCGGTGCTCGCGAGGATGGCTTGGGCCGCCGGACCTTCCGACAGCACGACGGTTTGGCCGGTTAGAACATTGGTGGCAACGATGTGGACCGGGATTTTCGCCTCTTGCAGATTGCGATAGGGCAAATGTTTGTCGACGAGTAGGCGCAAGCCATCCGACGAGAGCAGAAAGTCTCGCCGCCGCATGAAACCGAGCAAACTCCGCCACGTCACCGGGAACACATCCCGTCGCCGCAGTCCGCGCCAGATTGTTTCGAGCTGCTGGATTCCTTCGAGCGTGGGTGCCCCGGCGTAATAGGCGGCATTCAACGCGCCGACACTGGAGCCGACTACCATGTCCGCTGCGATGCCATGGGCCGCAAGCGAGTGCAGCATGCCGACCTGAACGGCACCGAAACTGCCGCCGCCCGCAAGAACAAAGGCTGTTTTCGACTTATTGGCAACGTTCGTCATGTGCAGCAGCCCGGGCCATATTAAATGACGCTACGAAATCCGTGAATGCTGGACGGCGTTCAAGAAAGCGGAAATTTCCCCGACGGCGGCGGCGATCGCTTCCGCCCAGGATTGATCGATCTTCTGTCGCTCGATGCGCACGCTGGGATACCAGGGACTATCTGGCCGGTCTTTGAACCAATACCAGAACTTGCCGTGCGCCTTGGGCGCAAAGACCCAGGCGGGCGTACCAAGCGCGCCGGCCAGATGCGCGGTGGTATTGCTGACGGTGACAACAAGGTCGCACGCGGCAATCAGCGCCGCGAGCTTGTCGAGGTC
>JBBDNZ010000116.1:0-4004 GCA_040877285.1 Xanthobacteraceae bacterium
AAAGTTTGGCCTCGCGCAACTCCAACATCGTTTCCACCGAGGGCACGACGCGATGCCCGCGCGCTTCCGCCAAAAGCGAGGCGTAATAGCCTTTCGACTGATAAGCATAGGACCGCGACAAGTTCACCAGCTTGGGCCGGCCCATGTCGAACAGGCGCGGACGCGCGAGGTATTCACTCGTCGTGATGACCTTGTGCGGGGTCTCGGCGTTGGGGTAGTCCTTGGGCTGGTCGACCAGGATAACCCAGCCGGTCATTGGAGAAGCCCTTTCCGCACCAGAACGGCCGCCTGCAAAATATGTCGGTCCGATCGCATCATATTGTCAAACTTGGGCGTCCTGTCCTGGTCGTCTCTCCCGGCGGCGGTGTCGTACAGGACGTGCCGGCCTGGGCGCCCGAGGGCGCATGCCCAATGCGGGGGCGACGACGGACGATTCGATAGCCGAACCAGTAGCAGGACTGAAGTGCCCGTATTGAAGGTCTATATCAGAGCCGATTCGTCAAGCGGAGTCAGGTGGGCGGGTGCCGAGTTCACCGGCTTCGTCTCGGAACCGGGTCTAGCCGCTTCTCGAAGCGCAGCGCGTTGTCGTGGTCGTCATAGTAATCGAGGTGGCGGCCGAACAATTCGTAGCCGGACTTACGGTAACGGGCGATCGCCCGGACGTTGGCTTCGTTCACTTCCAGCCGCAGGCGGATGGACCCGCGCGCCCGTGCCGCATTTTCGGCCGCAGTAATTAAAGCCGGCCCGATTCCTTGCCCTTCGAGCTGTGGCAGCACCGCGATCGAGTACAAGCGGGCGATAGTGCTGTTCGGACGGAACAGCACCAGGACGTACCCCGCGAAGCGGTCGGCATGCTCGGCCACCAGCAGCTCGGCTGCTTGCGAGGCAAGGAAGCGTCGGAAGCCCCGGCGGGTCAGCTGGTCGGTGGTGAAGACTTGATTTTCCAGGGCCGCAAGAGCGGCGATGTCGGCTGGCTCACCCGACCGCAGGCGGATTTCGAGGATCGGCTCAGGAATCGCGAGAGCGCGCATTGACGGCAATATTGATCCAGGCATCCGACGGTTCAAGCGGCCGGGCCGCAATCCACCGACTATTGTGATAAGTAGGCGCAATCGTCCGCACCAGCGGACCACAAATGGGCAAACCCCATGCAGCGCGTGACCATCACCCTCGACGACGAGCTCATGACCGAGCTCGACCGGATCATCGCCGCCCGCGGCTACCAGAACCGCTCCGAGGCCATCCGCGACCTCGCCCGCTCCGGCATCCGCGAAGCGGCGCAGACGCTGGGCAAGGAGCGCGACTGCGTGGCGGCGCTGGTCTATGTCTACGACCACCATGCCCGCCAGCTCTCCAAGCGGCTGGCCGATACCTTTCATGCGCATCACGAGCTATCGCTAGCCTCCCTGCACGCGCATTTGGACCAGGACAGCTGCATGGAAATCACGATCCTGCGCGGCAAGACCGGCAAGGTGCAGCACTTCGCCGAGCATGTGATCGCCGAGCGGGGGGTCCGCCACGGCCGGCTGGTGCTGGTGCCGACGGACCTCTTGATCAAGCCGCACAGCCATGACGAGGACGGGCACGAACATCCTCACCCGCATCCCCGCAAGCCGCGGCCCTGAGAGCGGCGGTCCCAAGCCGTCCAAAACACCCGGCCGCCAGCTTGCATCGCGTAGGCTGTTTTTGCTAAATGATCTTACATCGTATGATATTTTGACCTATATATCATACGTCAGGCCCAAATCCCTTGTCGCACAAGAGGTCGCATGCCGTTCCGGTTCCTCAATTTTTTCAATGACAGCGCCGTCAATATCCGCGGCAAGACCATCGCCATCTATGCCCTGCTGATCGCCGCGAATGTCGCGGCCTGGACCTGGGCCTTTCTCGCTTTCCACGATCACCCCGTGCTGCTCGGCACGGCCTTCCTCGCCTATAGCTTCGGCCTGCGTCATGCGGTGGATGCCGACCACATCGCCGCGATCGACAACGTCACCCGCAAGCTCATGCAGGAAGGCAAGAAGCCGCTCGGCGTCGGCCTGTTCTTCTCGCTCGGGCATTCGACCGTGGTCGTGCTGGCCTCGATCGGCATCGCGGTGACGGCGATGGCGTTCAAAGACCAGATGCAAGAGTTCCATCCGGTCGGCGGCGTGATCGGTACCTCGGTTTCCGCCGCCTTTCTGCTGCTGATCGGCGTCATCAATATTTTCATCCTCGCGCATGTCTATCGGGCCTTCCAGCGCGTCAAATCCGGCGGCAGCTATGCCGAAGACGATCTCAACCAATTGCTCGCCAAGGGTGGATTCTTCGCGCGTATCTTCCATCGCCTGTTCCGCATGATCCGCCGAAGCTGGCACATGTATCCGCTCGGCTTTCTGTTCGGCCTTGGCTTCGACACCGCGACCGAGGTGGCACTGCTTGGCATCACCGCAGCGCAGGCCTCCAGCGGCTTGTCGATGTGGTCGATTCTGATTTTCCCGGCACTGTTCACGGCCGGCATGACGCTGCTCGACACCACTGACAGCATTTTGATGGTGCGCGCCTATGGCTGGGCTTTCGTCAAGCCGGTGCGCAAGCTTTACTACAACATGACCATCACCTTCGTGTCGGTCATGGTGGCCGTGGTCGTCGGCGGGATCGAAGCGCTTGGGCTGATCGGCGAAAAATTCAGCTTGAGTGGCGGCGTGTGGGACCTGGTAGGCGGCCTGAACGAGCACCTGGAGATGCTCGGCTACCTGATCGTCGCCATCTTCGTCGGCAGTTGGCTGATCTCGATGCTGATATACCGGCTGCGGGGTTACGACCGTATCGAGGTCCGGACGTCCAGCTAAGACCCTAAACCCTTTATCCTCCCAGCTAAGACCAATTTCCAAGCACCAGCGACAATCGCGCCCTTGCCTCGGGCAGCGCTATTTGCATTGATATTCATAATACCAGGCAAAAAGCCTGAAGACCCCGGTGGATTAGGCCATACGGGGCGTCATTTTTTGGGAGGAAAATCATGTCGCTACCGAGGATGTTGCTCGGTCTCGCCGCCGCGGCTGCCCTGTCGATCGGCACCGCCGCCGCGCAGACCGAAGTCAAGTTCGGCCATGTGGGCGCGCCGGGATCGCTGTTCGATCTTTCCGCGCAGGAATTTGCCAAACGCGCCAATGCCAAGCTCGGCAACAAGGCCAAGGTCGTGGTCTATGGCTCGAGCCAGCTCGGCAGTGACACCGAGCTTTTGAAGAAGCTCAAGCTCGGCACCGTCGATCTCGCGCTGCCTTCCACCGTCATGACCTCGGTAGCGCCCGAGTTCGGCGTGTTCGAAATGCCCTATCTGGTGCAGGACCGCGGACATGCGGCCCGTATCGCCAAGGAAGTGATCCGCCCGACGCTTGGTCCGGTGGTCGAGAAGCAAGGCTATAAAATCATCGGCGTGTGGGAAAACGGCTACCGCCACATCACCAACAACAAGAAGCCAATCGTAAAGCCGGAAGACCTGCAGGGCATCAAGCTGCGCGTGCCCGGCGGCGTCTGGCGCGTAAAAATGTTCAAGGCCTACGGCGCTAACCCGAGCCCGATGGAATTGAAAGAGGTGTTCGTGGCGTTGCAGACCGGCGTGATGGACGGGCAGGAAAATCCGCTCACGCAGATCTTCTCGCAGAAATTCCAGGAAGTGCAGAAATATCTGTCGATGACCGGCCACGTCTATACGCCGGCTTTCGTTACCGCCGGTGCAAGCTGGGAGCGCCTGCCGGCGGACGTGCGTAAGGACCTGGAAGATGCCGCGACGGAAAGCGAAGCCTTCGTTCTGCAAACCGCCGCGAAGCTGGACGACGAGCTCGTCGGCAAGATGAAACAGTCCGGCATCGCCGTGAACGAGGCCGACAAGGCCGCCTTCGTCGCGGCGAGCAAGAACATCTACGAAGAGTTTGCGAAGGAAGTTCCCGCCGGCAAAGCGCTGATCGACAAATCGCTCAGCCTGGCCAAGGGCTCCTGACGACGCATCCGGCGTGCCGGGC
>JBBDNZ010000117.1:0-3985 GCA_040877285.1 Xanthobacteraceae bacterium
GTTCAACATGAAATGGGTGGAGCAGGCCGGGCTGGTGAAGTTCGACTTCCTCGGGCTGAAAACGCTCACCGTGCTCGACACCGCCGTGAAACTCGTGCGCCGGCGCGGCATCGAGATCGATCTGTCGCGCATCCCGCTCGACGACGCGAAAACCTACGCGCTGCTCGCGCACGCGGAAGCGGTCGGCGTCTTCCAACTGGAAAGCGCGGGCATGCGGCGCGCGCTGCTCGACATGCGGCCCGACCGCTTCGAGGACATCATCGCGCTGGTCGCGCTCTACCGCCCCGGTCCGATGGCGAACATCCCGACCTATTGCACGCGCAAGCACGGCCTGGAAAAGCCCGACACCATCCATCCCAAGCTGGAGCCGGTCCTGCGCGAGACTTTCGGCGTCATCGTCTATCAGGAACAGGTGATGCAGGCGGCGCAAATCCTCGCCGGCTACACGCTCGGGCAAGCCGACCTGCTGCGCCGCGCGATGGGCAAGAAAATCCGCAAGGAAATGCAGGCGCAGCGCGCCGATTTCGTCAAGGGCGCCACCGAGCGCGGCATCGAGCGCTGGCAGGCGGATTCGATCTTCGATGTGCTGGAGCGCTTTGCCGAATACGGCTTCAACAAGAGCCACGCCGCGGCTTACGCGCTGGTCGCCTATCAGACCGCCTATATGAAGGCGAATTACCCGGTCGAGTTTATCGCCGCCTCGATGACGCTGGACATGGGCAACACCGACAAGCTCGCGGAGTTCCGCGCCGAAGCGATGCGGCTCGGCGTCAAGCTGGAGCCGCCGTCCGTCAACCGCTCGGGGCTCGCCTTCGAGGTGGACGGCAAGACCATTCTCTATGCGCTCGGCGCCTTGAAGGGCGTCGGCGCGCAGGCGGTGGAGGCGATCGCCGCGGCGCGCGGCGAGCGGCCGTTCGCCGATCTCGCCGATTTCGCCGCGCGCATCAACCCGCGCGCCGTCAACAAGCGCGTGCTGGAAAGTCTCGCCGCCGCCGGCGCCTTCGACGAACTGGAGCCCAACCGCGCGCGCGCCTTCGCCGCGGTGGACGCCATCCTGGGCGCGAGCCAGCGCACCCACGACGCGGTCTCGCGCGGGCAGAGCGAATTGTTCGGCGGGGGCGCGGCGCGCGAGCCGCTGCCGGTTCCGGCCGTCGAGCCGTGGCTGCCGGCCGATCAGCTGCAAAAGGAATTCGAGGCGGTCGGCTTCTTCCTGTCCGGCCATCCGCTCGACGATTACGCCGCCACGCTCAAGCGCATGCGCGTGCAGTCCTGGGCTGAATTCTCCCGCGCGGTGAAGGCGGGCGCCACGGCGGGACGCCTCGCCGCCACGGTGGTGTCGCGCACCGAGCGGCGCATTCGCTCGGGCAGCAAGATGGGCATCATCGGGCTGTCCGACCCCACCGGCCATTACGAGGCCGTGCTGTTCGCCGAGGGCCTCGCGCAATACCGCGATCTCTTGGAGCCGGGTAAGGCCGTGCTCTTGTTCCTGTCGGCGGAAATGCAGGGCGACGAGGTGCGCGCGCGCATCCAGTCGGTGGAGCCGCTGGAGCAGGCGGCGGCCAAGCTGCAAAAGGGCCTGCGCGTGTTTTTGCGCGACGCCGCGCCGATCGACGGCATCGCCAAGCGGCTGGACGGCACGCAGGTCGGGCCTGCCCGATCTGCGCAGGATAAGTCCGACGGCGAGGTCAGCATGGTGCTGATGCTGGAGGAGGGCACCGAGGTCGAGGTCAAGCTGCCCGGCCGCTTTAACGTCTCCCCGCAGATCGCCGGCGCGCTCAAGGCGGTGCCGGGCGTGGTGGCGGTCGAGGCGCTTTAGCTTGCTTCCCCCGCCCCGCATGGCTATATAGCCGCCATCTCACACGCGGATCTTGGCTTTAGGCCCCGACAATGGGTCAAAAAAGCCGTCCGGTGGCCCCCGATAAGGGGTGCTCACAAGTCCGCGGCGGATCAACCGGAGAACGACGAATGGCGCTTCCCGACTTCTCGATGCGCCAGCTCTTGGAAGCTGGCGTGCATTTCGGCCATCAGGCCCACCGCTGGAACCCGAAGATGGGCGAATACATCTTCGGCACCCGCAACAACATCCACATCATCGATCTGGCGCAAACCGTGCCGATGCTGCACCGCGCCTTGCAGGCGGTGAGCGAGACCGTCGCCAAGGGCGGCCGCATTCTCTATGTCGGCACCAAGCGGCAGGCGCAGGACGCCATCGCCGACGCGGCGAAGAAGTCGGCGCAGTATTACGTCAACTCGCGCTGGCTCGGCGGCACGCTGACCAACTGGAAGACCATCTCCCAGTCCATCGCGCGGCTAAAAAAGCTCGACGAGATGCTCACCTTGGGCACCGCGGGCGGATACACCAAGAAGGAAAGGCTGGAGTTGCAACGCGAGCGCGACAAGCTCGACCGCGCGCTCGGCGGCATTCGCGACATGGGCGGCCTGCCCAACCTTCTCTTCGTGCTCGACACCAACAAGGAAGCCATCGCCATCAAGGAGGCGCAGCGCCTCGGCATTCCGGTCGCCGCGGTGGTCGATACCAACTGCAACCCCGACGGCATCACTTATGTCGTGCCCGGCAACGACGACGCCAGCCGCGCGATCGCGCTCTATTGCGAACTCGTGGCCAAAGCATCGATCGAAGGCATTTCGCGCGCGCAGGGCGAGATGGGAATCGATATCGGCGCGGCGGCTAAGCCGGTGGCGGAAGAATTGCCGGCGGCGGCGAGCGAAGGCCTCGGTTTCGAGCCGCTTCCGGGTCCGCGCGGCGTCGCCGACGACCTCAAGAAGCTCCCCAGCGTGTCGCCGGCGATCGAGAAGCAGCTCAACGATCTCGGCATTTTCCATTATTGGCAGATCGCGGAGCTCAACCCGACGGCCGCGCATAACGTGGGCGAGGAGGTCGGGCTGCCCGGCCGCGTGGACGCCTGGATCGCGCAAGCCAAGGCATTCACCGCCGAGACGGCCGAATAAGGCGTAGCCGCGTCCGTTGCGGGCGCGGCGTCATGGAAGCGAACGATGGCAAATATTTCCGCTCAAACGGTCAAGCAACTCCGCGAAATGACTGGCGCGGGGATGATGGACTGCAAGACCGCGCTCAGCGAGACCGGCGGCGACATCGAAGCCGCCGTCGATTGGCTGCGCAAGAAAGGGCTCGCCAAGGCGGCGAAAAAGGCCGGCCGCGTCGCCGCCGAAGGCCTGATCGGCGTCGCGCTGGGCGGCACCAAGGGCGTCGTGGTCGAAGTCAATTCGGAGACGGACTTCGTCGCGCGCAACGATCTGTTCCAAGGGCTGGTCAAGATGATCGCCCAGGTTGCTCTCAGTTCGGGCACCGACATCGAAACCATCAAGGCCGCCAAGGCCGGCAGCATCACCGTTGCGGAAGCCGTCGCCGATACCATCGCCAAGATCGGCGAGAATATGACGCTGCGCCGCGCCGCCGGACTTTCCGTCGGTCAGGGCGTGGTGGGAAGCTACGTCCACAATTCGGTGACCGACGGGCTCGGCAAAATCGGAGTCATCGTCAGCCTGGAATCTGCCGGCAAGAAGGACGAGCTTGCCACGCTCGGGCGCATGATCGCCATGCATGTCGCCGCCGCCAATCCGCAGGCGGTGGATGCGACGGGCCTCGATCCGGCGCTCGTGGCGCGCGAGAAGGACGTGCTCGCGGACAAATTCAAGGCGCAGGGAAAGCCGGCCAATGTGATTGAAAAGATCGTCGAGTCCGGGCTGAAGACATTTTACAAGGAAGTCTGCCTGCTCGATCAAGTCTATATCCACGATCCCGACAAGAGCGTCGCCCAGGCGCTCAAGGAAGCGGAGGGCCGCGTCGGCGCGCCCATCAAGATCGCAAGTTTCGTGCGTTACGCGCTCGGCGAAGGTATAGAAAAGCAGGAATCGAATTTTGCCGCCGAAGTGGCGGCCGCCGCCGGCCAGGGCTGAAACGATCGCCGCCGGGTGATCCCTTATGGCCGCCGCGACACGAGAC
>JBBDNZ010000118.1:0-3920 GCA_040877285.1 Xanthobacteraceae bacterium
CCGCCCGCGCGGCCCCAGCTCGGCTTTGCCGAGCAAGGCGAGCGCCGCGCGCATCGAGGCCGGATTGGCATTGTAGCTCTCGTCTATCAGGAGCGCTCTGCCGCCGCCGGGCAGATTGAGCGTCATGCGCACGCCGCGTCCCGCGGCGGGCTTGAATTCCACCAGCGCCAAAGCGGCGAGCGCGAGATCGCCGCCGGCAAGCACGACGGTCGCCAGGACCGCGAGGGAATTGAGGATGAGGTGGTATCCCGGCGCGCCGATTTTATAGGTCACCTCGGTGCCGAGAATGGATGCATGCACCGTGGAACAATCGGGTTGCAGAGAATGTTTCAGCATGCGGGCATCCGCCTTGGGATGACTGCCGAACGCGACGATGCGCTCGACGCCCGCGGCTTTCGCATTGCGCCGCAGCCGCGCGTATTGTGGATTGTCGCGGTTGATCACCGCCGCGCCGCCGGGCTCCAAGCCGAAGAAGATTTCGCTCTTGGCGTCGGCGATCGCCTCGAGGGACGAAAAGAATTCCAGATGCACGGGCTCGACCGCGGTAACGATGGCCACGTGCGGGCGCACCAGCCGCGCGAGCGGTTCGATCTCGCCGGCATGATTCATGCCCATTTCGAAAATGGCGAAGCGCGCGCTCTGCGGGCAGCGTGCGAGCGACAGCGGCACGCCCCACTGATTATTGTAGGAGGCGACCGAGGCATGGGTTTCACCCTCAGGCGAGAGCGCCAGCCGCAGCGCCTCCTTGGTGCCGGTCTTGCCGACCGAGCCGGTGACGCCGATCACCTTGGCGTTGGAGCGGGCGCGGGCGGCGCGCGCGAGTTCGCGCAAGGCTTCGAGCACGTCGGGCACGACCAGGAGCGGCGCGTCCTTGGGAAATTGATCGCGCTTCTCGGCAGCCACGACAGCCAATGCGGCGCCGGCGTTGAGAGCCGCGTGCACGAATTCATGGCCGTCGCGGTTCTCGCCCTTGATGGCGAAGAAGGCCTCGCCGGGCGTGATGCTGCGGCTGTCGATGGAAAGCCCCTGCACCGCGGCCGGCAGCGGGCCTTCTCGGCGCGCGCGCATGGCCGACGTCATGGCCTCGATGGTCCACAAGGGAGCGGTCATGCCGTGCTTTCCTTTGCCGCCGCGAGCGCCGCGGCCACCGCGTCATGATCCGAGAAGGAAAGCACGCGGTCGCCGACGATTTGGCCGGTTTCATGGCCTTTGCCGGCAATCAATAGCACATCGCCGGAGCCAAGCTCGGCAACGGCGGCGCGGATCGCTTGCGCCCGGTCTCCGATCTCGCGCGCGCCGGGGGCGGCGGCGAGGATTTGCGCGCGGATGGCGGCGGGCTTTTCGCTGCGCGGATTGTCGTCGGTAACGATCACCCGGTCGGCCTTTTCGGCGGCGACGGCGCCCATCATCGGCCGCTTGCCGGGATCGCGGTCGCCGCCGGCGCCGAACACGACGACGAGGCGGCGCGAGGCATAGGGACGCAATGCCTCCAACGCCTTGGCCAGCGCGTCGGGTTTGTGGGCGTAGTCGATGAAAATCGGCGCACCGGCGCGTTCGCCCGCCAATTCGAGGCGGCCTTTGGCGCCCTGCAATTTTTCCAGCGCGGCAAATACGGCGGCCGGATCGCTGCCGGTCCCGATCGCAAGACCCGCGGCGACGAGCGCATTCTCCACCTGAAAGGCGCCGACCAGCGGCACACGCAGCCTGTATCGCCGGCCGGCGTGTTCCACCGCGAGCTTTTGCGCAAAGCCGTCGATGGCCGCATCAAGAAGGCGAATGCCATCGCCGTTGCGGCCAACGCCGATGATCTTAAGTCCACGCTTGCCCGCCGCCGCGACGACATCGGCCGCGCGATCGTGATCGACGTCGATGACCGCGACGCCGCCGGGCGCGATCAGCGCCTCGAACAGCCGCAGCTTGGCGGCGAGATAGGCTTCGAGGTTTTGGTGATAATCGAGATGATCGCGCGTGATGTTGGTGAAGGCGCCGGCGGCAATGCGCACGCCGTCGAGGCGATGCTGGTCGAGACCGTGGGAGGAAGCTTCGAGCGCGAGATGGGTGACGCCTTCGCCGCTCAATGCGTCGAGCCGGCGGTGAAGCTCGACCGGGTCCGGCGTCGTCAGCGAGCCGTAGACTTCTCCCTTGGGCGAAACCACGCCGATGGTGCCGATGCTCGCGGCGCGATGGCCGAGCGCGGACCAGATCTGGCGGGTGAAAGCAGCGACGGAAGTCTTGCCGCTGGTGCCGGTGACCGGGGCTATCACGGATGGCGGGGGCGAGTGAAGCTTCGCCGCGGCCCGCGCCTGCGCCCGGCGTGCATTCGCGACTCTGACGAAGGCGGCGCCAGCCGGCAGCGAGGCCGGGCGGCGCTCCGCCGCGACGGCAACCGCGCCGGCGGCAACGGCCTGATCGACGAACCGAAGCCCGTCATCCTTCGCGCCGGCGACGGCCACGAACAGATCGCCGCGCTCGATCTTGCGGCTGTCGGCGCCGACGCCCGAGACGTCGAGGCCCGCGATGCGGGCATCGGCGATGGCGTCTTCGCTGAGCAGGTCCTTGAGCTTCATCTTTCTTGCCGGCATTCGGGGACGCAGCGATCCCGGGTTTGGGAGATCGGCAACTAACGTCGGACCGCTTGTATCTCTATCATGCGCGAAAGGAGTTATGGATTCCGGCTCTCGCTTCGCTGGGCCAGAACGCCAAAAGGGTTACTGTGCGGCCTTGACCAGAATCAGGCGGTCGGAAGGCGGCAGATCGAAGCGCGGCTGAAGCCCCAGAAGCGGCGCGATGCGCGAAATCACGGCCGCGCCGGCGGGCACGGCATTCCAGCCGGAGGTGGCATAGCCTTTGGTTTCCGGTATGGCCTTGGGCTCGTCGAGCATGATGAGCAGGAGATAGCGCGGCTTGTCGGCCGGCAGCACCGCGGTGAAGCTGTTGAACAGCTTGTTCTTGGAATAGCGCCCGCCGACCACCTTTTCCGAAGTGCCGGTCTTGCCGCCGATGTAATAGCCCGTCACGTCGGCCTTGCCGGCGGTGCCCTTCTCCACATTGAGTCGCATGAGGTAGCGCATCTTCTCGCTGGTCTCGGGCTTGATGACGCGCCTGGCGAGAGCGGCGGCTTCTTGCGGGCTGCGCTTAAGGAAGGTCGGCGGGATCAGCAGGCCCCCGTTCACCATGGCCGCGATGCCCATCGCCGCCTGCAAGGGCGCCACCGACAGGCCGTGACCGAAAGCGATGGTGGCGGTGTTGATTTCTCCCCAGTGCGGCGGCAGCAGCGGCTCGGCGCTTTCCGGCAATTCGGTGCGCAGCCGGTCAAGCTGGCCGAGTTGCTTAAGGAAACGGCGGTGATGATCGATTCCGAGCGCGATGGCAAGCTGCGCCGTGCCGATATTCGACGAATAGGTGAAAACCTCCGGGACAGTGAGCCGGCGATTCTGCGCATGGTAGTCGTTGATGCTGAAGCGGCTGTAGTGCAACGGCTTTCGCGCATCGACCGATGACGTGAGCGAGAATTTTCCGGAATCCAGCGCCATTGCCAGCGTCAGCGCCTTGAAGGTCGAGCCCATCTCGTAGACGCCGGTGGTGAGGCGGTTGATCCGGTCCGGCTCGAGCGCCCGGCGCGGATTGTTCGGATCGTAGTCGGGCAGCGACACCATCGCGATCACTTCGCCGCTGCGCACGTCGGTGACGAGGCCGGCCGCGGCGATGGCCTGATACTTGTCGCGCGCGCGCAAGAGCTCGTCGCGCAGCGCATGCTGAACGCGCAGATCGACGGCAAGCTGCACCGGCTTCACCAGCCGGTCGGTGGCCAAGCCCGCCATATGCAGATCGGCAAGCCCGCGCCCGTCGATCCATTTTTCGATGCCGGCGATGCCTTGATTGTCAATGTTGACGTGGCCGATGAGATGCGAAACCTCGAA
>JBBDNZ010000119.1:0-3914 GCA_040877285.1 Xanthobacteraceae bacterium
GGGACTGGAACCGAAGGACGAATTGCTGACCTTCGGCGAGATCAGCGCGCTGGTGCACCCCGACGACATCCGGCTCTACGATCTCGCGGCGCAATTGGCCGACGCCAAGACGCGCTCCATCGACCAGGCCTTCCGCATGCGGCACGCCAACGGCCGATGGATTTGGCTGCGCGCGCGCTGCGAATTGGTCAAGCAGCCCGGCGAGCCCGGCGATCATCTCATCGGCATCGCCGTCGATATCACCGAGCAGAAAAATCTCGTCGAGCGGACGGTGGCCGCCGATCTGCGCCTGCGCGACGCCATCGAAACCATCCCGGAAGCCTTCGTGCTGTGGGACGCGGAAAACCGCCTCGTCTTGTGCAACTCGAATTTCCAGGACCTGCACAACCTCCCCGACGAGACCGTGGCGCCCGGCTCTCCTTATGAGACCGTCTGCGAGGCCGGCCGCAAGCCGGTCGTGCGCAACCGCATCATCAACGAAAGCCAAGCCCTTCCCGGCGCCCGCACCTTCGAAGCGCAGCTCGACGACGGGCGCTGGCTGCATATCAGCGAACGGCGCACCAAGGACGGCGGCTATGTCTCCGTCGGCACCGATATCACCGCGCTGAAGTTGCATGAAGAAAAATTAATGGAAAGCGAGAAGCGGCTGATGGCGACGGTGGCGGACCTGCGCCAGTCGCAGCAGACCCTGGAATATCAAACCCAGCAGCTCGCCGATCTGGCGGAAAAATACGGCGAGGAAAAAACCCGCGCCGAGGAAGCCAATCAGGCCAAGTCGAAGTTCCTCGCCAACATGAGCCACGAGCTGCGCACGCCGCTCAACGCCATCATCGGATTCTCCGAAATCATGGAATCCGGCATGTTCGGATCGCTTGGCGCTGACAAATACCATGAATACTGCCGCGATATCCGCGTCAGCGGACAATATCTGCTGGAAGTCATCAACGACATTCTCGACATGTCGAAGATCGAAGCCGGCCGGATGCGGCTCGATTTCGAGGATATCGAGCTTGAGGATTTGCTCGACGAGGCCATGCGCGTGGTCTCCGGCCGCGCCGAGGACAGGCATGTCGCGCTCTCGGCAAAGATCGCCCCGGCCGTCCATCTCCAGGCGGACCGCCGCGCGCTGAAGCAGATTTTCCTGAACCTGCTCTCCAACGCGGTGAAATTCACGCCGGAAGGCGGCCGCGTCACCGTGCGCGGGCGCCAATCCGCCCGCGCCACCACCATCGCCATCAAGGACACCGGCATCGGCATCGCCAAGGAAGCCCTGCAAAAGCTCGGCCGCCCCTTCGAGCAGGTGGAGAGCCAGATGACCAAGAGCCATCAGGGCTCGGGGCTGGGCCTCGCCATCGCCAAATCGCTCGCCGAACTGCACGGCGGCAAGATGCGCATTCGTTCCGCCCTCGGCGTCGGTACCCTGGTCGTCGTCCGGCTGCCGCGCACGGCGGAGACGGCGGAAACGCCGAAAGCCGACGGCGGCGAAGCGCCGCCGGCGCGGCCCCGTTCCCGCCGGACCAAATCCGTCAAGAAAGCGTCCTAGACCCGGCCGTAGCGCCCGTACCTACACCGCTCCGCTCAGGATGCGTTCAAAGCTCTGCCGCACCCGGACTTGCGTTTCCGCCACATGGGCGTCGAGCGTGGGAAAATCCGGCACATCGCCCGCCCGCGTCAAGAGGCGCAACAATCCTGCGCCGGCGGTCTTCGGATCGAAAGCGCCCGGCAGGCAGAGCCGCAAAACCTGCGTCAGATTATGATAGAGCCGCACCGCCGGCCGCAGGATTTCCGCCTCTGCGGTGGGCAAGAGGCCGAGCCGCCAAGCCTTGTCCAGCACCTTGGCCGTGGACGTATCCAAAATTTCCGGATGATCGGCGGCATGCACGAGTTGCAGATATTGCGCGGCGAATTCGAGATCGATCAGCCCGCCCGCGGCGAATTTCAGGTCCCAGCGCTCGCCCTCGCCTTTCTCCTCGGCGATGGCGCGGCGCATCTCCAGCACATCCCCCGCGATCACCGCGGCGTCCCTTCGGCGGCGCAGCGCGGCGCGGATCGCGCCTTCCACCCGCGCGCCGAATTGCGGGGCGGCGGAAACCACGCGGGCGCGCGTGAGCGCCATGTGCTCCCAGGTCCAGGCCTCCTTCTCCTGATAACTTTCAAAGCCGCCGATCTGCGTCGCCAGCGGGCCCGCGCGTCCCGACGGCCGCAGCCGCATGTCCACATGATAGAGCACGCCGTAATTGGTCTGCACGGTGAGCGCGCTGATCAGCCGCTGAGTCAGGCGCGCGAAATATTGACTGCCGTGCAGCGGATGCTTGCCGTCGGATTCCGGAAAATCTTGGTCGAAATCATAGACCACGATCAGGTCGAGGTCGGAGCTTGCGGTCATCTCGCGCCCGCCGAGCTTGCCCAGTGCCAGGAGCGCGCTTTGCTGCCCGCGCAGCCGCCCATGCGTTCGCGCGAAATTCTCTTCCACGGCGCGATGCAGCGCCTCGATCATGCCGTCGGCCAGGCGGGCAAAGGCCTCGCCCGCCTGCTCGGCGGAAACCGTCTCGGACAGGATGCGCGCGCCGATCAGGAACATATGCTCCTGGCCGAACATGCGGATGCGGTCGAGAAAATCCTCATACGTATTCGCCTGTTCCAGCGCCCGCCCAAGCTCCGCGGCCAGCTTCGTCTCGTCCGGCAGCGCGCCGAAAAATTCCGGCTCCAGCAGCGGGTCGATCACCTGCGGATGACGCGCGAGAATGTCGGCGAGCCGCGGCGCCATGCCGAGGATGAGCGCGATGAACCCCACGAGATCGGGATTTTGCCGCAACAGCGAAAACAGCCGCGCCCCGCCGTGCAGCTCGCTGAGAAAACCGTCGAAGCGCGCCAAGGCGGCGTCCGGGTTCTCCGCCCGCGCCAGCTGGCGCAGCAGCACGGGCAGCAATTCGGCGAGATGCTCGCGCGCCGCCTCGCCTTTCAGCGAACGATAGCCGCCCGACAGCCAGTCCCGCACGGTGGCGGAAACTTGCAAGGGCTGGCGGAAGCCGAGCGCGGCGAGCTTGTCCAGCGTTTCTTCGTCGTCGGTATCCTCGGGAAAGACGAGCGCGCGCTCCTCGCCCGCGGGCGCCGCCGCGGTCTCGAACAACCGACTGTAATGCCGCTGCACGTTGCGCAGATGCCCGGCCAGCACCTGGGCGAAGGCTTCCCGCGACTCAAAGCCGAGAAAGCGCGCGAAGCGCTCCATGTCTGCCGGTTCGGCCGGTAAGATTTGGGTCTGCTCGTCGGCGACCATCTGCAGGCGATGCTCGACCTTGCGCAGAAAATCGTAAGCCGCGCCAAGCTCATCGCGCGCCTGCGCGCCGATCCAGCCGCCGTCGGCCAAAACCTTCAGCATGGCCAGCGTATCGCGCCCGCGCAGTTCGGGGTGGCGGCCGCCTGCGATCAATTGCTGGGTCTGCACGAAGAACTCAATCTCGCGGATGCCGCCACGGCCGAGTTTGACGTTATGTCCTTCGACGGCGATCTCGCCGTGCCCCTTATAGGTGTGGATCTGCTGCTTCATCGCCTGTACGTCGGTGACGGCGGCGAAATCGAGATATTTGCGCCAGATGAAAGGAGACAGCTCGTTGAGCAGCGCGTCGCCCGTGGCCGCATCGCCGGCGCAGCAGCGCGCTTTGATCAGCGCCGCGCGCTCCCAGTTCTGTCCCACGCTTTCGTAATAGTCGAGCGCGGCAGGAACCGAGACGGCGATCTGCGTTGAGGCCGGATCGGGCCGCAGCCGCAGATCGACGCGAAAGACATAGCCTTCGCCGGTGCGCTCCTGCAAAAGCTTCACCAGCCCGCGCGTGATCCGCACATAAAACTGTCCCGGCTCCATGTCCGGCGGCAGCGCCGGCGCTTGTGGGTGGTAGAAAACGATGAGATCGATG
>JBBDNZ010000120.1:0-21276 GCA_040877285.1 Xanthobacteraceae bacterium
CTCCGCCAGGCTCGCGAAGAACTTTTCCGGATCCGCGATGCCGGCGAAGGCGAGAAAGCGCCGGCCGCGCAAGTTCGCGATGGCTGCGGCGTCCGGTTCCAGCCGTCCGTGAAAGATCGGAATATTGCGGGCCGTAGCCGCCGCCAGTGCGGCGGTCGCCGCACGGGACGGCTCGCCGACAATCAACAACGCATGGGCATGGTCGAGCTGCGTTTCGAGCGCCGCGCGCAGAGGCCCCGCCGGGATCGCCCGGCCGTTGCCGATGCCGCGGCGGCCGTCGAGCACAATCAGCGCAAAATCCTTGTGCAAGGATGGATTCTGAAAACCGTCGTCCATCACGATCACGGTTGCTCCCGCGGCGCGTGCTATCTCGGCGCCGGCGACACGGTCGTGTGACACAATCGTGGGAGCGTGCCTTGCCAGCAGCAGCGGCTCGTCGCCCACTTCGGCCGCGCCGTGGCGCGCCGGATCGACGCGTACGGGACCGATGAAGCTGCCGCCATAACCCCGGCTGAGAAAAAAGACGCGGTGTCCGGCATCGGCGAGCATCCGGCCGATGGCGAGCGCCGCCGGAGTCTTTCCCGCCCCGCCGACCGTGAGATTGCCGACGCAGACGACCGGCACGCCGACGGCGCGGCCGGGCCAGCGCATGCGCAGTCCGGCGACGGCGCCATAGACGGCGGCGAGGGGCGCGAGCAGCGCGGCTTCCAGCCCGGGCTCGCGCCACCAGAAAGACGGCTCACGCATCGCGCGACCTCCGCTCGAGGCGCAGCTGCATGAAATAAGGCGCGAGCGCCCGCAGCGTGCGCTCCAACGCGCCTCCGAGCGCTTCCACCGTATGGCGGCCGGTCTCTGCCACCGCTTCGCGCTTGGCGGCGTCCGCCAGCCATGCGCCGATGCGAATTGCGAGCATGTCGGCATCGCCGACCTGTTCGGCGCCGTGCGCGCGGTCGAGCGCGGAATAGATGTCGGCGAAGTTCCACACATTGGGGCCATGCAGGATCGCGGCGCCGAGCTTGGCGGCCTCAATCGGATTCTGGCCGCCGTGACCGACCAATGAGCCGCCCATGAACACGATTGGGGCAAGCCGATAGACGAGCCCCAGTTCGCCGACCGTATCGGCCACATAAATTTCGATTTCCAGGCTGGGTATTTCGCCGCGCGAGCGCAGCGCCGCCGTCAAGCCGAAGCTGGCGGCCAAATCCGCCACGGCGGGGCCGCGATTGGGGTGGCGCGGAGCGATCACCGTCAACAGCCCGGGAAAACGCTGGCGCAGCCGCCGATGCACATCGAGCACCGCCGTTTCTTCGCCGGGATGGGTGGAAGCGGCGGCCACCGTCCTGCGCGCCCCGACGGCGGATTGGATCGCCCGCAATTCGGCCGGATCGACCGGCGGCGCGGGCCCGTCGAGCTTGAGATTGCCGGTCATGACCACGCGCGGGCCGCCCAGCTTGGCGTAGCGCTTGGCGTCGGCCTCCGATTGCGCCAGGCACAGGTCGAGGCGCTTGAGCAAAGCACCGATCGTTTTCGGGATTGAGCCCCAGCGGGAAAAGGACCGCTGCGACAGGCGGCCGTTGACGAGGACCAGGGGAATTTTGCGCGCGGCGCTGGTGAGAACCAGATTGGGCCACAGGTCCGACTCCACGAATAGCGCGAGATCCGGCCGCCAATGATCGAGAAAGGCGTTCACGAAACGCGGGGCGTCGAGCGGCACGAACTGGTGAATGACCTCCGGCGGCAGACGCTGCTGCGCCACCTCGGCGGCGGTGACGGTACCGGAAGTTAGGAGGACCCGGAACCCTTCGGCGCGGATGCGCTCGATCAAGGGCAGCACGGCGGTGATTTCGCCGACGCTGGCGCCATGCACCCAGATCAGGGCGCCGGAAGGCCGCGCGATGCCGGTTTCACCGCGGCGCTCTCCCAGGCGCGACGGTTCTTCCTTGCCGCGCCGGAGCCGATACGACAACACCAAGGGCGCAAGCGGTGTCGCCGCCGTCATCGCCAGGCGGTAGGCGCGCAGCGTCCAGGGAAGGCGGTCAAGCACGGCCGGCGCCTCCCGGCCGCCGGTCGGCAAGCGCATAGGCGCGATCGGTCAATGCATTGAGATTATTTTCAAGCCTGCGGCGCGCGGCTTCGAGCGCCGCATCGTCGGCGTCCGCGGCGATGCGGATAGGGTCGCCGACGACCACCGCGCCGCGGCTGAACGGCAGATTGAGCGCGGAACGGTCCCAACTGTTGAATTCGATGCGCCGGCTGGTGGCGGTTGCGACGGGATAAATCGGCCGGCCCGAAGCGCGCGCCAGCATGACGATGCCAAGCCCGGCGACGCGGGACACCTTCGGCACATCGGCGGTGAGCACGATGTTATATCCCTCATCAAGCGCGTTCACTATCGCCCGATAGGCGCTGACCCCGCCTTTGCGCGTGAATTCGCGTCCGTGATCGCCGGAGCCGCGAATGGTTCCGGCGCCGAGGCGTTCGGTAACAATCGCATTAATTTCGCCGTCCCGATGGCGCGAAATCAGAACCTTCACGCGGTGCTCCGGGCGCTTGAGAAACGAGGTGAGGAAATGCTGACCATGCCACACGGCGATGATGACGGGGAGATCGGGCGCCACGCGTTCATAGAAATCTTCAGGCTCGAAGACAAAGCGCGACGTCTTCCATACCAGGCGAAGATATTCGGCCGCCGCGATGCCGATCGCCTTCTGCGCCCAGGGCGCGGCCGTGATCCACTTTGGCAGGAGTCGCAACGCTTCGCTCCAAGGTCAGCGCCGCGCTTGCCCGGCGCTGTCGGGCTCGAGCAGCCGGTGCAAGTGCACGATGAAATAGCGCATATGCGCGTTATCGACGGTCTGCTGCGCCTTGGCCTTCCAGGCGGCGTAAGCGGTCGCGTAATTCGGGTAGATGCCGACGATGTCGAGCCTGTTGAGATCCTTGAATTCGACGCCGCCGATGTTCGTCAGTTCGCCGCCGAATACCAAATGGAGCAGCTGGCCGCGGGCGGGTTTGTCGGACATAGTTGGATCCTCGCGTCGTCTTAAGTAGAGCGATCTTACCCGGAAGTGATCCGCTGTTCGCGCACCAGATTGATGAGTGTCTGATGGCGTTCGCGCCCGGCCGCGACCAGCGGTGGATGCACCGGATTGGCCTGGTTATAGGTCAACAATTGTCCCGTGATAGTGGTCAGAGCCCCGCCGGCTTCGTGCACCAAAAGATCGGCAGCCGCAAGGTCCCAATCGTGGCTGTTGCCGGAGGCCAAGGCCGCGTCGATGGCCCCGTGCGCGACGCGCGCAAAACGAAGCGCCAGCGAATGCACCCTGGGATACGCCACAAAGCGCTCATCGACCGCCTGAAGGCGTCTCAGATAACCGGCCGGTCCGGCGATGCGGGCGCCGCGCAGGCCGCCCGTCGTGACGGCGATGAAAGCGCCGTTGAGCGTGGCGCCCGCGCCGGCAGTGGCCATAAACAACTCGTCCTCGACCGGCGCGAAGAGCGCGGCCGCCACGGGCCGGCCATTTTCCACCAGTGCGGCGGAAATCGACCAGTCCGGGCGTCCTTCGATATAGGCGCGGGTTCCGTCGATCGGATCGACGATCCACAGGCGCCGCGCCTGCAGCCGCGCCGGATCGTCTTCCGTCTCCTCGGACAGCCAACCGAATCCTTCGGCCGCGCCCGGTAGAATTTCGCGCAACAGGTCGTTGACCTCGATGTCCGCCTCGCACACCGGCGAGGCGTTTCCCTTGGTCCAGCTCTTGATGGGCGCGCGGAACTTGCGAAGCGCCCGCTCGCCCGCTTCCCGCACCGCGGTTGCGAGCCGGTCGGCATGACGCGTGCGCTCGGTTACGGGATCAACGGCCGGCAACGGTCAAACCCTCGACGCGCAGCGTGGGCGCGTTCGTGCCGTAGCGAAATTCCAGATCGTTGGCCGGCGTGAGGCCGCGGAACACGTCGCTCAAATGTCCGGCGATGGTCACCTCGCTTACCGGATAACCGCGTTTTCCCTTTTCGATCCAAAAGCCGGACGCGCCGCGACTGTAATCGCCGGTGACCAGATTGACGCCGCGTCCGATCAGATCGGTGACATAGAAGCCTTCCTGGATATCCGCCATCAACGCCTCGGGGCTCAACGGTCCGGGCTCGAGATGCAGATTGGTCGGGCCGGGAGAAGGTGTTGAGGAAACGCCGCGCTGTGCGTGTCCGGTGGTTTTGCGGCCGAGCTCGCGCGCGGTCGAGCAATCGAGCAGCCAGGTGGTGAGTACGCCGTTCTCGACGATGGCGAGCCTTCGGCCGGCGACGCCTTCGGCATCGAAGGGGCGCGAGCGCTGGCCGCGCTTGCGCAACGGATCGTCGATGATGCGGATGCCTGCGGCGAAAATCTGCTGGCCGAGCTTGTCCTGGAGAAAACTCGTCTTGCGCGCGATCGCCTCGCCGTTGATTGCGTTGGCCAGATGATTGATCAGCGATCCCGCGACACGCGGATCGAAAACCACCGGCACGCGCTTCGTGGCAACCTTGCGGGGATTGAGTCTCGCCACCGCGCGCTCGGCGGCCGTGCGCCCGATTTTCTCCGGCGAATCCAAATCGGCGGCATGCAGCGTGGAAGAGAAGTCGTAATCGCGCTCCATCGCCGTGCCTTCGCCGGCGATGGCCGTCATCGATATTCCGTAACTCGAACTGAGATAGGCACCGTGAAAGCCGTGGCTGGTCACCAGCACCATGCCGCCGATGCCGGCGGAGGCCGATGCACCGCCGGATTTGCTCACGCCCGGAACCTGCATCGCCGCCGCTTCCGCTTGGCGCGCGAGTTCCTCCAGTCGTTCGACGCCGGGCAGGTTGGGATCGACCAGATCGAGATCGGGAAACTCGCGGGCAAGCAGGGCGGGATCGGCCAGCCCGGCAAACCCATCTTCCGGGGCGACCCGTGCCATCGCCACCGCGCGGTCGGCCAGCGTTGCAGCGCCGTCGCGCAGGTCATTGGTAGAGACGACGGCTTGGCGCTTGCCGACGAACACACGCAGGCCGAGGTCATCGCTTTCCGCGCGCTCGGATTCCTCGACCGCGTCGTCACGGATTTCCACGCCTTGCGAAACCGAGCGCACCGCCACCGCATCGGCCGCGTCGGCGCCGGCCTTGCGGGCGGCCTCGACCAGCCGTCCGGCAAGGTCGGTTAAGGCGGATTGGTCGAGCAAGGAGGCCATGAAATTGGACGTTCCGTTCGAAGGCGAGGGCAAGTTTCGCGCTCCCTTCAGATGTTATCGAAGCCGCGCGCATTCAAGCATTTGGCAAGTATGTCACGCGATAGGGCGGGCCATACGACTGGTTAACCAGCGTTCTTAAGCGGATTCCCAGCGGTCTCCTCCAAGGTGGCGGCTCGACCGGGCAGCAATAAGCCCGGCGGGGAGACACGTTTTGAGGCGTCAAAAGAGTGGCGGCGGGCCGCGTCCCGCCGGGTCGAGCCGCGCCTTGCGGCTCGACCCTTTCTCTTTGCCCGTCCGTTTCAGCGCCGGTGATGACGGCGCGGACGAGCGCATGCGCGAGGTCGAGCTCGATCGCGAGCGCGTCGTGGTGCGCCGGCGCGTGCGCGGCATCTCGATGTCGCTGAATTTGTCCATTGCCGACTTCCTCGGCGTGGCCTTGCGCGTGATCGTTCCCGCAAAGGATGCGGCGGAGATGGTCTGCCTTACGCTGGAGCATCGGGACCCGGGACTGTCGGTCCCCCTCTTCTTTTCCCCCGAAAGCGACGACGTGGTCGCCGAATGGCAGTCCTGGGCACAGGTGCTGCGGTGCCCGCTGCTCATTACCGACGATGCCGGCAGGCTCCATGAGCTGTTTCCGCGGATCGGACAGGTCCGTCTTGGAAAAACGGCGCCAAGGCGGCGTCGGCGCACCGCCATGAAGGGGCGCCGGCCCTCCGTTCGCTGGCGGCGGCGTCCCGGAATCAAGACTTCCGCGTGCACCGTGCATCGCGGCGAACGCGAGATTATCGCGCGGGATTGATTCAGAACGAGGCGCGCAACGCCGCATCCAACACCAGACCGGAAAACAAGACAAGCCCGGCGTCGCGATTCGATTTAAACAGCGCGAGGCACAACGCCGAATTTTCGGTATCGATCCGCCACACCTGCCAGGCAAGATGCGCGGCGAAGGCGGCGAGCCCCAGCATAAAGACGATACCGGCACCTGCGCTCCACCCGGCAAGCCCGATCAGCACGGCAGCGACTGAGAAAAAGCCGGCGAGTGCCGTCTTGGTATGAGCGCCGAACAGCAGCGCGGTCGATTTCAAACCCAAGAGCGCATCGTCCTCGCGGTCCTGATGCGCATAGATCGTGTCGTAGGCGATCACCCAGGCGATCGATCCGGCATAGAGCAGCAGCGCAGGAAGATCGAGGCGGCCGAAGGCGGCGGCCCAGCCCATGAGCGCCCCCCAGGAAAACGCCAGGCCGAGGACGATCTGCGGCCAATAGGTGACGCGTTTCATGAAAGGATAAATCGCGACAACCGCCAGTGAAGCAATGCCGGTAGCGATGGCAAAGCCATTGAATTGCAGCAGCACGGCGAGGCCTACCAGGGCTTGGAGCATAAGAAAGATCAGCGCGCCGGTGAGGCTTACTTGCCCCGACGGAATAGGCCGCGAACGCGTGCGGGCGACCTGCGCGTCGATGTGCCGATCGACGATGTCGTTCCAGGTGCAGCCGCAGCCGCGCATCACGAAAGCGCCGATAAAGAACAGCGCGAGATGCCTGAGATTAGGAATGGCGGCGCCGGAGGCAACGGCCGCCAGTGCCGTTGACCACCAGCAGGGAAGCAGCAACAGCCATGCGCCGATCGGCCGGTCGAAGCGGGCGAGGCGCAGATAGGGCCGGATCGCAGGCGGCGCGAGACGGTCGACCCAGTTGTCGGTCGCGTCGGCAACCCGGCCGGCTGCGTTACTCATCGCGCAAGCGGATTCCCGCCGAGGGAATCGAGGGTGCCGCGGCCGGTCCTGGTCGTGTTTTCATCCGACACCGGTGGGGTGAGAGCATCGCTGAGCGTGGGCCCCGCCGGTCGCGTGGGCCGAGGCTGAGCTGCGGCGGCACAAGCCTGTTTGCGATATTCCTGCGACTGGACCTGATTTGCTTTCAGCGCGGCAAGGGCTTCGGCCGGGAAGCCGCACCAGATACCTTGCTCCTCGATGTATTTGATCATCTTGCTTTCGGCCTCGGTAAACGATTTTATCAAGCGGCATTGTTCAACCGCGGGAGCCTTGCGGCTGATCGCACTTTTGACGGTGCCGAATCTCTTTTCCGCCTGCGTCCGCAGCTCGACGAATTTATCTTGGCAGCTCGCCTGGAGCTCCCCACTGGAGTCGTTCTGCGCGTGCGTCTGCGCAAGGCCGGCAAGCAGCAGGGCGGCCACGGCGGGTATAACCCGGCGAAACAGCATGGTCGTCTCCTCCCCGAAAATCCCGTAGCGTCGCCCGCCGGTGTGGACCCGTCCCAGATAACCCTTCGAATCCGGCGACAAGGCGGCAACAATGATACTTCCAACCGTTGGCCCGCTGGAAGCTAAAGATCGGGACGGTTAAAGCAGATTTCCTCTCTGGAATCGGCACATTTCATGGCGCGCTACGACTTTCGCACACCACGGCTCTATGTCGATTCCCCGCTCGGCACCGGGAAGGCAATCCGCCTCGCGGCGCGGCAAGCCCACTATCTTCTCAATGTATTGCGCCTTAGGTCCGGCGATCCCGTTCTGGTCTTCAATGGGCGCGAAGGGGAATGGCGGGCCCGGCTGGCGGATGACGGCAAACGGACCGTCACGCTTGATCTTGAGGAGCGTACGCGCGACCAACCCGCGCCGGGCGATCTGCACTACTGGTTCGCGCCGCTGAAGCACGCGCGCCTCGACTATATGGCGCAAAAAGCGGTGGAGTTAGGCGCCTCGCGCCTGCAGCCGGTGATGACGCGGCATACTCAGGCTGCGCGGGTCAATCTCGACCGACTGCGGACCAACGCCATCGAGGCTGCCGAACAGTGCGGCGTCTTGACGCTGCCCGACATTGCGGCTCCGTTTGCCCTGGAGCGCGCTCTTTCCGCGCGGGAGCCGGGACGGCTTCTGATCTTCTGCGACGAGGACGCGCAGGTGAAGGATCCCATCGCTGCGCTTAAAGGAGCGAAGAAAGACAGCGCTATCGCGATCCCGCTCGCCGTGCTCATCGGACCGGAAGGCGGTTTTGCCGAAGCGGAGCGCGTCGCACTTTTGAACGCGCCGAATGTGCTGCGCTTGGCGCTCGGGCCGCGTATGTTGCGCGCCGACACGGCAGCCGTGGCGGCGCTGGCATTGGTGCAGGCGGTGCTTGGCGACTGGCGGTAGGCGTGGGAAAGAGTGCTCTAGCAGCATCGCATAATCGCTTGAAAGCGCGCCAACCGGCCGCCGGTCGGAGGCGCAGTATATGGTCGCATGGCCGACGCATAACCTTGTAATGATTGCCCGATTCGGGGCGGCACCACCGCACTCTTGACCGCCCGCCGCAGGCGCGTCACCGTCGCGGCCGTGCATGAGGAGTTTGCGTTATGTCGCGTGGTGTCGGTGCTGCAGGAATAGCGCTTGCGCTGCTTGCCCTTTCGGCTTGGGGAAGCCCGGCGCGCGCCAATAAGTTTCCCAACTGGGTCTTGCCGTCCTGCGAAGCGGCGCTTGACGAAATCGCCGCCGCTTTCCGGGAAAAAGAAAGCCGGTTCTGGAACTCGAATCTGCAAATCGTGGACTTTACGCAGGTGCACGAAACGGCTTTTCGTCCCTGGTCGGCCGAGGTGGCCACGCGCCGCTTCTGCAGCGCCGAGGCGCAGGTGTCCGACGGCGTCTCGCGCCCCGTCTATTTCTCCATCGAGGCCGGCATGGGCGAGATCGGTGCCACCTGGGGCGTGCAGTGGTGCGTGGTCGGACTCGACCGCAATTGGGCCTATAACCCGAGCTGCCGGATGGCGCGCCCCTAAAGCCATGCCGATCTTGTTTCGGGCGGCGGCTTCGGCGGCGCTGGTTTTTGCGCTTATCTTGGACCCCGCGCCGAGTTCGGCGCAGAACCGGCAGCCGAACCAAGCCGGTCAATTCGACTTCTATGTTTTAGCCTTGTCGTGGTCGCCGTCTTTCTGTGCGGCCGCCGAAGAACGCACGCCCCAGCGCGCGCCGGTGGAGCAGTGCGAAGACCGGCCCTTCTCCTTCGTGGTGCACGGGTTGTGGCCGCAATACGAAAAGGGATTTCCGCAATATTGCCAAAAGCCGGCGCCGCCGCTCGATGGCGCGGTCGTTTCCATCGTGCTCGATTTGATGCCTAGCAAGCAGCTTGTCTTGCATGAATGGGAGCGGCACGGCACCTGCTCCGGCCTTGCGCCGCGGGCCTATTTCGACGAGCTGCGCCAGGCGCGAACGGCCATAAAAATTCCGGTGCAATATCGCGCGCCCGCCTCCACGCGCGAGGTTGCGCCCAGTGAAATCGAGGATGCCTTTATCGCCGCCAATCCCGGACTGACGCCGGGTGCGGTTTCGGTGACGTGCGACCACAAACGTATGCGCGAAGTCAGGATATGCTTGAGCAAGGACTTGCGGTTTCGCGATTGCGCCGAGCTTGAACGTCAGGCCTGCCGGCGCTCAAAGCTGATCATGCCGGCGGTGCGCGGCGGCGGGACGCGATGAATTACCGGCACGGATTTCATGCGGGCAATTTCGCCGATGTCGTCAAGCATGCGGTGCTGGCCCGTATCGTCGCGCATCTGCGCGGCAAGCCGGCGCCGTTCCGGGTCATCGACACCCATGCCGGCGCCGGCCGCTACGATCTGGCCGGGCCCGCGGCGAGCCGGACCGGTGAATGGCGCGAGGGGATCGCGCGCCTGCTCGGAGCGCCGCTTGCGGCCGATGTCCGCACGCTGCTTGCTCCCTATCTCGACGCGGTCGCCGCCTTCAATTCTCCCGGGAAATTGACGGTCTATCCCGGATCGCCGCTTTTGGTGCGGCAATGGCTGCGCCCGGGCGACCGCTTGATCGCCTGCGAGCTGGAGCCGAAGGCAGCCGCTGCTCTTGCCAGAAATCTGGCCGGTTCGACCCGCGCCAAGGCCGTGGCGATCGATGGCTGGACCGCCTTGTCGGCTTATCTGCCGCCGAAGGAGCGCCGCGGCCTGGTTTTGATCGACCCGCCCTTCGAGGCCGCGGACGAGTTCACGCATTTGGCCAATGCCCTCGCGCAGGCGCACCGCAAATGGGCAACCGGCATCTATCTGTGCTGGTACCCGATCAAGGACCGCGTTGGTCCGGATGCCCTGGCGAAACGCCTGAAACGGCTGGGGGTCGGCAAGATTTTGCGCGCGGAACTGTATGTCTTTTCGCCGCCCGATGCGGCCCGTTTGACCGGCTGCGGCCTGGTCGTGGTCAATCCGCCCTGGACGTTGGAAGGTGAGCTTGGCCTGCTGCTTCCCGCACTTGCGCGCTGTTTTTCGCAGCGCGAAGGCGGCTTTCGCCTCGACTGGCTGGCGGACAAAAAATAGGCGGGGTAGCGGATCGCCTCTTTCCAGCAAGGCCAGCTTGGTCTAGTGGCTATAAGGCTCGCTTAGACGTTCCGGCTCCTGGCAGGGGGGCCGGGTGGAGTGGCCGAGGTCCCTGGTGGCTGACGTCTTCCCCGCTTGCGGATGTCCGATCGAGCCGCCGTCTCGCGGGGGCGGGCGGTGAAGCAGTTCCGGGGGGAGGATTTTCCCGATGGCGCAGACGGGTACCGTGAAGTTCTTCAATGCCGAACGTGGCTACGGCTTCGTAAAACCTGACGATGGCGGACGCGACGTATTCGTTCACATCACTGCGGTGGAAACTGCGGGGCTCAAGTCTTTGACCGAAGGCCAGCGCATCAGCTTCGATGTCGAGCCCGACAAAAAGGGCAAAGGGCCCAAGGCGGTGAATCTGGTCGTCACCGGCTGACGTCCGCGCAGGCGGCCGTCCGTGGGCGGACACTCTGTCGAGGCCGGTGCTGTTCTGGCCTTTTGAAATGCAAGCGAAAAGCCCCGGGGTAAGCCCGGGGCTTTGTCGTTTCAGCAGGCCCTGCACCGCCTAGAAGCGGTAGTTCAGGCCGGCGCGCAGGATGTGGGCATCGAACTCGACCTTGGTCGTTCCCGTGCCGCCGCAGTTTGCCGCGCTACAATCGATGTCACCGAGGTCGGCATAGAGATATTCGCCCTTGGCGGTCCAATTGCCGGTGAGAGCAAATTCCAGGCCGGTGCCGACCGTCCAGCCAACCTGGGTATCGCTTTCACCGGGGAAGCCGGGCGTCTTGGCCTCGATGCCGCCGAAAGCGATGCCGCCGGTCACATAGGGCATCACGCGATCGACGGAATAGCCGAGCCTGCCGCGGGCGGTGCCAAACCAGTTGTTTTCGGTCGTGCAGGTCACGCCGGTGCAGATGCCGGCGCTGGTGCTGCCGTCAATCCCGCTCCAGGCGAGGTCGCCTTCGACGCCGAAGACCACCGGGCCTGTCTGCCAATTGTAACCGAGCGTGCCGCCGAAAAGGCCGCCCGACACATCGAAGTCTCCGGTCGAGCCTGCGCCGTCGCTCCAGCGGGAATTGCCCCAGCCGCCGCCGCCGTTCAGGCCGAGATAGAGGCCGGTCCAGCTGTAGGGCGGCAGCATATAGGCGGCCGGCGCTTTGGCCGGCATTGCGGACTGTCGCGGCAGATCCGCAGCGGTCGCCGCTCCCGCCAGGGCGACGCTGAGGGCTCCAACGGATGCGAGCAGTAGCTTTTTCATACGAATTCTCCTGTGAACCGGGCACAAAAGTATTCGCAATTCATATTATGTCTAGTGCAAGGAAGTCACAGCTATAATGTTATTTATAGCCATCAAAATGACTTGGCAATGACAGGATAGTGCCAAAATAATGCCTGAAGTGAGGCGGTTTTGGTAAAATAATACTTAACAATACTTTATGCACCGCCGGTTGGCAAAACCCCGGAGCCTGCCTGGGCCCCGGGGTCTTTCGCCACTGCTACCTGCGCTCAGAACCGGTAGTTGACGCCCAGACGGAAGAGATCTGACTCAAGCCCGTTGGCGGTGCCGATGAAATAGTTGCGGTCGGTCAGATCGATGTAGAGATATTCGACCTTCGCCGTCCAATTGGAGGTCAAGCCCACCTCGGCGCCCAATCCGATCGTCCATCCGAAGTGCGTCTTATCCTGCGACAAGCCGGCGCTTTCCAGATCGAGGCCGCCATAGGCGAGACCTCCCGTGCCGTAGAACAAGATGTTGTTTGACGCGTCGCCGACGCGCGCGCGCGTGGTGCCGAACCAGGGGTTGGAAAATTTCCAAGGCGCCAGCACGTCGTCGGCACCGGAAATCTGCATGTCGGTCTCGCCGCCGAACACCAATGAGCCGCTGTGCCAATTGTATCCGAGCTGCATGCCGATGAAGGCGCCCGAGGGTTCCGTGGGATTGTTGGTGACGGCGCCGGACTGGTAGCCCAGGTTGGCGCCCACATAGGGGCCTGTCCAGCTATAGCCGCTCTGGAGGCTCGGTGGCGCGTAGGGGCGGGAGGCGCCCGGGACGTCGGCAGCATGCGCTGCGCTCGAAATAGCCACGAGCGCAAAAGCGGCTGCGGCGAAAATCGCGTTCTTATTCATTCCAACCTCCACTCCATTCCCCACACCGCGATTTCCCGCCGGGCGCTTACTCCATTTGGCGGAAACTTCTGGCCCGCATCGCGGAGGAACGAAGACAACCCGATGGCGAAAGATCGACATTTTCATTGATGATTTATCGAGTATTTTAAGTTAAGCGTTTCTGAATCCGTAAGTAATGACGGGTCCTATGCCTAAGAAGACGGGTTCTATGCCTAAGAAAATGTATCCTTCCGATATTTCGGCTAGGATATATTTACCTTAATCTCCGGCCTGTGCCGTTTAGTGACACGCAGCATGCCGCAAGGCGCTCCGCCAACGGTCTCGCCGCGCCAGAACAACATGAAGCGGAGTGCTGTGAAGCGCTTCGAACCGCTCGACCGGCGGCGGGAAATGAGCGTGCCGTTCTATCGTATTGGGGGAGCGGCGCCCGGCGGCGATTCCTCTCCCTGGCCCGCAGAGCGGCAAGACCTTACCTTCGCGATATGAACGGCTCAAAGAAAGACATCGATCCGCAGACCGCGCTCATTGAAGTGGATGAAGAAGCGAGCCTGCCCGAAACCGAGGAAGCGAACACCGTCGATCTGGCCGCGGCGGGTCCCGGGTCGCTGGCTGCGGGCCGTGCCGCCATTTTGCATGCGGCGCGCCACGCGCCCGCTGCTTCCGGCGTGTACCGCATGATCGATGCGGTCGGCGAAGTGCTTTATGTCGGCAAGGCCAAGAGCATCAAGAAGCGCGTTCTTGCCTATGCGCGGCCAGCCGGCCATGACGCGCGCATCGAACGCATGATTGCGGCCACTCATGCATTGGAATTCGTCACCACCCGCAGTGAAACCGAGGCGCTGCTGCTGGAAGCCAATCTGATCAAGCGGATGCGCCCGCGCTTCAATGTGCTGCTGCGCGACGACAAGTCCTTTCCCTATATCTTGATCACCTCCGACCATTGGGCTCCGCAGATTCTGAAACACCGCGGCGCGCGCAACCGCCCGGGCAAATATTATGGCCCCTTTGCCTCGGGCTGGGCGGTGAACCGCACCATCACGGCTTTGCAGCGCGCCTTTCTGCTGCGCTCCTGCACGGACGCCTTTTTTGCAAGCCGCACGCGGCCCTGCCTGCTGTATCAGATCAAGCGCTGCTCGGGGCCCTGCACCGGCGAGATATCATTCATCGACTATGCCGAACTGGTGCGCGAGGCCAACGTCTTCCTCTCCGGCAAAAGCCGCAACGTGAAAGAGCAACTGGCGGCGGAAATGGAACAGGCCTCCACCGCTCAGGACTATGAGCGCGCCGCCCTCTACCGCGACCGCCTGGCGGCCTTATCCGCCGTCCAGTCGCAGCAGGGCATCAATCCCAGAACCATCGAAGAAGCGGACGTCTTTGCCGCGCATCAGGCCGGCGGCTTCAATTGTGTGCAGGTCTTCTTCTTCCGCACGGGTCAAAACTGGGGTAACCGCGCCTATTATCCCAAAGCCGACCGCTCGCTCTCGGCCTCGGAAGTGCTCGGCGCCTTCCTGGCGCAATTCTATGACGATAAACCGCCACCCGGCCTCGTGCTCATCTCTCATGACATCGAGGACCGCGATCTGCTTGCCAAAGCGCTGACCACGAAGAGCGGCCGCAAGGTGGAGGTGACGCAGCCCCGGCGCGGCGAGAAGAAAGAATTGGTGGAGCATGCGCTTGCCAATGCCCGCGAAGCGCTCGGCCGCAAGCTCGCCGAAACGTCGGCGCAGGGCAAACTGCTCAAGGCGCTGGCCGAAACCTTCGGACTGCCGAAGACACCAAGGCGCATTGAGGTCTATGATAACAGCCACATCCAAGGCGCCAACGCGGTCGGCGCCATGATCGTGGCCGGTCCCGACGGTTTCATCAAAGGCCAATACCGCAAGTTTAACATTCGCTCCTCGGATCTCGTCCCCGGCGACGATTACGGCATGATGCGCGAAGTCTTGCGGCGGCGCTTCAAGCGGCTGCTGACGGAAGCGCCGCGGCCTCCGGATAGTTTGCTCGCCGCCGATACGGAAGGACAGGAAAACGACTTGGGCGAGTCGCCCTGGCCTGATCTCATCCTGATCGACGGCGGGCAGGGCCAGCTCAACACCGCGCGCACGACGCTTGCCGAGCTGGGCGTTGCAGCCCTGCCGCTCGCTGCCATCGCCAAGGGCGCAGATCGCGACGCTGGAGAAGAAACTTTCTTTCTGCCCGGCCGCGCGCCGTTCAAGCTGCGTCCGCGCGATCCGTTGCTCTACTTTGTCGAACGGCTGCGCGACGAGGCGCATCGTTTCGCCGTCGGATCGCACCGCCAGCGCCGCAAGCGCGACATCCGTGAAGCCGGTTTGCAGGAAATCGAGGGAATCGGGCCCGCGCGCAAACGCGCGCTCCTGCGGCATTTCGGCACGTTGAAGGCGGTAGAGCGCGCCACCCCCGCCGATCTCGCACAAGTTCCCGGAATCAATGCCGAGACGGCGCGGAAGATTTATGATTTTTTCCATGGGACGCCGGCGTGAAGCCATGCCCGGCGCGGCGGCACTCGGAAAATTGATCGATTAGAAATAGCGCCAGCCTACGATCGTCCTGTTGACGGGCGCGCCGGGCGGGTATTTTGTCGCGCCATGAAGCCGATCGCCAATTCCGTGCCGTCACGCCCGCGCGCCTTGCCGAATCTGCTGACCTATGCGCGTATCGCCGCCATTCCCGCGGTGGTTGCCGCCATGTATTGGCAGGGCGTGTTGGGTGGAGAACTTTGGCTGCGCTGGGTCGCGCTCGCGATCTTCATCGTTGCCGGGATTACCGATTTTCTCGATGGCTATTTCGCGCGCATCTGGGAGCAGCAGTCGAGTTTCGGGCGCATGCTCGATCCGATCGCCGACAAGCTCTTGGTCTCGTCGTGCCTGTTGATGCTGGCCGCCGAAGGCACGATCCGCGGCTGGTCGCTATGGGCCGCCATCGTTATCCTCTGCCGCGAAATCCTGGTGTCGGGGCTTCGCGAATATCTCGCGGAACTGCGCGTCAGCGTCCCTGTCACGCAATTGGCCAGATGGAAGACCGCTCTGCAGCTCGTCGCCGTCGGCTTCCTGGTGGCGGGGTCGGCCGGCGACCGCATTGTGCCCGTGGTCACGCCCTTGGGGCTCACGCTGCTCTGGCTCTCGGCGCTGCTGACGCTGTACACTGGCTGGGATTATTTCCGTGCCGGTGTCAAACATCTGAGATGAGTGTCAAGATCCGCTATTTCGCCTGGGTGCGCGAGCGCGTCGGCAAGACCGACGAAGAAATCGATCTGCCCCCCGGAGTCGCCACCATCGGCGATCTGATGATTTGGCTGGCGAAGCGCGGCGAAGAATATGCGCACGCCTTCGACAATCCCAAGATCATCCGCGCCGCTATCGATCGCAGCCATGTCCGGCCGGAGGCGGCCATCGGCGGTGCCCGGGAAATCGCCTTCTTCCCGCCGATGACGGGAGGGTGATACTCTTCTCTATCCGGACGGCGGCAGGCCGGCCGCGGGACGAGGTGGAGAGTTAACGGTATGACCGTCCGCTTGCAGCGCGAGGATTTCGACTCGGCCGCCGAGGCCGCCGCGCTCGCGCGCGGGCGCACCGATATCGGCGCCGTCGTCACTTTCACCGGCATCTGCCGCGGCGACGAGGCGGGCGAACCGATCGCCGCGCTCACGCTCGAACATTTTCCCGAAATGGCGGAAGCTGAAATTGCCCGCCACGTGGAGGAAGCGCAACGCCGCTGGGCGCTGCTCGGGGTCACCGTAATCCACCGTTATGGGCGGCTCACGCCCGGCGAGAATATCGTGCTGGTGGTCACCGCATCGTCGCACCGGGCAGACGCCTTCGCCGCGGCGGAATTCCTGATGGATTATCTGAAGACCTGCGCGCCATTCTGGAAACAGGTCGAGCGCAGCGGCGGCAAGATCTGGATTGAAGCGCGGGCGGCCGACGATGCCGCCGCGGAACGCTGGAGCCAGCCGGCCGCGCGGCGGGCGGGAGATAGCAGGTGACGCCGAGCCGCCGGATTTTTCTGCAATGGCTGGCGGGCGCGCCGCTGCTGGTCTTCGGCGTGGACGCAAAGGCCCACAAAGCTTCGCGTATCGCCCGGCTGATCGAAGAAGCGCGAACCTATCCCGACGTGTCGCGCCGCATCGATTTCATTTCACGCGCGCTGCTCGGGATGCGGTATCGGGCGGATACGCTGATCGGCGGGCCGCGCCGGCCGGAAGTGTTCGTCGTGCGCGACGACGCCTTCGATTGCGTTACCTATTGCGAAACCGTGCTTGCCGCCGCACTAGCCAAGGATCTTCGCGAGTTCGAGGGGATATTGCTGCGCATCCGCTACGAGCACGGCAAGGTCCGCTGGGACGAGCGCAATCATTATTTTGCCGACTGGAACGATCGCATTGTCGAAAAGCATATCTGCCGGCCGGTGGAAATGAGCCCTTCCGTTGCCATCGAGAAGACGGTTGACGGGGAATTGGGACCGCGCAAGGTGTCGATTACCGGCATTGCCCCGTCAACGCTGATGGCCAACCGGCAACTTCTGCGCAATGGAGACGTTATCGGCTTCGTCTCACGGCGGTCGAGACTCGATTTCTTTCACGCCGGCTTCGTCGCCTTCGCAAAAAAGGGCACGTTGCTGTTGCGCCATGCCTCGCAGAGCCACGGCCGTGTCGTGGACGAGGATATGCAGGCGTTCCTCGCCGCCAATGGGGTGCGGTACGTCACGTTGCTGCGCGCGGAAGATCAAATGACCGCCAACGGCTAGGCAACCGGCAGCGAAGACGGAAGTTACGCCGCCGCGGCTTTGCCCTTGGGCTGCACTTCGGCGGTGTAGTCGTCCATCAGCTGCTTGGTGATGGCGCCGGGCGTGAACTTCCACTGCGCGATCTCGGCCACCGCGGTGACTTCCGCCGCGCTGCCGGTGATGAAGCATTCGGAGAAGCCGGAAAGCTCTTCCGGCATGATGCGGCGCTCGATCACCGGGATGCCGTGCTTCTTCGCCAGCGCAATGGCCGTGCGCCGGGTAATGCCGTCGAGGAAGCAATCGGCGGTCGGCGTGTGGATTTTCCCGTCGGCGATGAAGAAGATGTTGGCGCCGGTGCATTCGGCTACGCGGCCCTGCCAATCCAGCATCAGCGCGTCGGCATAGCCTTTGCGCTCGGCCTTATGCTTGGAGATGGTGCAGATCATGTAGAGGCCCGCGGCCTTGGAGCCGGCCGGCGCGGTCTTGGGATCGGGCCGCCGGTAGTCGGCCAGATCGAGCCGGATGCCTTTGAGCCGCTGCGCGGGATCGAAATAGCTCGGCCATTCCCACGTCGCGATGGCGAGATGGATTTTATTGTTCTGCGCGGAGACCCCCATCATCTCCGAGCCGCGCCAGGCGATGGGGCGCACATAGGCGTCCTTCTGCCCGTTCTTTTCCAGAACGAGCCGCTTGGCGGCGTCGATCTCGGCCACGGAGTAGGGGATCTCGAAATCCAGCGTCCGCGCCGAATGCTTCAGCCGTTCCGAATGCTCGGTGATCTTGTAGATTTCACCGCCATAGGCGCGCTCGCCCTCGAATACAGCGCTGGCGTAATGCAGCCCGTGGGAAAGCACGTGCAGCGTCGCGTCGGCCCAGGGCACGAGCTTGCCGTCGTACCAGATGACGCCTTCGCGTTGGTCAAAGGGCGCAGCAGGCGCAGCCATGGCATCCCCTCCTCGGGTTACTCAGAGCCGGCCGCGGGCGGCGCCGGGGGTCCAAAAGGCGCCAGTCCTATTTTGCTTCGCAGGCCAACACCCGGTATGTTTTCGTTTGCTCAATGAGAGCGCGCTTTCGCGACCAGCGCAATGACAGGCCCTGGAATTGCCCCTTGAGCACGATCCTTTCGTCAGAATGTAGCTTTGGGTAACAATCAAACCAGAATATGTCAATATGACTGACATAAATTTTTCGGCCCTGAAGCGGCCGGTCAAAGCCGGCAAATCCGGCGAAGAGGGGCCGGCGCCGGAGCCGATGTGGGACATCATCGAGTTGTTGTTCTTCGCCTATCGCGACTTTGTCAGCGATCCGGACGAGGTGCTGAAAAAGCTTGGCTTCGGACGGGCGCATCACCGCGTCCTGCACTTCGTTAACCGCAATCCGGCGATGAAGGTGGCCAACCTCCTCGATATCCTGAAAATCACCAAACAGTCTCTCGGCCGGGTGCTGAAACAGCTTATCGACCAGGGCTATATCGTGCAGAAAGAGGGGGAGAACGACCGCCGCCAGCGCCTTCTTTACGCCACGCCGAAAGGCGAAGCGCTGGCGCTGAAACTCGCCGGGCTGCAGACCCAACGCATCCTGCGCGCGTTCGAGGGGCTCGGTCCGGGGGCGCATGAGGCGGCACGGCAGTTTCTCATCGCTATGCTCGACGCCGAAGGCGGAGACGACGTGCTGCGTCTTATCCGCCATGCGGATCGCGGTCCCCGCTCGCGGCCCTGACCGGCCAGGAAGCGACGATGAATCATAATACCGCCGTGCCCGCCGACGACGCGCCACACCTGCTTGTGGTGGATGACGACCGCCGCATCCGCGATCTGCTGCTGCGGTTTCTGATGGCGGAGGGTTACCGCGTCACCACGGCCAAGACGGCCGCGGACGCGCGGTCGAAGCTCGACGGGCTGCGCTTCGATCTGCTGATCCTGGATGTGATGATGCCGGGGGAAACCGGCTTCGAACTGGCGCGGGCGATTCGGGAGAAATCGACCGTGCCGATCCTGATGCTCACGGCGCGCGACGAAAAGGAAAGCCGGATCGAAGGTCTCGAACTCGGCGCCGACGACTATCTCGCCAAGCCGTTCGAACCGCGCGAACTATCGTTGCGCATCGCCAATGTCCTCAAGCGGGCGCAACCCGCCACGCCGGCGCCCGCGGAATCCGTTCGTTTCGGTCCGTTCGTGTTCCATATCGCCCGCGGCGAATTGCGCCGCGGCGAAGAGGTCATCCGCCTGACCGACCGCGAGCGCGAGATGCTGCGCGTGCTCTCATCGCGTCCGGGCGAGACCGTCCCGCGCCTCGCCTTGTCCGGCAACGGTGTTTCGTTGAACGAACGCGCGGTCGACGTTCAGGTCAACCGTCTACGGCGCAAGATCGAACGCGACCCGACCAATCCGCTCATCGTGCAGACCGTGCGCGGCATTGGCTACCGCCTGGTGCTGAGCTCATGACAAGTCTCGACATCGGCCTCGCAAGCCTGCGTTCGGCGGCCGAGCGCGTGCGGGAGATATGGGCGCGCATCTGGCGCTGGATCAACAGTTTCATGCCGAAGGGGCTTTATGCCCGCTCATTGCTCATCATCGTCACGCCGATGGTGCTGCTGCAATCGGTCGTCGCCTTCGTCTTCATGGAGCGGCATTGGAATCTGGTGACGCAGCGCCTGTCGGCGGGCGTCGTGCAGGATGTCGCCGCGCTGATCGACGTCTATAAGATCCTTCCGCCCGACGCCGGCCAGCCGCGCATCCGCAAGATCGCGCAGGACCGGCTGGGTCTGGTCGTCGACTTCCTTCCCGTGGGCGAAATGCCGCCGCCGGCGCCGAAACCATTCTTTTCGCTGCTCGATCAGGCGCTGTCGGAAGAACTGCGCAAGCAAATCGGCCTGCCGTTCTGGATCGACACGGTGGGACGCTCGGCGCTGGTGGAAATCCGCATCCAGCTTGACAATACGGTGCTGCGCGTCTTTGCGCGCCGCAATGCCGCCTATGCCTCCAATTCGGAAATTTTCCTGTTATGGATGGTCGGCACGTCATTGGTGCTGCTCACCGTCGCCATTCTGTTTTTGCGCAACCAGATCCGTCCGATTTTGAGGCTGGCGGACGCCGCCGAAAGCTTCGGCAAGGGGCGCGAGGTGCCGGATTTCCGGCCGCGCGGAGCGCGCGAGGTGCGCCGCGCCGCCCAGGCCTTCGTCGAGATGAAGCAGCGCGTCGAGCGCACGATGGAGCAGCGCACGACCATGCTCGCCGGCGTCTCGCATGACCTGCGCACCATCCTGACCCGGTTCCAGCTGGAATTGGCGCTGATCGGCGACAGCCCGGAAGTCGAGGCGATGAAGAAGGACATCGAAGAAATGGCGCGGATGCTGGAAGCCTATCTCGCCTTCGCGCGCGGCGATTCCGGCGAACAGGCGGCGCCCACGGACATGGCCGCGTTCCTTGAAGAGCTGAAGCAGGACGCCGAGCGCCAAGGCGACAAGGCGACGGTGACGTTCCACGGCGTTCCGATCGTGACGGTGCGGCCGGCCGCGTTCAAGCGTTGCCTTGCCAATCTCGTTTCCAACGCCTCGCGCTTTGCCTCGACGATTTCCATCACCGGCCATCGCGATCATCGTTGGCTGACGGTGACAATCGACGACGACGGGCCCGGCATCCCGCCGGCCATGCGCGAGCAGGTGTTCAAGCCTTTCCTGCGCCTCGACGATGCCCGCAACCAGGATCAGGGCGGCACGGGCTTAGGCCTCGCCATCGCGCGCGATATCGCGCGCTCGCACGGCGGCGACATCAGACTCGGCGACAGCCCGCTCGGCGGCCTGCGCGCGACGGTGCGGATACCGGTGTAATTGAATATTTCGTCCGCATCCTGAGGAGGGCGCGTCAGCGCCCGTCTCGAAGGACGAGGCCGAGGCCGGCAT
>JBBDNZ010000121.1:0-21246 GCA_040877285.1 Xanthobacteraceae bacterium
ACGGCGCCAAGATAGTTACCGCGGCGCGCGCTTGGCCAAAATTCGTTGCAACGTGCGGCGGTGCATGTTGAGGCGGCGCGCGGTCTCCGAAACATTGCGGCCGCACAGCTCATAGATGCGCTGGATATGCTCCCAGCGCACCCGGTCCGCCGACATGGGATTGGCCGGCGGCTCGGCCTTCTTGGTGTCCCGCGCAAGCAGCGCCGTCACCACGTCGTCGGCGTCCACCGGCTTGGCGAGGTAATCCACCGCGCCAAGTTTTACCGCGGTCACCGCGGTGGCGATGTTTCCGTAGCCGGTCAAGATAATTGCACGCGCTTCGGGACGCGAATGCTTGAGTGCGGAGATGACATCGAGGCCGTTGCCGTCGCCGAGCCGCATGTCCACCACCGCGAAAGCGGGCGCGGCCCGTTCGACCTGCTGCAAGCCTTCCGCCACCGACTCCGCCGTCGTTACCGCAAAGCCGCGGCTTTGCATGGCGCTGGCGAGGCGCTGAAGGAACGGCCTGTCGTCCTCGACGATCAGCAGCGTGCGCTCGCCCGGAACGCTCTTTGCAACCAGCTCGTTGAACTCATTCATGGCGCATTCGCTTTCGTGAGGTTCTGTGAGTTTTCCGGCGCTTCTGTCCGGCTGTCAGTGTTTGCATTATACCAGGAAAATTCCTCCAGTCGCCCTTGTTCCGGAATTCGATATTCGAAGTCGCTGCGTGTCCAGTGCATTGCAACCTCGGCGCCGAATTCCGGATTTTTGCGGTTCTTAAAGTTGAGCGTCGCGCCGGAGCGCTCAAGCAGAGTCTTGGCGATAAAGAAGCCCAAGCCAAGCCCGGTTTCCCCGGTTTCTTCCTTTCCCCGCAGCCGGCGGGTCGTCACATAGGGCTCGCCGAGGCGGTCCATAACCTCGCCGGAGAAGCCCGGACCGTCGTCGCGAATGGTGATCGCGACCTCATCCTGATTCCACGCCGCTATGACCTCGACACGCCCGCGCGCGAAATCGACCGCGTTCTCGACCAAATTGCCGAGCCCGTAAACGATGGCGGGATTGCGCGCACCGAGCGGCTCAAGCGCCCGGTCGGACGGCAGCGCCACGTCGATGGCGATGTCGAAATCGCGGTGCGGCGCGACGACTTCCTCGATCAAGGCCGACAGCCGCAGGCGGTCGAAAGGCTCGCCGCTCGCAGACAATTCCGTAATTTTGGCCAGGATGTCGCGGCAGCGTTGCGCCTGTTCGCGCAACAGTCGCACGTCGGCGCCATGGCGCGATTCCGAGGAGATGGCGCGTTCCAGTTCCTTGGCGATGACGGCGATGGTGGAAAGCGGCGTGCCGAGCTCGTGCGCCGCCGCGGCGGCAAGGCCGTCAAGTTGCGACAGATGCTGCTCGCGCGCCAGCACGAGTTCGGTGGCCGCCAGCGCCTCGGCAAGCTGGCGCGCTTCCTCGGTGATCTGCCAGGCATAGACACCGATGAAGCCCATGCCGATCAGGATGGAGAGCCACACGCCCATCATGTAGATCGCCGGCAGTTCCAGCGGATCTTCCGCGTTCCACGGCAGCGGGTAGTGCACGAAGACAAGCACGGTGGCGCAGAGCACGGCGAAGGCGCCGAGGACGACCGTCATGCGCGGCGGCAGCGCGGTGGCGGAAATCAGAACCGGTGCGAGAAACAGAAAAGAGAAGGGGTTTTGCAGCCCGCCGGTGAGAAAAAGCAGCACCGCGAGTTCGGCAATGTCGAAGGCCAGAAGCCATGCCGCCCGGTCGGGCTCCAGCCGCTGCGTCGGCCGAAAGCGCACGCGCAGCGCGATATTGACGCCGGCGGACAGCGCGATCACGGCAAGGCAAGCCCAGATCGGCACGCGGAATCCGAGGCCGTAGTGCACCACGAGCACCGCGGTGGTCTGGCCGGCCACGCTGAGCCAGCGCAGGCGCATCAGCGTATCGAGCCGCACGTTGCGTAGGAGGCGCTGCGGCTGGTTCAAATGGAAGCCCTGCATTGTGCTATTCTAGCGAAGCCCGCCGCCGCCGCCTAATGCGGCGGCGATGCGGCCAAGTGTCGTCAACTGCCGTCGCGGGCGGCCAAAGTCGTCCCGGAAAGGCTTGCGAAAGAGGAGCCGGAACGTCAATTCTCTACCCGCCATGCCGTCCTCGTCCCTCAGCCCACCGGCCCCTGCCGTCGGCGTCGATCGCGTCGTTAAAGTTTACAAGGCGACGACCGCCGTCGCCGGTATTTCCTTCCAGCTTCCGCCCGGCTCCATGACCGCGCTGCTCGGCGGCAACGGCGCCGGCAAGACCACGACCATCGCCATGATCATGGGCCTGACCACGCCCACCTCCGGCGGCGTCACCGTGCTCGGCGCGCAGATGCCGCGCCAGCGCTATCGGGTGCTGCATCGCATGAATTTCGAGAGTCCCTATGTGGACATGCCGATGCGGCTGACGGTGCGGCAAAACCTTACCGTCTTTGCCGGGCTTTATGGCGTCGAAGACGTCCGTGCGCGCATCGCGACTTTAGCCGAGGAATTGAATCTGACCGAGCTGCTCGACCGGGCGACGGGCAAGCTGTCATCCGGGCAGAAGACCCGCGTCTCGCTCGCCAAATCTCTTCTCAATCAGCCGGAAGTTCTCCTGCTCGATGAGCCGACCGCTTCCTTGGATCCCGACACCGCGGACTGGGTGCGCGCGCGGCTGGAACGCTACCGCGCGGAACGCGGCGCGACGGTGCTGCTCGCCTCCCACAATATGGCGGAAGTCGAACGCCTGTGCGACCGCGTGATCATGCTCAAGAGCGGGCGGATCGAGGACGACGATTCCCCCCAGCGCCTTTTGGCGCGCTACGGCCGCCGCACGCTGGAGGAGGTCTTTCTCGACGTCGCGCGCGGACGCGGCGGCGCCCAGGAGGCGGCGCAATGAGCGCGCATCCGCAGGCGCAAGCCGGTTTCTCGTGGCGGCGCGTCGGCACGATGGTGCTGCGCTATTGGTATCTTCTGCGTTCGTCCTGGCCGCGCCAGCTTGAACTGATTTATTGGCCGCTCGTGCAGGTCATGACCTGGGGTCTGATCCAGATTTATATCGGTCAGCATTCCGGATTTTTCGCCCGCGCCGGCGGAACCCTGATCGGCGCCATGCTGCTGTGGGAAATCCTGTTTCGCGGCCAGGTCGGATTCTCCGTCTCGTTCCTCGAAGAAATGTGGGCGCGCAACCTGGGCAATCTGATGATGAGTCCGCTGCGGCCGACGGAATTCGTCGCCGCGCTCATGACCATGAGCCTGATGCGTCTGGTGCTCGGCATCGTGCCGGTGTCGCTCGTCGCCATCGTTTTTTTCGGCTTCAATCTCTACGGCTTTGGGTTGGCGCTGGCGGCCTTCTTCGCCAACCTCATCCTGACGAGCTGGGCGATCGGCATCCTCATTTCCGGCCTGCTGCTGCGTCATGGCCTCGGTGCGGAAAGCTTGGCCTGGACGGTGACCTTTGTGCTGCTGCCGCTCGCTTGCGTCTATTATCCCGTCTCCGTGCTGCCGGACTGGCTGCAGCCCGTCGCCTGGATGCTGCCTCCCACCTATGTGTTCGAAGGGATGCGGGCCTTGGTGATCGACCACGTCTTCCGCGCCGACCTGATGCTTTCGGCGCTCGCGCTCAACATCGTCTTTTTTGGCGCTGCGGTCGTGGCTTTCCTGCGCCTGGTGGAAAGCGCGCGGCGCCAGGGCATGCTGCTGCAAACCGGTGAATAAGCGCCTTTCGCCTGGGTTTCCCCGCCCGGTAACGAAGGGTGAAACGTCTTTCATTATATTGACGCAATGGGGAAAAGACGACAATCTGTTGCAGCGCAACAAGACGGACCTCCTGCCGTGGCCATAGGTGAATTCGCCGGCGAGGCCGCCGCATCGCCGGAAGACGGGCTGATGCTGGCGACGCCGATGTATTGGTTCTATGAGATGAACCATGCGGCGCTCAATCCCTCGCGGGCGCTCGCGGAAGCCGCCCGCTTCTTCTACAAGAATCCGGTCAATCCTCTTTCGCATACCTATTTCGGAAAATCGGCCGCCGCCGCCGCCGAGGTGTTCGAGCGCGCCACGCGCCGCTATGCCCAGCCGGAATGGGACATTGCCTCCACGCAGGCCGGCGGAGAACGTGTGCCGGTTCACATCGACACGATCTGGCAACGGCCTTTCTGCCGGCTGCTGCACTTCGAGCGCGGCTTCGTGCATCCGCCGAAACGGCCGCAGCCCAAGGTCCTCATCGTCGCGCCGCTCTCCGGGCACTTTGCGACGCTGCTGCGCGGCACCGTCGAGGCTTTCCTGCCGCAGCACGACGTCTACGTCACCGAGTGGATCGATGCGCGCATGGTGCCGCTGACGCAAGGCGCCTTCGATCTCGATGACTATATCGACTATGTCATCGCCATGCTGCGCGTGCTCGGCGGCTATACCCATGTGATCGCCATATGCCAGCCGTCGGTTCCCGTGCTCGCCGCCGTGGCGTTGATGGAAGCGGAAAACGACCCCGATGCGCCCCGCTCCATGATCTTGATGGGCGGTCCGATCGATACCCGCTGCAATCCCACCGAGGTGAACCAGCTTGCCGAGCAGCGCGGCGTCGATTGGTTCCGCCGTCACGTCATTACCAAAGTGCCGTTCCCTCACCCCGGCTTCATGCGCGACGTGTACCCCGGCTTTCTTCAGCTGCACGGCTTCGTCAGCATGAATCTTAACCGTCACATCGAAGCGCACAAAAATCTTTTCCGGCATCTGGTCGAGGGCGACGGCGACTCGGCGCAGAAGCACCGCGAATTCTACGACGAATATCTCGCCGTCATGGATCTCGCCGCCGAATATTATTTGCAGACCGTCGATACCGTGTTTGTCCGCCACGCGCTGCCGAAGGGAGAGATGACCCATCGGGGCACCCCGGTCGATCCGGCGCGCATCCGGCGCGTCGCGCTGATGACGGTGGAGGGCGAAAACGACGATATTTCCGGCGTCGGCCAGACCGAAGCGGCGCATCGGCTCTGCGTCAACGTTCCGTCCGAGCGCAAGACGCATTATCTCGCGCGCGGCGTCGGTCACTATGGCGTCTTCAACGGTTCGCGCTTTCGCGCCGACATCGCGCCGCGCATCGCCGATTTCATTTCGTCCAACGACTCCGCGGCCGCACGCGCCGAAAGCAAGAATGGCCGCGTCGCCTAAAGCGTCTTCCGTGCCAAAGCGGAACGGCGCCGTCGCAAACCGTGATTCGGACCCCGCCCGCAGCGGCTGGAAAATCAAAGGTTCATCCGCTTTTCTCGCCGCCGGCATGAAACATGGCGGCGTGATTGCAGGCTAAGCTATTGTTATTTCTATATTTTATACGCCTCCCGGAACCCACCCTGGGCATCAATTAATGGTTAACTCCGCGCCCGGTAAGTGATCTAGGTTTCAATCGTCAGCCAACCCAAGATGCTGAGGATTCCAGCAGCTAAAACCGCTGCATCTTGGGCCAGAGCTTTATTAATATTTGGGGGCTGTGCGCCGGCGGGAATATGGCAGTATTTCGCTCGACGGACCTTCCCCACTGGGCGCTCCCCATGCCTGTGCGTGCCTTATTGTATCGTCGGCCGAGCGAGCCGCAGGCGATCAGCATCGCCTATGAAAAGAAGTTCTATCTGGTGCGGGTGCGCCGGCACCGTCAGGCGCGGCGCTACACGCTTCGCATCCAGACCGCCACCCGCGAAGTCGTGCTCACCATGCCGCCGCGCGGCAGCCTCAAGGAAGCGCAGAAATTCGCGCAAAAGCATGGCGGCTGGATTGCATCTCGTCTCGGCTGCTTGCCGGAAGCCGCGCCTTTTATCCCCGGCGTCTTGCTTCCCTTGCGCGGAGTTCCGCATCATATCGTGCATTGCCGCGATACGCGCGGCGTGGTGTGGACCGAAAGCAACGGCTGCGGCGAACGTCTGCTATGTGTTGCGGGCGATCCGGCGCATATCAATCGCCGTGTCACCGATTTCCTCAAGCGCGAGGCCCGGCACGATCTGGAAAGGGCAAGCCGCCACTATGCGGAAAGGCTCGGCGCGCGGATCAAGCGCATTGCCATCCGCGATCCATCGAGCCGCTGGGGTTCTTGCTCCACCACCGGCGTGCTATCCTTTTCCTGGCGGCTGATCCTCGCGCCGTCCTTTGTGCTCGACTATCTGGCCGCGCACGAGGTGACCCATCTGATCGAGATGAACCATTCGGCCCGCTTCTGGCGCCTGCTGGAGCAGCTGTCGCCGGCGACCAAGCGGGCGAAGACGTGGCTCGATCTCCACGGCAACAATCTGCACGGCTATGGCCTGTCCGAGGGCAGGGCGCCGGTGGAATTCTTCTAGCCGGCGCCGGTCAGGGCCGCCCGAACAATTTCCCCAACAGCCAGTCGTCGAGGCCGCCGTGATCCGCGGATGGCGCCTGCGCGCCGGCGGCAGCCACCTGCGGCCCGCCGGGGATATTGCCGGGCGGCCGCGCGCCCGCGATAACCTCGGCGCCGCCGTTCAATCCGGGAAGGCCGATGACCGGCAGGCCCAGATGACCGGCTTTCATCACGCGGCTCCAGATCTCCACGGGGAGACCGCCGCCGGTCGTTTTGTGAGTGGCCGAGCCGTCGTCGTTGCCGAGCCATATGCCGGTCACGAGACGGCCGGTGTAGCCGACGAACCAGGCATCGCGGAAATCCTGGCTGGTTCCGGTCTTGCCGGCGGCCGGCCAGCCGGGCAACTCGGCCCTGCGCGCCGTGCCGGTCAGCAGCGTTTCCTGCATCATGCGGTTCATCATGGCGACGTAGCGGGGATCGATGATGCGGCCCAAGCCGCCGGGCAGGCGCGTGTAGAGTGTGGCGCCGTCGGCCGCGCGCACGCGCTCGACCACATGCGGGGTGATCGCATAGCCGCCGTTCGCCAAGGCGGAATAGGCGCTGACCAGCTCGATGAGGGAAACCTCGGAAGTGCCGAGCGCAATCGAAGCGTTGGGTTCCAGCTTCGAGGCAATGCCCAGGCGGTGCGCGGTCTTGGCCACCGCGGTCGGCCCGAATTCCAGCGTCAGCCGCACCGAAACGGTGTTGAGCGAAAGCGAAAGGCCCTCGGTCAAACTCACGGGTCCGAAATACTCGCGGCTGTAATTCTCCGGCTTCCAGCCTTTCACGGTTATCGGGCCGTCTTCGCGCACGGTATCCGGCGTCAGTCCACGCTCGATGGCGGTGAGATAGACAAAGGGCTTGAACGCCGAACCCGGCTGGCGCTTGGCCGCGATCGCGCGGTTGAACTGACTCTCGGTGTAGTCTCTGCCGCCGACCAATGCGCGCACGGCGCCGTCGGGCGTCATGGCCAGCACCGCGCCCTGCCCGACGCCAAACTTGCCGCCCTTCTGCGCCAGCTCGTCGACCAGCGCCTTCTCCGCCGCCGCTTGCAGGGCGGGATCGATCGAGGTCTCGATCACGATATCCTGATCGACGCGGCCGACAAGGCCGTCGAGCTCGTCCATGATCCAGTCGGCGACGTAATTGACCGATCCGGCGTCCGCTTGCTTCACAACACGGGGCGGGTGCGCCAAGGCGATCGCCGCCATGTCTTCGCTGATGAGCTCGGTTTCCGCCATCCGCACAAGCACGGTCTGCGCGCGGCGCTCGGCGCCGTCGGGATTGCGGATCGGCGCCAGCCGCGATGGCGATTTAATGAGGCCGGCGAGCATGGCCGCTTCCGCCAGCGTCACCTGGCGCGCGCTCTTGCCGAAATAGCGCTGCGCCGCGGCTTCCACGCCATAGGCACCGGCGCCGAAATAGACGCGGTTGAGATAGAGCTCCAAAATCTCCGTCTTGGTGAATTTGTGTTCGAGCCAGAACGCCAGCACCAGCTCCTGAATCTTGCGCGTGATCGTGCGGTCCTGGGTCAGGAACAGGTTCTTGGCCAATTGCTGGGTGATGGTGGAGCCGCCTTGTGAGACGCTCTGCTGCATGATGTTGGCGGCGGCCGCGCGCGCGATGCCGAGCGGATCGACGCCATAGTGGGAATAGAAGCGGCGGTCTTCGATGGCGATGAAGGCTTTGGGCAGATAGGCAGGCATCTCCCGCAGCGACAGCGCTTTGCCGGCGAAGTCCCCGCGGGTGGTGAGCAATTCGCCGTTCAGCCCGACGATCTGGATAGCCGGCGGACGCTTGGGTATCTCCAGCGATTGAATCGGCGGCAAGTGCACCGCGATCCAGACTCCTGCGCCGATGGTCCCGATCGCCGCCCAAATCGCCAGCACCGCCGACCAATAGACAAGGTGTCCAAACCGCCAGGGGGGGCGGCCGCCGGCGCGCCCGCGACGCCCCCGCCGCGGTCGATCGTTATCGTCGTGGTAGGAGCCGCCGGAACGCGCGCGTCCCCCGAGCTCCAGGTCATGCTTCAGGTCATGGCCGCGCGGTGCGGCGTCGAACACCGGCTCGCGCCGCGCGCTGGCCTTTCGTCGTCCCCACGCCATATCCCGTCCCGTCTGGCAAAACCGGCGGCTTCGAACGCCGGGCCATTTTGACGCTAAAACGGGCTGTTTAAGGGCCAGTTAAGGTTTTCACCTCTCCCCGCTTGCGGGGAGAGGGAGTGGAGTTTTCAGCCCGCTGCGGCACTCTTGCGCGGCTCGCCTTCGGTTTCCGCGCCGCCGAGGAAGAGCTGCATCAGCGCCCGCTTGATCGCGGCCTGCCGGGTCGGAGAGGAAATTTTGTCGCCGAGCAGGTCGGTGACGTAAAACACGTCGACCACCCGCTCGCCGAAGGTCGCCACATGGGCGGAGGCGATGTTGAGATTGAGCTTCGACAAAGTGGTGGTCAGCGCATAGAGCAGGCCGGGCCGGTCGAGGCCGATCACTTCGACGACCGTGTAGCGGTCCGACCACTGATTGTTGATGGTGACCTCGGGCTCCACCGCGAAGGCCTTGATCCTGCCCTTGGGCGGCGCGCCCGCGGCGATCACCTCGGGCAGCTTGAGATCGCCGTGCAGCGCCTTTTCGATCGAAATGGCGATGCGCGCGGCGCGGCGCATCTCGTCTTCTTCCATATCGAATTCGCGTGACACCGCAATGGTGTCGAGCGCGAGCCCGTCGGTGGTCGTGTAGATTTGCGCATCGACGATGTTGGCGCCCGCCAGGGCGCAGGCGCCGGCGATGATCGACAGCAACCACGGATGATCGGGCGCCAGCACGGTGAGCTCGGTGACGCCGCGCGCGGCGTCAAAACCGACCGCGGTAGCGAGCGACTTGCCGGATTTTTCCGTCTCGCGCAGGAATTTTGCATGCGCGATCTTGTGCGGCAGATCCACTTTAAGCCAATAGGCCGGGTAGTGGCGCGCCACATAGACGTCAAGCTGCTCGCGCGGCCAGTCCTTGATCTCCGCCTTGAATTCCTCCTGCGCAAGCGCCACGCGCTGGGCGCGGTTGACCTCGGAGAAGCCGCCGGTGAGCACCGGCTCGGTCTCGTAATAGAGCGTGCGCAGCAATTGCGCCTTCCAGCCGTTCCATACGCCCGGCCCGACCGCGCGGATGTCGGCGGTGGTCAGGATGGTCAGGAGCTTGAGCCGCTCCAGCGACTGCACCACCGCGGCGAAATTCTCGATGGTCTTGCGGTCGGACAAATCGCGCGACTGCGCGATCATGGACATCACGAGATGACTTTCGATCAGCCAGGCGACGGTCTCGGTTTCGGCCTGCGAGAAGCCGAGCCGCGGGCAGAGGCGGCGGGCGATGCGCGCGCCGGCAATGGAATGGTCTTCCGTGCGGCCCTTGGCGATATCGTGCAGGAACAGCGTGACGTAGAGCACGGCCCGATGCTGCGGCAGGATCTTGCGGAAAAGTTCGCTCGCCAGCGGGAATTCCTCGCTCTCTCCGCGCTCGATCTCCGCCAGCACGCCGATGCAGCGCAACAGATGCTCGTCCACCGTATAGTGGTGATACATGTTGAACTGCATCATGGCGACAACGCGCCCGAAGGACGGCACGAAACGGCCGAGCACGCCGGTTTCGTTCATGCGGCGCAGGACGATTTCCGCGTCCTCCGAAGTCAGGATTTCCAGGAAGAGGCGGTTGGCCTCCGCGTTGCGCCGCAGGTCGCGGTCGATCTGTTTCAACGAGCGCCGGATGGTGCGCATCGCGTCCGGGTGCAAGACGAGATTGTACATCTGCGCGAGTCGGAAGACGCGAAGCAGATTGACGGGATCGCGCTGAAAGACGTCCGTATTGGCGATCGTGATGCGGTTCTTGTCGACGACGAAATCGTCGGTATCGAGCAGGACGCGTCGGGCGCGCGGGCGCAGCTTCGCCATCATGCGGCTGAGCACGGGCGCGGGCTTGGCTTGGCGGTCTTCCAGCTCGGTGCACAGCACGGCGGTGAGGTCGCCGACATCCTTGGCCACCAGGAAGTAGTGCTTCATGAAGCGCTCGACGTCCTTCATGCCGGGGCGCTCGGTATAGCCGAGCCGCGCCGCAATCTCGCGCTGGAGATCGAACGAAAGCCGCTCCTCCGCGCGGCCGGCAACGAAGTGGAGGTGGCAGCGCACCGACCAAAGAAAATCTTCGCAGCGGCGGAACAATGCATATTCCTGCCGGTCGAACACGCCGCGTTCCAGCAATTCCTCCGGCTCGCGCACGCGGTAGACGTATTTCGCGATCCAGAACAATGTATGCAGGTCGCGCAAGCCGCCCTTGCCGTCCTTGACGTTGGGCTCGACCAGATAGCGCGACTGACCGGCGCGGCGGTGGCGTTCCTCGCGCTCGGCGAGCTTGGCGGTGACGAATTCCGCTGCCGTGCCCTGCACGATCTCCTTGTCGAAGCGCGCGATCATCTCGTCGAACAGCATGCGGTCGCCCAGCAGGTAGCGTGCCTCCAGCACGGAAGTGCGGATGGTCATGTCCGCCTTGGCCTGGCGGATGCATTCGTTCACCGCCCGCGTGGCATGGCCGACTTTCAGGCCCATGTCCCAAAGGCAATAAAGGATCGCTTCGGCGACCGACTCGCCCCAGGCGGTCTGTTTGTAGGGGAGCAGGAACAACAGATCGATGTCGGAACCCGGCGCCAGCAGGCCGCGTCCATAGCCGCCGGTGGCGATGACGGCCATGCGCTCGGCTTCCGAGGGATTTTGCGACGGGTAAAGATGCTTCCCGGTGAATTCGAACAATAGCCGGACGATTTCGTCCTGCATGAAACACAAGCGCTCGGCGCAGCGCCGGCCGTGGCGATCTTTGAGCAGCAGCTTTTCCGCCGCCGCGCGGCCGTCCATCAGCGCGGCTTTAAGCCGCTTTGCGACCGCGGTCCGCAGCTCGCCCTCGCGGCCGGCATGCTGCCGGGCAAGCGCGTCGAGCTCGGCGGCGATGGCTGCGGAGTTGAAAATGTCGCCGTGCTGGCTGGGATTGAGAAGCATGGCTAGGAGATAGTGTCGGCTGCGCGCGGTGTCACCGAGGAAACGCTTGACCGGTCGCAAGGCCAGCACCCCGCGGACAGTATAGCCGTTTCGTCATAAGGCTGAATACAGCGACAATTTGGCCTTTACCGCCCTTAATAACACTTTCTCTCCAGGGCCTTGGCCTTCAGCGCATAGAGCGCCTCCAATGCCTCGCGCGGCGACATCTCGTCGGGGTGCAGCGCGGTGAGCGCGGCCACCAGCGCGTCGAGCGCGGCCTCGGCCGGCGTGGGTCCGGCGGGTGACGGCGCGGAAGCGAATAGCGGCAAGTCTTCAAAGCCGCGCACCGGCGAGGCGCGATCCTCCGCCTCGAGTTTTGCCAGAACGACCTTGGCGCGTTCGATGACCGCGGGCGGCAATCCGGCAAGCTTCGCCACCTGGATGCCGTAAGAACGGTCGCCGGCGCCGGGCACCACTTCATGCAGGAACACGACATCGCCGTGCCATTCCTTCACCCGCACGGTGGCATTGTGGAGCCGCGGCAGCTTGGCCGAGAGCGCGGTCAGCTCGTGGAAATGCGTGGCGAACAGCGCGCGGCAGCGGTTGCTCTCGTGCAGATGCTCGATGGTCGCCCAAGCGATCGACAGCCCGTCGAAGGTCGCGGTGCCGCGCCCGATCTCGTCCAGAATCACCAGGGAGCGTTCACGCGCCTGATTGAGGATGGCGGCGGTCTCCACCATCTCCACCATGAAGGTGGAGCGCCCGCGCGCCAGATCGTCCGCCGCGCCGACGCGCGAGAAAAGCCGGTCGACGATGCCGATATGCGCGCGCCGCGCGGGAACGAAGCTGCCCATCTGCGCGAGGATGGCGATCAGCGCGTTCTGCCGCAGGAAAGTGGACTTGCCGCCCATGTTGGGGCCGGTGAGCAGCCAGATGCGCCCGGCCGGCGCGTCGGCGGAGGCAGAAAGGTCGCAGTCGTTCGCGACGAAGGGTGCGCCGTCGCGCGCCAGCGCCTGTTCCACCACCGGATGGCGGCCGCCTTCCACGACGAAGCGCGCGCTGTCGTCCACCTCCGGCCGCACGTAATTCTGCTCGGCCGCAAGCTGCGCCAATGCCGCGGAGACGTCGAGCGCGGCGAGCGCTTCCGCCGCCGCCTTGATCTCGGCGCTGGCGGCAGAGATCATCGCCGCCAACTTCGCGAAAGTCTCAAGCTCTATGGCCAGCGCGCGTCCGGCGGCATTGGCGATCTTGGCTTCAAGCTCGCCCAGTTCCGTGGTGGTAAAACGCACCTGCCCGGCCAGCGTCTGGCGGTGAATGAAAGAAGCGCTGTGCGGCGGCGCCATCAGCTTGTCGCCGTGCTGCGCTGTCACCTCGACGAAATAGCCGAGCACGTTGTTGTGCCGGATTTTCAGCGCGCGAACGCCGGTCTCGTCGGCGTAACGCGCTTGAAGTTGAGCGATGACCCGGCGGGATTCGTCGCGCAGCGCGCGCGCCTCGTCGAGGGCGGCGTCATAGCCGGCGCGAACAAAGCCGCCGTCGCGCTTGAACGCCGGCAATTCGTCGGCCAGCGCGGCAGCCAGCGCCTTGGCGATGGCGGGGTCGGGCCGGCGCAGTGAAGTGGCGGCTTCCCGGATTTCGTCCGGCACATTCTTGCGGCCGTCAAGACGCGCGGCCAATGCCGCCGCGGCCAAAATCCCGTCGCGGATGGCGGCGAGGTCGCGTGGCCCGGCGCGATCCACCACGATGCGGCTGAGCGCGCGGGCGAGATCGGGCGCCGCTTGCAGCCGCTCGCGAATTTCGCGGCGCAAGCCGGAATCCTCGACGAATAGGGTGACGGAATCGAGCCGGCGCGCGATTGCGCCCGCATCGGTCAGCGGCGCCGAGAGCCGCCGCGCCAAGAGCCGCGCGCCGGCCGCCGTCACCGTGCGGTCGATCGCGGCCAGCAGCGACCCGCTGCGTTCCCCCGTCAGCGTGCGCACAAGTTCCAGATTGGTGCGCGTCGACTGATCGATGCCAAGCGTGGCGCCGGCGGCTTCGCGTAGCGGCGGAGACAGCGGCGGCCGTTTGCCGAGTTGGGTGCGTTCCACATAGGTGATGCAGGCCGCCGCCGCGGTCAGCTCCAGCCGCGTCAGCGCGCCGAAGGCGTCGGTCGTGGCCACGGCAAAATAATCCGCCAGCCGCCGTTCCGCGGTCGCGCCGTCGAACACGTCGCGCGGGAGCGGCGTTACCGCCGGCAGCGTGCGAAGATATGGCGCAAGCTCGGGATCGGAATAAAGCGCGTCGGAAACGACGACCTCGCCGGGCTCCAGCCGCGCGATCTCGGCGGTGAGCGCGGGCGCCTCGCATTCGGCGATGCGGAACTCGCCGGTGGAAATGTCGATCCAAGCCAGTGCGAAGCCGCTTTGCTCTCCGGCGGACGAAGGCCGCGCCCGCGCCAGCGCGAGCAAGTAATTGTTGCGTTTGGCGTCGAGCAGCGTGTCTTCGGTGAGCGTGCCCGGCGTGACCAGGCGCGTCACGTCGCGCTGCACCACGCTCTTCGCGCCGCGCTTCTTCGCTTCCGCCGGGTCTTCAAGTTGCTCGCAGACCGCCACGCGGTGGCCGAGCGCAATCAATTTATGCAGATATTCGTCCGAGCGGTGGATCGGCACCCCGCACATGGGGATGTCGCGGCCGAGATGCTTGCCGCGCTTGGTCAGCATGATGCCGAGTGCGCGGGAGGCTACTTCGGCGTCGTCGAAGAATAGTTCGTAGAAATCCCCCATCCGGTAGAACAGCAGGCAGTCCGGATTGGCCGCCTTGATCTCGATATATTGCTCCATCATGGGAGTTATGCGACCGCCTTCGTCGGTCGCTTTGGGCGTGACGCGCGTATCGGCCTCGGGTGAAGCCGCGGCGTCGGGCACGATGGCGGGGCGGGCCAAGTTCATGGGCGTGACGCTAGCAGATGACGCCGGCGCTTTCATGGGGGGCCGGAGCGGAGAGACCCCCAGCCCGCGTTAGCCGGCCAACGATCTCCCTTCTGCACCTCTCCCAGCGTGCGGGGAGAGGGAGAATGCTCAATACCCCGCCTTGTATTTATCGAGCAGGGCCTTGAGGCCGTCCATCGCCACTTCCGGGTCGATGCCGGTCTTGCGCGCATTGAGCGCCCAGCTTTCCTGCATTGTCTTGGCTGCCGTGCGCCATGCGGCGGTCTGCGCCGGCGTGAGCCCATAGACCTCGTGGCCGGGCGCGGCGTTAAGCCGGCGCCGCGCCGCGTCCGCAACCTCCGCCCAGGGCGCCGCCAATTTGACCGCCCACGGGGTGCTGCAATGGGCGTCGACCGCTTTTTTCTGCGCCTGCGTGAGCGCGGCAAACCTCGCCTTGTTGATGACCAGCATGATCGGGCTGACATAAAGCGGCGCGTCGAGATGATATTTCACCGCGCGCTCGAAATCGAAGAACAAAACCGAATCCCAGGGCGAGAACGCCGCCTCGGCGCCGGATCCCAGCAAAGCGGGCAATGCGGCTTCGGGCGCGGACATGCTGGTGCCGCCGAGCCGGCTGATCAATGTGCCGATCATGGTATTCGGCACCCGTACGCGCAGGCCGCGCAAATCGCCGGGGGCGAAAATTTTCCGGCTGCGCGAATGCAGCGTGCCCGGCTCGTGCGCGAAGACGAGGCAGAATTTCACCTCCTTGACCTCGCGATCCGCATAGGCGCGATACCATTCGTCCAGCGCCGCCGAGCCGCCCTTGGCGTTGGATATCAGCAGCGGCAGCGCCGCGGCGGCGAAAATGGGGAACTCGGCCAATTGACTGCCGGGCTCGATAAAAGCAACGTCCACCACACCCTCGCGCACCAGATCGTAATGCGCCTGCGCCTTGCCCAGCCGCTCCGCCGGGTGGACCGTGAAGCGGATGGTGCCGCTCGATGCGTTCTCGACGGCGACCGCCCAGTCCTCCAAAGCCTTATGCAGCGGATGCGTCGCCGGCATCCAATGAGACAGCTTCAATTCGACGGGCTTTTCATCGGCGGCCGCGGCGGCGAGCGTGCCGGCGGCGGTGATCGCGACGCTCAGCGCGAGGACTTGCAACACGTTTCGCTTCCTTCCTGGTTTGGTTTTCCCGGCGGCGGGCAGGGCAGAGTAGCCGCATCGCCGATTCGCGACACGGAAAACCGCGATAATTTCCCGGAAAACCGGCGACGCTTGCGTGCGCGCTGGATCGCCCCGGCGCCGTCCGGCCCGGGCATTTGACCGCTACCGGCAATGGTCCCTAAATGTCGCCCGATGAGCCCGCAGGAAGGCCCGCAATGGCCCGCATAACCACCCTTGCCGAAGCCGTGGCGGCGCATATCCGCGACGGCGACAGTGTCGCCATGGAGGGCTTCACTCATCTCATCCCCCATGCGGCCGGGCACGAGATCATCCGGCAGAAGCGCAAAGACCTCACCCTGATCCGCATGACGCCGGACCTGCTCTACGACCAGCTCATCGGCATGGGCTGCGCCAAGAAGCTCATTTTCTCCTGGGGCGGCAATCCCGGCGTCGGCTCGCTGCATCGCTTCCGCGACGCCGTACAGAACGGCTGGCCCCGGCCGCTGGAGATCGAGGAACATTCCCACGCCGCCATGGCCAACGCCTATGAAGCCGGCGCCTCGGGACTGCCTTGCGCCGTCTTCCGCGGCTATGCCGGCGCCGACCTGCCCAAGGTCAATCCCAACATCAAATTCATCCAATGCCCCTTCACCGGCGAAACGCTGGCGTCCGTTCCCGCGCATCGGCCCGACGTCGCGGTGATCCACGCGCAGAAAGCCGACCGCGAAGGCAATGTGCTGATCGAAGGAATCGTCGGCGTGCAGAAGGAAGTCGTGCTCGCTTCGAAACGCGCCATCGTAACGGTCGAGGAAATCGTCGATGATCTTGGGCCCCGCAGCTACAACGCCGTCGTGCTGCCGGCCTGGACGGTTGCGGCCGTCGCCGCGGTCCCCGGCGGCGCATACCCATCATATGCCCAGGGCTATTACCGGCGCGACAACGCTTTCTATAAGGCATGGGATGAGATCGCGCGCGACCGCGACGGCTTCCTCGCCTGGATCAAGGCGAATGTTCTGGAACAGGGGCCGGAAGTTTTCGCCAAATACACGCAGGCGCTGCGCACGGCGGCGGAGTGACAGGCATGGTCGATACGCTTGTCATGGTCATTCCGGGACGGCGCGCAGCGCCGGAACCGGAATCCAGAGGCGAGTTCGGTATATGTTTCTGGATTCCCGGCTCGCCGCTTTGCGGCGCCCCGGAATGACGCGAGGAAATAAATAATGGCAGACTACACCTCCAACGAGATGATGACGGTCGCCGCGGCGCGGGCGCTGCGCAACGAAGACGTCTGCTTCGTCGGCATCGGAATGCCGTCGGCGGCGGCCAATCTGGCGCGGCTGACGCATGCGCCCAACATCACGCTGATCTACGAGTCCGGCACCATCGCCACCAAGCCCGAGGTGCTGCCGCTCTCCATCGGCGACAGCGAATTGTGCGAAACCGCGCTCACCACCGTTTCGGTGCCGGAGATGTTCCGCTATTGGCTGCAAGGCGGCCGCGTCAGCGTGGGCTTTCTCGGCGGCGCGCAGATCGATAAATTCGCCAACCTGAACACCACCGTGATCGGTCCTTATGACAAGCCGACAGTGCGCCTGCCCGGCGGCGGCGGCGCGCCGGAGATTGCCGCGTCCTGCGGCGAGATTTTCATTATCATGGGACAGAGCAAGCGCAGCTTTGTCGAGAAAGTGGATTTCATTACCTCGTTCGGCCACGGCGAAGGCGGCAGTCATCGCGCCCGCCTCGGCCTGAAGACCAAAGGCCCGACCAAGCTCATTACGGACCTCTGCGTGTTCGAGGCTGACGCAGCGAGCAAGGAGATGACCGTCGTTTCCATTCATCCCGGCGTCACCCGCGAGCGGATTCAGGAGAATACCGGCTGGCCGGTGCGCTACGCTGCGAAAGCCGGCGAGACACCGCCGCCGAGCGCGCGGGAACTGGAAGCGCTGCGCGCCTTGCATGCCCGCACCGCCGCCGCCCACGGCAAGGCCGCCTAGGAGGCCGCATGCGCGAAGTTTTTCTCTGCGATGCGGCGCGCACGGCGATCGGGCGCTACGGCGGCGTTTTGGCGAAAGTCCGCACCGACGATCTTGCCGCCGTGCCGATCAAAGCGCTGCTCGCGCGCAATCCGAAAGTCGATTGGGCGGCGCTGGACGAGGTCACGCTCGGCTGCGCCAATCAGGCCGGCGAGGACAACCGCAATGTCGCGCGCATGGCGCTGCTGCTGGCCGGTCTCCCGGCAAGCGTGCCGGGCGTCACGATCAACCGGCTCTGCGCTTCGGGCATGAACGCGGTGGGCGACGCCGCCCGCGCCATCCGCGCCGGCGAAATCGACTTCGCCATTGCCGGCGGCGTTGAATCGATGACCCGCGCGCCGCTGGTCATGGGCAAGGCGGAAGCGCCGTTTCAGCGCTCGGCGGAAATTTTCGATACCACCATCGGCTGGCGCTTCATCAATCCGCTGATGAAGGCGCAATACGGCGTCGATTCCATGCCGGAAACGGCTGAGAACGTGGCGGAGGAATTTCAGGTCAGCCGCAAGGATCAGGACGCCTTTGCCTTGCGCTCGCAGCAGCGCGCGGGCAAGTCCATCGCGTCAGGCTATTTCGATACCGAGATCGTGCCGGTCGAAGTGCCCGGCGGCAAGAACGGTCCCGTCATCGTCGATCGCGACGAGCATCCGCGCCCGGATACGACGATGGAGACGCTGTCGAAACTGAAGACGCCGTTCCGCAATCCCGGCACGGTCACCGCCGGCAATGCCTCCGGCGTCAACGACGGCGCCGCCGCCATGATCCTCGCCTCCGAAGCGGCGGTGAAGAAGCACGGCCTTGCGCCGCGGGCGCGCGTGCTCGGCATGGCGTCGGCCGGCGTGCCGCCCCGCATCATGGGCATGGGTCCCGTGCCTGCGACGCAGAAGCTCATGGAACGGCTGAAATTGAAGATCGGCGATTTCGGCCTGATCGAGCTGAACGAGGCCTTCGCCTCCCAGGCGCTGGCCTGTTTGCGCCAATTCGGGCTGCCGGACGACGCCGAACAGGTCAATCCGCATGGCGGCGCCATCGCGCTTGGCCATCCGCTCGGTATGTCGGGGGCGCGGCTCGCCATGACGGCAGTGCATGGGTTGCATCGGCGCGGTGGTAAGCTTGCGCTTGCGACTATGTGCGTCGGCGTCGGCCAGGGCGTTTCGCTGGCGCTGGAGCGCGTCGCTTAAGGCAAGACAGAAAGCATCGTCATGACCTTTTCCTTTCCGCGCACAAGCCTGCAAGCCTTTCCGCCGTCGCTTGCGCCGCAATACAAAAGCTCGGTAAAGCGCGCGCCCTCGAAGCCGCTCATCCTGGCGCCGCACACGCTGAGCGAACTCACCGGCCCGGTCTACGGCCACGACGCGGCGCGGCCGGGCGACGCCGATCTCACCAAGCAACACAAGGGCGAGCCGCTCGGCGAGCGCATCATCGTGCACGGCCGCGTGCTCGACGAAGACGGCCGCCCCATCCCCCATACGCTGGTGGAGATTTGGCAGGCCAATGCGGCGGGCCGCTACATTCATGTGAACGATCAGCATCCCGCGCCGCTCGATCCGAATTTCACCGGCGCCGGCCGCGCGGTCACCGATGCGGAGGGCCGCTACAAATTCGTCAGCGTGAAGCCCGGCGCCTATCCCTGGGGCAATCACGACAATGCCTGGCGTCCGGCGCACATCCATTTCTCCCTGTTCGGCCATTCCTTTCTCTCGCGGCTGGTCACGCAGATGTATTTTCCCGGCGATCCGCTCATCCCGCTCGATCCCATCTACAATGCCGTGCCCGCGGAGGCCGCGCCCCGCATGATTTCGTCGTTCGATCTGGAAGCGACCGTGCCGAATTGGGCGCTCGGCTACCGTTTCGACATCGTGCTGCGCGGCCGCCGCCAGACGCCGGCGGAGAACTGAACCATGCCGGGCATCACGCCGTCGCAGACCGTCGGGCCGTTCTTCGCCTATGGGCTGGATCCGAAGGACAAATACGATTGGGTGCAGAGCGTCGGCAACGACCTCGTCACGCCAGATGCCTCGGGCGAGCGCATTCGCATCGAGGGCCGCGTGCTCGACGGCGACGGCGCGCCCGTCAACGACGCCATGATCGAGATTTGGCAGGCGGATGCGGTGGGACGCTACGCCCACCCGGCAGACAAGCGGCGGCCCAATGCGAAATTCACCGGCTTCGGCCGCACCGGCACCGACGTGCAGGGGGCCTTTCACTTCGCCACCGTCAAGCCCGGTCCGGTTCCCGGTCCGGACGGCAAGACGCAGGCGCCGCATATTCTCGTCGCCGTCTTCGCGCGCGGCATGCCGCGGCATCTCTACACGCGCATTTATTTCGCAGACGATAAAGCCAACGCATCCGATCCCGTTCTCGCGCTGGTGCCGGACGGCCGCCGTCCCACCCTGATCGCCAAGCGCGAACAGAGCGGAGGCCAGCCGGTTTACGTCTTCGACATCCGCCTTCAGGGCAACGGCGAGACGGTCTTTTTCGAATTATAAGCGCGGTCGTGGTGCAGCGCGGGAAAGCGAAATGATCCGGTCTTGCACCCGCGCCGGATGTATGGCCTATCGCGCGCATGTCTATTGCGCGCAGCCGTCCGCTTCCGGCTGACGGCGATGTCCTGCTCGCCGACGTCGGCGGGACCAACAGCCGCTTTGCCGTCGCCGCGGCCGGCGGGCGGCCGGAACACATCGCCGTTTTCGCCAACGACGACTTCACCGGGCTCGACGCGGCGATCGCCGCCTATCTCGCACAAGCGGGCGTGCGCCCCAACAGCGCCGTCGTGGCGGTGGCGGGTCCGGTCAATAGCCAGGTAATCGCGCTGACCAACCGCGCTTGGTGCTTTCGCCTCGACGACATCGCGGCGCGGTTTAATCTTGCGCGTATCCAGGTCATCAACGATTTCGAAGCCTTGGCCTGGGCGCTGCCGCGGCTTGGCCGCGACGATCTGCGCCGTTTGGGCGGCGGCAACGCGCAAGGCGCGCGCGACGGCGCCAAGGTCGTGCTCGGTCCGGGCACCGGACTCGGCGTCGCCGCATTGGTGCCGACCGGCGACGCCTGGCAATCGGTCGCGAGCGAAGGCGGGCATATCTCCTTCGGCGCCGCCATGCCGGACGAAGACGCGCTCTTTTCGCGCTTGCGCGAACGTGGCCGCGTCACCGCGGAAACCGTCTTGTCGGGATCGGGCCTCGCGCGTCTGCATGCCGCCATGCACCCGGGAACGGTCACGCTCACGCCGGAATCCGTCGTCGCCCAGGCGCAATTGGGCGACCGCGCGGCCTTGGCGACGACGCGGATGTTCGTGCGCCTGCTCGGGCGTTTCGCCGGCGATGTCGCGCTGATCTTCAAGGCCACCGGCGGCGTCTATATCGCCGGCGGCGTGGCCAAGGCGCTCGGTCCCTTGCTCGATGAGGAAATTTTCCGCACGGCCTTCGAGACGCATCCGCCTTACAGCGACATGCTCGCGGCGGTGCCGACTTATCTCATTACTTGTGCGGAGCCCGGCCTGCTCGGCTGCGCGGCGCTGGCGCAGGAAACGCAGCGCGCGTTGAAAAGCTAACGCCGTTACGCCAGGCCAAGCTCGGCGAAGGCCGCGCAGTGGTGCCGTGCGGATTCCTCGGAGAAACAGCAGAACACCACGCGCGTCAGCGTTTGCGCCGATGCGGCGGCCTCGGACACCACCGTGCCGACGGCAATGCGCGCGGCGCGGCCGGCGGGAAAACGGTAGACGCCGGTCGAGATGGCGGGAAAGGCGATGGATGAAAGTTTGTGCTCGGCGGCCAGTGCCAGCGAG
>JBBDNZ010000122.1:0-21109 GCA_040877285.1 Xanthobacteraceae bacterium
TTTTGATCGGCGAGACCGGCTGGCCGAGCGCCGGGCGGATGCGGGAGGGCGCTTGGCCTTCGCCGGTTAATCAAGCCCGGGTCATCCACGACGTGCTCGCGGCGGCGAGGCGGGAAAACTTTCGCGTCAATCTCATCGAAGCCTTCGACCAGCCTTGGAAACGGTATCTGGAAGGCACGGTCGGAGGACACTGGGGCCTGTTCGATGCCTATCGGCGAGAGATGAAATTCGCCTGGGGCGAGGCGGTGTCGAACCATCCGCATTGGCAATGGCAGGCGGCGGGCGGCATGGCGCTGGCGTTTCTTACTTTTGCCGCCGCCTTTGCTGTCGGACGGCGCAGCTCCGCGTCCGCGGTAACGGAGCGCCGGAAATGGATCGGCGTGGCGGCAATCGCTCTCGTTCCTGGCATCCTTGCCGGCTGGACGGTCGAAAATGTGCTCGTCGAAAGCCTCGGTGCCGGCGGCTGGCTTCGCGGGCTGGCGCTGGCGGCAATTTGCATCGCGGCGCCACTCCTGGCCGCGGCCGCTTTGGCAGCGGGCGTGGCGCTTCCGAGTTTCGCCCAAGTGCTGGGCGATTCCGAGCACCGGGCACGCGAAGTGCTGCCTTGGGCGCTCGGCGCTGTCTTGATTGCAGTCGCCGTATTGGCACTGCAGCTTGCCCTGGCGCTGGTCTTCGACCCGCGTTACCGCGATTTCGCCTTTGCGCCGCTGACGGCGGCCGTCGTTCCTTACGCGGTTCTCGCCTTGAACGATACGCGCTCGGGCGGAGCGCGAGGAAATGCGGAGATAGTCTTTGCCTGCGCGCTTTTAGGCTGCGCCGCTTACATCGTTGCGAACGAAGGGCTTTCCAATTGGCAGGCGTTGTGGTTTGGCACCGCGCTCGTCGTTCTTGCGCTTACTCTGCTGCGGGCGCGGGGCGCGCCAGGCTGAGGATCAGCAACGTTACGGCAAAGGCGGACAGCGCCACGTTATAAAGCACGATACCGAAACCGGCGGCGGCCAAGGCGACGGCAAAAAGCACGAGTGAAGGCCGCAGCAGATTAAGTACGGCCGCGACGAGCGCGACGGTTCCAAATGCATAATGCATGAACAGGGCGATGGCCGTCCTGCGGGCGAGACAGAGCCAGGTGTCGAGCCCGGCGGTGCAGGCAAGCCCGACGCTCGACGACTCGATGACGAGATAGCGCAGATAAAGAGCGTAGCCGACCGTAACGAAGCCGACGACCATTAGCCAATTGGTCTGGCGTCCGTTCGGAAGAAATAAGGGACGAGGCATAGGCATGACTATGCCGTGCGGCATTGCGCGCCGCAACGGCATCCGTCCCATCAGCGCATGGCGAGCCGCTGTCCGTCGAACGGGCTGGTCGAGCACATGACGTCGGCCGCCCCGAAGCGGGCGCAAAGCTTGGCTGCCGCGCTGGCATTGGCCAGCGGGCCGACGATCAGCCGGATTTCGAGTCCGCCCGTGCGAGCCTCGCGAAGAGCGATGATTGGATGCAGTCCGGCCAGCAGGCGCGAATGCTTGGCGCGGGCTGCGTTCCATAGCGCCCGGACTTCTTCGAGATCGGAGCCGCCGCCGATATCGACGCCGAACTCCGTTCTGGTAGCCGCCGCCGCGGGCGCCGATGCGATGTCAAAGGCGACGGACGCCCGCGGCCAGAACTCCTGCCTATCGGCAAGCCATTCCGGCACATCTTGCTCTAGCGCGGCAAGAGCTGTGCTTGACGCGGGCGTTGCGGCGTTGGTGATCGGAGCCGCCGCCGTCGGCGTTTCAGGCGATGTCTTGTCTGCGTGCGGCTGCCAGTTGGGAATCTGCGGCAAAGGCGGCTGCTCGGCCTGGCGTTTGATCGAACCGGTCATGTCGTCGAAATTCCGCTCAAGGGAGGCGACGCGGTTGAGCAGGCGATCGCGGTCCGCGGCCAGCAGACGGAGCGCTTCGGTGAGGCCCCGCCGTTCGGCCTCCCCATTGGCGGGAGGTTGGGTAAGCCGCGCGGTGGTGACCTGAGACGGCGCGCCGCTTCCCGTCAGCGCAACGCGGACGTTGCCGATGCGCTGCGAGCCTGTCGAGGTAATGCTTGTCAGCGCCGCTATAATGAGCGCCACCGCGGCGCCTGCGCCCCAGGTGGTCAGCCGTATCAGGCTCCGATGGTCAAACCGGTAATCTTTGCTCGCCATCGCCCGCCTGTCGATTGACCCATGCCGTCCGGTGAAAGGCAAACTCGTTTGAAAAGGTTAGCTGATTCGTGGCCCTGGCGCTGCTTTGCGCCTTCGGTTAGCCCTATATCCTTTGCGCCGGAGGAATCGGCCCCTTCGGGGCGAGCGGAGATCCCGATGAAGGGGAGAAGTTGCCTGTCGATCGTGCTCGCCGCCGGCGAGGGGACGCGCATGCAAACGGCGGCACCGAAGGTGCTCCACCGCGTTGCCGGACGTACTTTGCTCGCTCATGTGCTGGGAGCGGTGCGCGCGGCGGGCGGAAGCGGCGCCGCCGTCGTGCTCGGGCCCGGCCAGGACGCTGTGGCGGACGAGGCCCGGTGCATTGTTCCCGATGCGGAAATTTTCATTCAGACGGAACGGCGCGGCACGGCCCATGCCGTGCTCATGGCAAAAGCGGCCATCGCGCGCGGGGCCGACGATATCATCGTCATTTTCGGCGACACGCCGCTGGTGCGCGCGCAAACGCTGCAAGGGCTGCGCGCGGCGCTGGCGCAAGATTCCGCGGTGGCGGTTCTGGGTTTCCGCCCCGCCGATCCCACCGGCTATGGCCGGTTGATTGTCGAAAAAGGCGAGCTGGCCGCGATCCGGGAAGACAAAGACGCGAGTCCGGCGGAACGCTCCATCGCGCTCTGCAACGGCGGGCTGATGGCTCTTTCGGGCCGGCACGCGCTGCCCATTCTCGATCAGATCGGCGACGACAACCGCCAGAGAGAGTTCTATCTTACGGACGCCGTCGCCGTGGCCCGTAAGATGGGCCTAAAGGCTACGGCGATCGAGGTCGAGGAGGACGAAGTGCGCGGTATCAATACCAAGACGCAACTGGCGGAGGCGGAAGCCGCGATGCAAAAACGCCTGCGGCAAGCGGCGCTCGACAACGGCGCGACGCTGGTCGCGCCCGAGACGGTGTTTCTTTCGGCGGATACCAAGCTCGGCCGCGATGTCGTGGTGGAGCCCTATGTGGTGTTCGGCCCCGGCGTGGCCGTGGAAGAAGGCGCCGTCATTCATGCCTTCTCGCATCTGGAGGGCGCGCATGTGGGCAAGGGCGCCTCGGTGGGGCCATTCGCGCGGCTGCGGCCGGGAGCAAAGCTCGGCGCCGGCTCGCGCATCGGCAATTTCGTCGAGGTGAAGGAAGCGTCGATCGGGGAGGGCGCGAAGGCCAATCACCTCGCCTATATCGGCGACGGCAGCGTCGGCGCGGAAACGAACATCGGCGCCGGCACCATTTTCTGCAATTACGACGGCGCGGCCAAGCACCGCACCGAGATCGGCAAAGGCGTCTTCATCGGCTCCAACTCGGCCTTGGTCGCGCCGGTGAAAATCGGCGACGGCGCCTATGTGGGCAGCGGCAGCGTCATCACCGAGAACGTGCCGCAAGACGCGCTGGCGATTGGCCGGGCGCGCCAAGTTGTTAAGGAAAATCGGGCCAAAAGCTTGCGCGGCAAGCTCCCAACAGGCAAGAAGGCGCGCCATCCGCGAGATTGAGGCGGCGCGGGCGCCTGGCGCCGGCTGATACACGCCGCAACGCTTTTTGATTTCTGCCGCGGCGGGTGCAGCGGGTAATTCAACGGACAGGCCTGCGCGACGGCGCGAAGGATAGGAGCATAGCCCAACCGAATGTGCGGCATCGTCGGCATTCTCGGCCGCCAGCCCGTCGCCGGGCAATTGGTCGATGCGCTCAAGCGCCTTGAATATCGCGGCTACGATTCCGCCGGCATCGCCACGCTGGAAAACGGGCGGCTGACGCGCCGGCGCGCCGAAGGCAAGCTGAAGAATCTCCAGGCGAAACTGCGCAGCGCGCCGCTCTCCGGCAGCATCGGCATCGGGCATACGCGCTGGGCGACGCACGGCCGCCCCACGGAAATCAACGCGCATCCGCACGCGACCGACGAAGTGGCGGTGGTGCACAACGGCATCATCGAAAATTTCCGCGCGCTGCGCGAGCAACTGGAAAAGGACGGCGCCAAGTTCGTCACCCAGACCGATACCGAAGTGGTGGCGCATCTGGTGGCGCGGGAGATGAAAAAGGGGCGCTCGCCGGCGGAGGCGGTAGCGGCGGCGCTGCCGCAATTGCGCGGTGCTTTTGCCTTGGCGTTTCTGTTCGCAGGCAAGGACGATTTGCTGATCGGCGCGCGCAAAGGCTCACCGCTCGCCATCGGCTATGGCGACGGCGAGATGTATCTCGGCTCCGACGCCATCGCGCTGGCGCCCTTCACCGAGGATGTCAGCTACCTCGAAGACGGCGACTGGGTGGTGGTGACGCGCAAGGGCGTGGAGGTGCATGACGCCCAGGGCCATATCGTCAAGCGCCCGATTCTGAAATCCACCGCCTCTTCGGTGCTCATCGACAAGGGCAATCACCGCCATTTCATGGCCAAGGAAATCCACGAACAGCCCGAGGTCGTCGGCCACACGCTGGCGCATTATCTCGACATGGCCGAGGAGCGCGTCGAGCTGCCCAAGCTGCCGTTCGATTGGAAAAAGCTCAACCGGATCGCCATCTCCGCCTGCGGCACGGCCTATTACGCGGGCCTGATCGGCAAATACTGGTTCGAGCGTTATGCCCGGATGCCGGTGGAGATCGATATCGCGTCGGAGTTCCGCTACCGCGAAACGCCGCTGGAGAAGGGCGATCTGGCCATATTCGTTTCGCAATCCGGAGAGACGGCCGACACATTGGCCTCGTTACGCTATGCGCGCGCGCAAAAGCAGCATGTCGTTTCCATCGTCAACGTGCCGAGCTCGACCATTGCGCGCGAAAGCGACATCACGCTGCCGACGCTGGCGGGCCCCGAGGTCGGGGTGGCGTCCACCAAGGCCTTCACCTGCCAATTGGCGGTGCTGGCCTGCCTTGCCATCGCCGCCGGACGCGCCCGCGGCATCCTATCGGAAAGCGACGAACGCAAACTGGTTCGCGGGCTGATCGAGGTTCCCCGTCACATGGCCGAAGCCTTGGCGCTGGAGCCGGAGATCGAGCTGCTTGCCCGCGATCTCGCCAAAAGCCGCGACGTGCTTTATCTCGGGCGCGGCACCAGCTATCCGCTGGCGCTGGAAGGCGCGCTCAAACTGAAGGAAATCTCCTATATCCACGCGGAAGGCTATGCCGCCGGCGAGCTCAAGCACGGGCCGATCGCACTGATCGACGAGAATATGCCGGTGATCGTGATAGCGCCTTACGATCATGTGTTCGAAAAAACCGTCTCCAACATGCAGGAGGTCGCCGCGCGCGGCGGGCGCATCATCCTGATGACCGACGCCAAGGGCGCGCGCGAAGCCACGGTCGATTCGCTGGTGACTCTGACGCTGCCGGACGTGCCGGAGGCGGTCACCCCCCTGGTTTACGCCGTTCCCGCCCAGCTTATCGCTTATCATACGGCCGTCACCATCGGCACCGATGTCGATCAGCCGCGCAATCTGGCAAAATCGGTGACAGTGGAATGAATGTGGTAAACTTGCCTCTCGAAGAACATGCAAAACCGCGAGAACCGATGACCTCCGACGTAACCAGTCCCGTGCCCGGTCCGGAGACGATCATCGAGGCGCCACCGGTGGAGGAACCGCGTCCGATGGCGCGGCTGCGAAATTATTTCCTGACCGGGCTCATCGTGACCGGCCCGGTGACAATCACCATCTATTTGATCTGGTCGTTCGTCACCTGGGTGGACGATCTGGTGCGACCGTTCATTCCGACAGTTTACCTGCCGGAGACCTATCTGCATTTTTATCTCCCCGGCTATGGCCTCATCATCGCTTTCGTGGCATTGACATTTCTTGGCTTTCTGACGGCGAATTTGGTCGGACGCACGCTGGTTGAGTTCGGCGAAAACCTGCTCCACCGCATGCCGATCGTGCGGCCGATCTACAAGACCATGAAACAAATATTCGAGACGTTGTTCTCGAAAACCGGATCGAGCTTCCGCACCGTGGCGCTGGTGGAATTTCCTTCGCCCGGGATGTGGTCGCTGGTCTTTCTCTCGCAGCCGCCCAGCGCGGACGTCGTCGAACGCTTGCCGCCTAGCGAGCACGTATCTGTCTTCATGCCGTGCACGCCCAATCCGACCACCGGATTTTTCTTCTATGTGCCGCGCAAGAAACTGATCGAGATCGGCATTTCCGTGGAGGCGGCCATGACCCTGATCATGTCCGCCGGCATGGTGCAGCCGGGCGATCAGCAAAAGAAGCTCACGGCGATGGCGGCCGCGGCACGGGCGGCGCAGGAAGCGCGTGCCTCGCCGGTGTGACGGCTTTAGCCGGCCTGAATGAGGCGGACTGCCTCGTCCTTCTCGAACAGGTAAAGCAGATGCCGCAGCGCCTGTCCGCGCGGACTCGCGAGCTTCGGGTCGCGCGCGAGAATGAGCGCGGCGTCGTCGCGCGCAGGACCCAGCAACGGACTGTGAAACTCCATCTGGGCGAGGCGGAAACCGGGCATGCCGCTTTGCCGCGTGCCGAGCACGTCGCCTTCACCGCGCAGCCGCAAATCTTCCTCCGCAATGCGGAAGCCGTCCTCGGTCTCGCGCAGGATGGCGAGCCGCGCCTTGGCGGTTTCTCCGAGCGGCGCCTTGTAGAGCAAAAGGCAGGTGGAATGTTCCGAGCCGCGGCCGATACGCCCACGCAATTGATGCAGCTGCGCCAGGCCGAAACGCTCGGCGTGTTCGACCACCATGACGGTGGCTTCCGGCACGTCCACGCCCACCTCGATCACCGTAGTGGCGACCAGAAGCCGCGTTTCGCCTGACGCGAAGCGCTGCATGGCGCGGTCCTTGTCCGCGCCTTTCATGCGGCCGTGGACGAGATCGACCGTTTCGCCGAAGCGATGCTTGAGGATTTCAAAGCGTTCTTGCGCGGCGGCGAGGTCGATCTTCTCGGATTCGTCCACCAGCGGGCAGACCCAATAGACACGCTGGCCGGCGGTAAGCGCGCGACCGACGGCGTCCGCAACTTCTTCCAGCCGGTCGAGCGGAACGGTGCGGGTGTCGATGGGTTTGCGCCCCGCCGGCTTCTCGCGCAGTTCCGACAAGTCCATGTCGCCGAAATAGGTCAGCACCAGCGTGCGCGGAATAGGCGTAGCGGTGAGCACCAGCACGTCCACCGCTTCGCCCTTGCGCGCCAGCGCCAGGCGCTGATGCACCCCGAAGCGGTGCTGCTCGTCGACAATGGCGAGCGCCAAATCCTTGAACGCGACTTCCTCCTGGAACAACGCATGGGTGCCGATCAGGAGGTCGATCTCGCCCGCCGCCAGCCGCTCGAGCGTTTCGTTGCGCTCGCGTCCGCGCTCGCGGCCGGTGAGAATGGCGACACGCAAGCCGGCCGCTTCCGCCAGCGGAGCGATGGTGTGCCAATGCTGGCGCGCGAGAAGTTCCGTCGGCGCCATCAGCGCCGCCTGCCGGCCTACTTCGATCACCGCGGCGGCGGCAAGCAGCGCCACCACCGTCTTGCCGGAACCGACGTCGCCTTGCAGCAGCCGCAGCATGCGCTGCGGCTGCGCGAGATCATTGGATATTTCATCGAGCGCGCGCCGCTGCGAAGGCGTGAGCGAATAGGGCAGGGCAGCGATGATTTTCTCGCGCAGCTTTCCGTCGCCGGCGTTCGCCCGTCCCGCCGGCCGCCGGATATGCGCGCGCACCAGCGCCAGCGCGAGCTGACCGGCCAGCAATTCGTCATAGGCCAGGCGCTTGCGCGCGGGAGAGTCGGGAGCCACGTCGCGCGGCTCCGCCGGGCGGTGGAGGATTTTCAGAGCCTCGATGAAAGATGGAAATCGCTCGCGCGACACCCAGGCTTCGTCCTGCCACTCCGGAAGCTCGCGAAATTTTCCGAGAGCGGCTTCCATCGCCTTGCGAACAAGGCCGAGGCCGAGCCCTTCCGTGAGGGGATAGACCGGCTCGACCAGCGGAAGATTGGCCAGGCCCGCTTCGTCCACCACCCGGTCGGGATGCACCATCTGCAGCATCCCATCGTAGAGCGCGGTTGTGCCGGAGATATAGCGCAGCGCGCCTTCGGGAAAGAGTTTCTCCAGATAGTCCCGCCGCGCGTTGAAATAGGTGAGGATGACGGCGCCGGTGTCGTCGGAGCAGAAGATGCGGTAAGGCGCGCGCGAACGGCCGGGTGGCGCGGGCTTGTGATAATCGACGGTGACCGCCACGGTGACGACGGTATCCGGCACCACGTCGCGCAGCTTGGGCCGCGCCCGGCGGTCGATGGCCCCCGACGGCAGATGAAAGAGCAGATCGACGATGCGCGGCGTTTCCTCTCCGCGCCCGAGCAGCCGCGCGTAGAGCTTCGCCTGCTTCTGGCCGATGCCGGACAGGCTGGTGAGCGAGGCGAACAGGGGATTGAGGAGATCGGGGCGCATCCTAGCTGGCAAGCCTTTTAATTCGCCTCACCCTGAGGAGCGCCGTAAGAGCGCGTCTCGAAGGGTGGGCGACTATAATATAGCGCCCCATCCTTCGAGACGGCCGTTACACGGCCTCCTCAGGATGAGGGTTTACCTTGGCTGACATTCCATCTCCGCCCCTCTATATATCCCCCGCCCGGCCCGTCCGGGTTTTTGGCGTTGGAGCGGGCATGACAGGAACGACACGTTCGAGTGACGGGCTGGACCCGCGCCGCCGCAGGCTGTTGTTCCACTGCTGGCACCGGGGCCTCCGGGAGATGGACCTGATCATGGGCCGCTTTGCCGATAGCCATATCGAGGAGCTTGCCGGCCAAGACCTGGACGATTTCGAACGGCTGGCGGAAGTGCCCGACCAGAAACTGCTCGGCTGGTTCACCGGCGAATATGACGTGCCGCCGGAACACGACACCGCCCTCTTCCGCAGGATGCGCGATTTCCATGCACGGCTGGAGGGGGAGCGGTAAGCCGCATGGCCCAATCTCCCGCGGAATTGCTGGCGCCAGGAAAGCCGGTCACGCTCGCCAGCGTGGCCGACGGCGCCGAGGGGCTGGTGATCGCCGATCTGGCCCGCGCGGCGGCGGCGCGTCCCGATGCGCAGGCGACAAGCCTCATGGTCGTCTGCCGCGACGGCCCGCGCATGGCGGCGCTCGCGCGCGCGCTTGCCTTCTTCGCGCCAGACATCGCGGTGCAGGAGCTGCCGGCCTGGGACTGCCTGCCCTACGACCGGGTGTCGCCGCATGCCGCCGTGGCCGCACAGCGCATGATGACGCTGTCGCGGCTGGTGCGCATGAAGAAGGCGGAGCGACCTTCGATCCTGCTCACGACCGTCAACGCCGCTTTGCAGCGCGTCCCGCCGAAAGAATTGTTGATGCAGCAATCGCTTTCGGCCGCGCCCGGCAATATGCTGAACATGGACGGCGTGACGCGCTGGCTGGAGCTCAACGGCTTCATCCGCGCCTCGACTGTGCGCGAGCCCGGCGACTATGCGGTGCGTGGCGGCATCGTCGATTTGTTTGCGCCGGGCATGGAGCAGCCGGTGCGGCTCGATTTCTTCGGCGACACGCTGGAATCGATCCGCAGTTTCGATCCCGAGAGTCAACTCAGCCAGGATACCTTGCGGGCGCTCGATCTTGTGCCGATGGCCGAATTTCAGCTCACGCCCGACACCATCCGGCGCTTTCGCCTGGGCTATGTGGAAACCTTCGGCACGGTGTCACCCGACGATCTGCTCTACCAAGCGGTGAGCGAAGGCCGCCGCCATCCCGGCATGGAGCATTGGCTGCCGCTGTTCCATGAGCGGCTCGACACCGTGTTCGATTACGTGCCGGGCCCGCCGGTGGTGCTCGAGCCGCTGGCGGAAGACGCCGCGGGCGAGCGCTTCGCTCAGATCGCCGATTACTACCAGGCGCGCCGGGAGGGGTTGCGCGCGCAGGCGGAAGGACCGCCCTATAAGCCGCTGCCGCCGGCGCGGCTCTATCTTGGCGAAGAAGAATGGCGAAAGCATCTGGAGCAAATTGCGCTTGCACGCATGACGCCCTTCGCCGTGCCGGAGAGCGCGGGCGCCGCGGTGGACATCGGCGCGCGTCAGGGCCGCAATTTTGCGCCTGAGCGCGCCGACGCGGCGGTCAACGTTTTTGATGCGGTGCGCGGCCATGTCGAAGCGCTGCAAGGCGCGGGCAAGCGCGTCGCCATCGCGCTGTGGAGCGACGGCTCGCGCGAGCGCATGGGCCATGTGCTCGCCGAGCACAGGCTGATGAATCTCGTGCCGGTGGATTCCTGGCCGCAGATGCTGGCGCTGCCGAAGTTCAACGTCGCGCTGGCCCGGCTCGGTCTCGAGTCGGGTTTCGAGACGGCGGACGTCGCAGTCATCAGCGAGCAGGACATTTTAGGCGATCGCCTGGTGCGGCCGCGGCGGGCGGCGCGGCGGGCGGAAAATTTCATCGCCGAGGTCACGAGTCTGTCCGCCGGCGATCTTGTGGTGCACGTCGATCACGGCATCGGACGCTTCGCCGGCTTGAAGGCCATCGAGGTGGCGGGCGCGCCGCACGACTGCCTGGAGCTGCATTACGCGGGCGGCGACAAGCTGTTCCTGCCGGTGGAGAATATCGAGCTGCTGTCGCGCTACGGCTCCGATGAATCCGGCGTGGACCTCGACCGGCTGGGCGGCGGCGCCTGGCAATCGCGCAAGGCGCGCATGAAGGCGCGCATCCGCGAGATCGCGGGCGAGCTGATCAAGGTGGCTGCGGAACGCCAGGTGCGCGAAGCGCCCCGCTTTGCGGTGGGCGCCGGCATCTATGACGAGTTCTGCGCCGGCTTTCCTTATGAGGAGACCGAGGACCAGCGCGCGTCGATCGAGGCGACCATCGGCGATCTTTCCGCCGGACGGCCGATGGACCGCCTGATCTGCGGCGACGTCGGCTTCGGCAAGACGGAAGTTGCGCTGCGCGCCGCTTTTGTCGCCGCCATGAACGGCAAGCAGGTGGCGCTGGTGGCGCCCACGACATTGCTCGCGCGCCAGCACACCAAGACATTTATCGAGCGCTTCCGCGGTTTCCCGGTGAACATCGCGCAGTTGTCGCGGCTCGTCCCGGCGGCCGAGCGCGCGCGGGTGAGGAAGCGACTTGCCGACGGCGAGATCGATATTGTCATCGGCACGCACGCGCTGCTCGGCAAGAATGTTCGCTTCAAGGACCTCGGTCTCGTCATCGTGGACGAGGAGCAGCATTTCGGCGTGGCGCACAAAGAGAAGCTCAAGCAGTTGCGCGCCGAAGTGCATGTGCTCACGCTCACCGCGACCCCGATCCCGCGCACGCTGCAACTGGCGCTCACCGGCGTGCGCGATCTGTCCATCATCGCTTCGCCGCCGGTGGACCGGCTGGCGGTGCGCACCTTCGTCTCGCCCTTCGACGCGCTGGTGGTGCGCGAGGCCCTGCTGCGCGAGCGCTACCGCGGCGGCCAGGCTTTCTATGTCTGCCCGCGCATCGAGGATTTGGCAGGCGCCAAGGATTTTCTCGACAAAAACGTGCCGCAAGTGCACGTCGCCGTCGCGCATGGGCAGATGCCCGCGGGCGTGCTGGAGGACATCATGGCCGCCTTCTATGACGGCAAATACGACGTGCTGCTCTCCACCACGATCATCGAGTCCGGTCTCGACATTCCGACCGCCAATACGCTGATCGTGCATCGCGCCGACATGTTCGGCCTGGCGCAGCTTTATCAATTGCGCGGCCGGGTGGGACGGGCGAAGCTGCGCGCCTATGCGCTGTTCACGCTGCCGCTGGAGCGCAAGATCACGGCGCAGGCGGAACGGCGCCTGAAAGTGCTGCAGGCGCTCGACACGCTGGGCGCGGGATTCCAGCTCGCGTCCCACGATCTCGATATCCGTGGCGCGGGAAATCTCTTGGGCGAGGAGCAGTCGGGGCACATCAAGGAAGTCGGCTTCGAGCTTTATCAGCAGATGCTGGAGGAGGCGGTGACGAGTCTCAAAGCCGGCATCACCGCGCCGGTGGCGGACAAGTGGTCGCCGCAGATCACCATCGGCATGCCGGTGCTCATCCCCGAGGAATACGTGGCCGACCTGGCGGTGCGGCTGGGACTTTACCGCCGGCTGGCGGACCTGGAGGAAGAACGCGACATCGACGCCTTCGGCGCGGAACTGGCGGACCGTTTCGGACCGCTGCCGGAGGAGGTCAAGCATCTCCTGCAAATTGTCGCCATCAAGAGCCTTTGCCGCCGCGCCAACGTGGAAAAGGTGGACGCCGGACCGAAGGGCGTGGTGTTTTCCTTCCGCGACAATACTTTCGCCAACCCGGACGGGCTGGTAGCCATCATCCGCGAGCAGGGCGCGGGCGCGCGGGTGCGTCCCGACATGAAAGTGGTTTTCTTCGACGAATGGGAAGCGCCGCAGGAACGCTTGAAGGGCACGACAGCTATTTTGCGCAGCTTCGCCAAGATCGCCGAGCGCGCCAAGGCGGCGTGAGGCTTACCTGGTGTCAATCGGCGGCGAAAGTCGCGGCCCCCACGCGCTCCAAGAGGCTGTCCACCGTATCGGTGGGTTTGAGCGCGCCCAAGGTGATGTTGATTTCGGCCTTCGGGCGGCCCTCTCCGGAAGTCAGCATGGTATGCCGGAGTCCGTTGGCGATGCGGCGCGCGATCACATGGGCGGCGCGCAGATCGGTGCCGGTGAAGACGCAAAGAATCGAGCCGTCGGCGCCCTGGCAGGCGAAATCGATATTGCGCACGATGCCGCTGACCAGGCGCGCGGTATCCAGGCCGATGCGCGTGTCCACTAGCGGTCCAAAGGTAAAGCGCGCCAGCGATAATTTTACGCCGCGCTGCGCCGCTTCCTTGAGCGCGCGCGCGAGTTCCCGCCAAAAGGCGTCGCGGGTGAGCAGGCCGGTTTGCGGATCGATCACGCCCTCGGAATCGAAGGACTTGAGCAGGCGTTTGAGGCGCGCGTCGAAGGCGCGCAAGCGCACCAGCGGCAGCATCCATTCGGCGATATTGGCCGGATCGCCCTCGACGCGCTCCAGGTTGACGAGCTGGGCGCCGAAATTGACGACGAGGCTCGGATCTCCGTTCGCCGCGGCCACCGGCAGATCGCGGAAGCGCGCATTTTCGGCGAGAACCGTCAGCAAGGCCTCGACGATTTTCGGGCTAAAGCCGTCGCCGATGATGACGCCGTCCACCTCGCGGGAGTTGAGATAGCGCGCGGCGGTTTCCACGCTCAAGGCGCCGATCAGACCCATGCGTTCGCCGGCGGCGACGGCAAGCGCGGGATAGGAGCGGCCGCGTCCGGCGACCAGCACGGTGGCGTCATCGATCGGATCGCTTTGCGTCAGCACGGGCGCCGTTCTGCCCTGCGCGTTGAAAGTTTCCATGCGCCGCAGCACGGTGGCGTGCAGCGAGCGCACGCGCAAAGCGGTGCGCAGCCGCGCCACCAGCCGATTGGCCGAGGCATCGGCGTCGATGGGCAATGCGCCGGAAATCGCCAGCCCGCCGTTGCCGCGCGTGCGGCCGATCAACGGGATGAAGGGACCGTTGCGTGTCTTGATCTGCAGTCCGAGCGTATCGGCGGCTTTGGCATCGGAGGCGGGCCCCGGTTCGGCCAGCACGATGGCGGAAGGCTGTACCGCGACAAAAGCTTCCGGTGCATCGCGCCAGCGGCTTTCGACGACGGGAAATGCCCCGGCTTCGCCCAAGGCCTCCATGATGTCGGGAGCCGGGCTGTCGGCGACGACGACCATTGGGCCTTGCAGGGACATGGACTTGGCACGGCTCCGTGAGGAACCAATCTATAGCCGTGCTCCTGTTAATGGCCCGTCAACGCAATCGCAAAAAGTCGGGCGTCACGGCGCGGCAAATGCTCTCGCCACCAGCGGATTGACGCCGCGTCCGGTGAGCGCCGCCTGCACCGCCGCGGCATCGTCGGCGGAACCGGCGAGCCGTTGCCCGGACAAGGCGTCGGGCAGGACCGCAAGGCGCCCGGCGCCCTCCGCCGCGGCGACAAGGCTTTGCAGTTCGTGCAGCGGAAAACGGTAGCCGCCGACGGCGACGATCCCGGCCGGCGGACCCGTCACCACCAGGGTGCGGGTCTCGCGCTCGACACGGCAGGTATAGCCGGTGTCCACCATGCCCTTGACGGATGTGAAATAGGGAAGCGCGCCGCGCTCGGCGCCGGGCGGGAAGGGATGGCGCGGCACCATCGATCCGCGCACCGCGATCGTGCCGGCTTCGGTACGCATCATTTCCGCCACCAGGATGGCGCCGGCCGCGCCGCGCGGAGCGGTGACGGGGCCATACGGAATCGGGGCCGGCTTGCCGCCGGGGCCGCGGCGCATCGGAATGATGCAGGTCTCGCCGAAGGCAAGCACGTCGAGGAAGGCGATGTCTTTGTCGCGCCAGGGGGCGGCGGCTGGCAACCGCTCCGGCGCGCGCCACAATCCGAGCACGGCGGTGAGATCCTTCGCATTTTGAAAAAATCCGGCTTCCGCCAGCCGCGGCAAGACCGGACCGGGAAGAATGGCGGCGGTGCAGCCATGACCGAGTTGGGCCGCCAAGGACTCCGGATCGAAGGGATGGTGCAAATGCAGCGTGCCGCCGGTGAGCAGCCACGGCAGCATAGTCAGAGTCACTCCCGCGAATGAGGACGGCGCAATCGCCGAAAGAAAGGCGGCCTTCTGTTCGAAGCGTCCTTCAAGCAGAATGGCGAGACCGCCAGCGATGATCTCCATATGGTTGCGCGCGACCGGCACGAGACTGTCGGCGGCCGCATCCCAGGTGACGAGGGCCACATGCGCGGCCGGATTGCCCGGCCGCTCGACTGGCGGCGGCGGTTCGAAAATCTCCGTGGTGTAGAGGTCGTCGAATGGAATAACGCCGTCGGGCAGCGTCCCGCCGAAGGCGCAGAGGTAGCGGATCGCAAAAATGTCGGCGGCGGCATGCATGGCGAGATCGACGTGATCGGTGGCGCCGACACGCCCGCAGGTGATCAGAGCCCTTGCGCCAAGGCGGCTCAGCGCGGTCACGAGGTCCGCGCGCCGCCACAGGACCGGCATCGGCGCCGCGATCATCCCGGCGCGCATCACGCCGAGCAAAGCCAGCACGCTTTCCACGGTGTTGGGCAATTGGATGCCGACGATGGCATCCGTCGGCAATCCCAGCCGGCGCAGCCGGCCGGCGCTGCCGGGGACCAAGCGATCGGCTTCGGCGTAGCTGAGGCGGCGCGGCGGGCCGTCGGTGAAGACCGCGCGGTTGGGCGGATCGACAAGTGCGGGCGCGCTGGGGCGGCGCGCAACCGCGTGCCGGAAAAGGTCGTCGATCGTGGCGCGGCCGCCGGGTACGGCGGCGCTGTTCGCTTGCGAAGGATCGCCGAGTATCACGTCCGTAGCCTCATGGGGGCTTGGGCTGTTGCCACCAGGTCTCCGGCAAATAGCCGTAGAGCGATGTCGTCTGCGGACGCCCGATATAATTCCAATACGCAACCCACTGGCCGGGAGTGTGAAACAGCGGCACGGCGTAGAAGCCGGAGATCAGCACCCGGTCCTCCGCCCGGATGGCGGAAACGAAATCGGCGCGGCCCTGAGCCTTCAACATGGCGTCGATCATGGCGTCGATGGCGGGACTCTTGACGCCCATGTAATTGCGCGTGCCGTCGGCGTCGGCGGCCGCCGAGCCGAAATAAAAGCTTTGCTCGTTGCCGGGCGACAACGACTGATCCCAGCGGAACAGGATCATGTCGTAATCGTAGGCCACCCGGCGGCGGTCGTATTGCACGGCGTCGACGGAGCGCACGCTTACTTCGATTCCCGCGCGCTTGACGGCCTGCCTGAACAGGAGCGCGAGTCTTTCGTCGTCGCGGCCCGATACCATGATCTCGAAGGTGAGCGGCTTACCGGTGGCGCGGTTGACGAGATCGGCGCCGCGCAATTCGTAGCCCGCGGCGGCAAACAGCGAAAGCGCGCTCCGCAAGGTCGTGCGGTCGCGTCCGGAGCCGTCGGTTTGCGGCGGCGACCACTTGCCTTCCAGCACGTCGGTCCGCACCGCGCCGGGAAACGGCGCGAGCAGCGCGCGCTCGGACGCGTCGGCGGGCCGGCCATGCGAGGACAGCTCCGAACCTTCGAAGTAACTCGCCACCGGACCGTAAAGGCCGAAAAAGAGATTCTTGTTGGTCCAGGTGAAATCGTAGAGCAACGAAATTGCTTCCCGCACGCGGACATCGGAGAAGAGCGCACGGCGCGTGTTGAAGACGAAGAAGAAGCTCGGCTTTGGCAGCCCCGTCGTCAAGGTTATCTTTGCCACACGGCCTTCACGCAACGCAGGAAAATCGTAGCCGGTGGCCCAGCGCGCGGAATCGGTCTCCACGCGCACGTCGTAGAGTCCTTTCTTGAAGGCCTCGAAATGCGCATTGGCGTCGCGGTAATAGTCGAACCTGATCTCGTCGAAGTTCCACAGCCCGCGGTTGACCGGCAAATCGCGCCCCCAATAGCTGGGATTGCGTTTGAGCGCGATGCTTTGTCCGGGGTTCACGTCGGCAACGACATAGGGGCCGCTGCCGATGATCGGCGCGAACGAGGTCTCTTCAAATTTGTCGGGATTGACGGCGTGCTTGGGCAACACCGACATCAGTCCGAGGATCAGCGGCAGTTCGCGGTCGTTGCTGCCGGCGAGGTCGAAGCGCACCGAATGCGTGCCGACAATCTCGGCCTTGGCCACTTTTCCGTAATAGAGACGATGATTGGGGCGGCCCTTGTCGCGCAGCAGCTGCCAGGTGAACACCACATCCTGCGGCGTGACCGGCTTGCCGTCGGAAAAGCGCGCGCGCGGATCGAGGTTGAAAGTGACGTAGCTGCGCGCGGCGTCGGTCTCTACCGAGCGCGCCAGCAACCCGTAGAGCGTGAACGGCTCGTTGTAGCCGCGCGCCATCAGCGGCTCGACAACGTAACCGCCGATCACCGAGCCGCGCACGGCCTGCGGGGCGAGGCCTTTGATGATGTAGGGATTGAGGCTGTCGAAGGTGCCGAGGATTCCCTGCACGAGACGGCCACCCTTGGGAGCGCCCGGATTGGCATGGGGAAAATGGCCAAAGCCATCCGGCAAGGCCGGCTCGCCATGCATGGCGATGGCATGGCGGGGACTGGCCTTCTGTTGTGCCCAGGCCGTATGCGAAGCGGTGTCGAAAGCGCAGACGGCGAGCACGCCCAGCCAGCATGCCGGCCGAACGATCGATCGCCGCAGCAGACTGTACCGGCAGGGGTTCCCCACGATCGCGCCGCCGTTCGATTCGGTTTCGATTCTCATCCGTCTTTACCATAAAGAGTGCATGGCCGCGTTCGCCGCCGGCGCGGCTTTCCGGCCGGCCTGCGGGCTTTTCACCAAATGTAGCGTCTGACCTTTATTTAGTGCGAAATTCCGGTTATCAGGAACACCGTGCCGGTCACGCTAATGCCTCATTTAGCGCCGAGAGAGCGGCCTTTGGGGCGTCTTTCCTGATCCGGCGTGTGCGCCGTCAAGGACGGCTAAAAGAGGACCATATTCATGGATCATCGGATTTTGTCCGCGGCGGCACGGCCGATGGCGCGCGCGGGCGCCGCGATGACGGCAACGTCGATCGTTGCTGTACTCGCTTTTTCCGTGACCGCCGTGGCGCAGCAATCGGCAAAGCCCCTGACCACGCAAAAGCCCGCCACACCCGCCGCCGGCAGCCAGGCGAAGCAGCCCGAACAGGGCAAGACTGTGCAGTTACCCCCCCTTATCTATTCGGATTGGACCAAGATCTGCGTCGCCGGACAACGGGACACCGGGGATGCGAACGGCAAAGCTGCCGCCGCAAATGACAAAAGCGCGAACGAACCGCAGGTCTGCTTGACCGGAATCGAGGGCCGCACGGAAGCCGGTCCGTTGGTTGTTTCTATCTCCACGATCGAGCCGAGCACCACGAAAGGGAAGGGAGTTGTCCGCGTCGTCGTACCGCTCGGCATGGACCTCAAGCACGGAACACGATTCATCATCGACAAGGAGCCGCCCATGACGGCGCCCTATGTCACCTGCTTCGTCAACGGCTGCATCTCCAATTACGAGCTCAACCCCGAGGTGCTTAACAAGCTCAAGAAGGGCAAGACTATCGTGGTTCAAGCCATCGGGCTAAACAACGCCGCCGTTACCGTGCCGGTGCCGCTTCAGCAATTCGCCAAGGCGCATGATGGCCCGCCGACGGACCCCAAGGTTCTCGCCGAGCAACAGAAGAAGCTCGAGGAAGAGCTCAAGCGCCTTGGCGAATTGCGGAAGAAGCAGGCCGATGACGCGCGCCAGAAGCTTGAACAAAGCCAGCAGCAAGCGCCGAAACCGCGATAGCATCGCCGGGCGATTGCAGGGCTAATACCGGCCGCAGATCAGGATATGGTTGCGCACCTCAGTTGAGGAAGTGATTGCGCGGCCGGTATCCGCCGATCTCGTCGGTTTCAAAAATTTCCCGCACCTGCGGATGGCGGATCGGCTGACCCGACGTGTCGGGAAGCAGGTTCTGCTCCGAAACATAAGCGATATATTCGGTCTCCGCGTTCTCCGCGAACAGATGGTAGAACGGCTGGTCCTTTTGCGGGCGCGCCTCTTCCGGAATCGAGAGCCACCACTCTTCCGCGTTGTCGAATTCCGGGTCGATGTCGAAAATGACGCCGCGGAACGGGAACAGCCGATGCCGCACCACCTGGCCGATCTTGTATTTGGCGACGCGCGTCTTGCTCATGGAAGAAAATCTATCCCAGGATTGTGGCGCGCAACAGACCTAAGCTTGAACAGTCATTAATATGTCTTGCGTCAAAGAGCCTCGCCCCGCATGAGCCGGGGTTGCGATGCCGCCGGCGCAATGCCTTCGCGCATGACGGCGCGGCGCAATGGCCCGAGACAGCGAAGCAGAGAGAAGCCGAATTGCCGGGCGCCTTGCAGCGGCAGGAAATCCGACAGCAGAGTACGGTTGAGCAGATCGACCGCCAGCGTTCGCGCGGTAACGTCGGGCCGGCGCAGCGCGTCGTAGCGCGAGAGCAAGTCCGCTCCCCCGATGTCCGCTCCGGCGCGGCGGCTATCGACCACAACCTCCGCAATCGTGGCGGCGTCGCGCAGTCCCAGATTAAGCCCCTGCGCGCCGATCGGGGGCAGCACGTGGGCGGCTTCGCCGACGAGTGCCACGCGCTCCGCGGCGAAGCGCCGCGCCATTTCCACTGCCAGCGGAAAGACGCCGCGGCCGGCTTCGATCGTCAACTTGCCGAGGATCGAGTGCGCGCGCCGCTCCAGTTCGGCTGCGAGCGCGGCATCGTCCATATCCGCAACCGAACGCGCCGTCGCCGGGTCGGTGACATAGACCAGGCTGGAGCGGCGGCCGGGCAGGGGCACCAAGGTGAAAGGTCCGGCCGGGGTATGAAACTCGGTCGAGATATTTTCGTTCGGCCGCGCATGGAGGAGATTGAAGGTGAGCGCGGTCTGCGGATAGCTGCGGCTATCGCTTTGGATGCCGGCGGCGGCGCGGCACAGGGAGCGGCGGCCGTCGGCGCCGACGACGAGACGCGCCGACAGCTCGTCTCCGCTCTTGAGGCCGATCGTCACATCATCACCGCCTATGACGACGGCGGATGCCTCATCCTCGATACGTGAAATGGCGGGGATTTTTTCAACGCCGGCATCGAGCGCCGCGAGCAGATGCCGGTTCTCGATATTGTAGCCGAAGGCGTCGAGACCGATTTCGCCGGCCTCGAATTTGATCTCCGGCGCCCGCAACAGCCGCGCGGTGTCGTCGACGATCCGCATGGCGCGCAAGGGCGCGGCTTGCGCCTGGCATCGCGTCCAGACTCCGAGCGCATCGAGCGCGGTCACCGAGCCCAGGAGCAGGGCGGTGGTGCGGTGATCGCGCGCCGGCCGTCTCGATACCAGCGCGGTTTCCACGCCGGCGCGTCCCAAGGCCAGCGCTGCGGTCAGCCCGGCCGGCCCGCCGCCAACCACCGCTACTTCCGCCATCCATTTGGCCATAGGCACCGCCGTAGATAGAACTTCAGGCATCCTACCTATCGCGTTTGAAGCCACATGCGCTAGGGTGACGTATGGCATCGGATCGGCCAGCCACACTGAAGGAGGATACGGAGCGCACATTCAGCGCGGCAGAACGTGCCTGCGCATTCGCGGTTCATATCCTTACCGCGTCGGGCGCGGCCGTCGGCCTGCTGGCCTTGATCGCCGCGGTGCACGGCAACTGGAGCTGGATGTTCCTGTGGCTCGGCATCGCCCTTGTTCTTGACGCTTTCGACGGGACGCTCGCGCGCCGCTTCAAGGTCGCGGAACGGCTGCCGCACTGGTCGGGCGACAGTCTCGATTTCATCGTGGATTTCGTGACCTATGTATTCGTGCCGGCCTATGCCGTGGCGATGAGCGGGTTGTTGCCGGGCCTGGCGGCCATCCCGCTGGGCGTGCTCATCGTGGTCACGGGGGCGCTTTATTTCGCCGATCAGCGAATGAAAACGCTGGACAATTATTTCCGCGGTTTTCCGGTTCTCTGGAACATCGCGGCCTTTTATCTATTCTTGCTCACGCCGCCGCCGTGGATCGGGGCGGCGGGAGTGATCGTGCTTGTGCTGCTGACTTTCGCGCCGCTGCATTTTATCCATCCGGTGCGTGTTGCGCGCTGGCGATACCTGAACGTAATCCTGCTGCTGCTGTGGTCGGCACTCGCCGCGGCGGCACTGGCGCAGGACATGAGCCCGGCGCCTTGGATCACCCTGACGCTGTGCGCCATCGGATTGTATTTCCTGGCGTCGGGTCTGGCGCGATCGCCCGCAGGAGAGGGAAGCACGAATGCTTGAGCTTTTGACCGACCCGCACGCCTGGGCCGCGCTTGTCACCCTGACGGCGCTCGAGGTCGTGCTCGGCATCGACAATATCGTTTTCATTTCGGTGCTGATCTCCCGCTGCAATGCCCGCCAAGCGGAGCGCGCGCGGCGGATCGGGCTTTCGCTCGCGCTCATCT
>JBBDNZ010000123.1:0-3670 GCA_040877285.1 Xanthobacteraceae bacterium
TTGCTCAGGCTCACCGGCCGGCCCGGGCTTTCCCGGCACCGACGCGGTGCAGACGCATATGACCAACACCCGCCTCACCGATCCGGAGGTGCTGGAGCTGCGCTATCCGGTGGTCGTGGAGGATTTTCACATCCGCAAGAATTCCGGCGGGCGGGGCCAATGGAACGCGGGCGACGGCGTCTCGCGCGCCATCCGCTTCCTGGAAAAGATAGAATGCACGATCCTGTCGGGCCACCGGCGCGTGCGGCCCTTCGGATTGGCCGGCGGCGAATCGGGTCAGGCCGGCGAGAACCGGGTGCGGCGCAAGGACGGACGGATGGAGAAGCTTCAGGGCTGCGACGCCACTATGCTGGATGCCGGAGAGGCCGTCATCATCAAGACGCCGACGGCGGGCGGGTACGGATCAGCGGGACGCTGACGCCGGCAACTCGCGTTGATCTTCGGCGGCGCCGGGTTCGGGCGCGAGCGGAACGTCCAGCCGGTGCGCCGCGCGCACGGGCCGCCCCGCTGAATCGTAGTCTGCCGCGTTCAGTGCGGCATCGGCGGAAACCACGCGGTCGCGGCCCGCGGCCTTGGCGGCGTAGAGCGCCATGTCGGCGCGGCGAAGTATGTCGTCCACGCTTTCGCCGTCCCGCCATTCACTGACGCCGAAGCTGCAAGTCAGCGTGACCGTTTCGCCGTTCGTGTCAAACCGCAACGACGCCATCTCGCGGCGCAGCCGTTCCGCGACCTCATGGGCGGTGGTCAGCTTGCGGCCCGGAAGCAAGACGGCGAATTCCTCGCCGCCCAGGCGGCCGACGATCGGGCCGGCGTTGGCGATGATGCCGGCGACTTCGCGGATGGCGCGGTCACCCATACCGTGACCATAAACGTCGTTGATGTTTTTGAAATGATCGATGTCGAGCATGATGGCGGAGAAAGTGGCGATGGACGGCAATTGCGCGCGGATTTCCTCCGCCCGCTCGAAGAAAGCGCGGCGGTTGAAAATCCCCGTCAGCGAATCGAGCGAGGCAAGCTTGACAAGATCGCGGTGCATGGAAGCGAGACGTTCGGCGGCGCGCAGGCGGGCGTAGAGTTCTTCCGCCACCGGCGGCTTGCCGATAAAGTCGTCGGCGCCGGAATCGAGGGCTTCGATGAGATTGCGCCGTTCCTGATTGGACGACATCAGGATGACGTAGATGGCGCGCTTCTCGCCGGCCAGCAAGCGCGTCTCCCAGCACAACTCGAGGCCGGACATGGACAACGGCTCGGCGCTGGTGATGAGCGCATCGACGCGCGGATCTTCCCTGACGTAATCCAGCGCCGTGCGGCCGTCGGTGAACGGACGCACTTCGTCGCCGCGCGCTTCCAGCAAGCGCGAGACGAATTTGAGCACCGTGCGGCTCGGGTCTACCAATACGACGCGCATAATGCGCGCCTATACCGGCCTAGTCGTACTTTCGGATTAACCGGCGTGGCCCTATCGATACGTATCATTACCGAGACGTATCAATCACCGCTTGTTAACCACGCGCGCGCAACGCAACGCGTAAGGGCGCGGCCAAATGCCTTTGCGTTCAATCGTCGGACGACGTTTCCCGATCCAGCATCCAGCTATGATCGTCGTCTTCCAGCGACGAGCCGGCGTCCGGTTTTTGTTGGCCGTCGATCGAGCCGGTGATGGCGGGGTCGCCCTTGCCGGCATAGCGCTGGGCGGCGCGGGCGGCGGCGACCTCGCCGGGAACGGCGGCGGGCTGGCAGATCAGCCGGCCGCTCTTGCGCCGCATGAGATCGACATGGATGTGATCATAGTGGAAGCGGTTGGAGCCGGGCGCGAGCACGGTGCTGAACTGCTGGCACGCCGCGCCCTGAACATCGCGCAGGAAGCCTTGTTCCTCGGGCAGGCCGTTCCAGGCGGTGCGCACCACCACCTTGCGCCCGTCGGCGAGCGTGAAGGACGCGATGTCGAGCGCATTGCCGAAGGCGTGCTCGGAGATTTTCGCTCCCCTTTGCCCATTCATGCCGCGGCAGGAATAAGCGGAAATCTGCTTGATCTCGATCACCGGCTGGCCGAACCAGCGCAGGGCCGCGGGCTGCACCGCCTCGGCGATCCATTGATCGAGCGCGGAGACAATGGGACAGGCGAGCGTGGCGGTCGGCTTGACTTCGACCGGGCCGACGGAACCGGTGATCTGGCCGCGCGCGGGGCCGAGCGGGACCGGCGCGGCGGGCGGCGCATAAGCGGGCCGGTCGGGCGGGTAAGACGGTGGCGCATTGTATGCCGGATAGGCGGCGCGATCCGGCGGATAGGACGGCGGCGGCGCGGCGGCCGGCTGTCCCATTGCATTGGCCTGGTTTGGATCGGCGATGCCCGGCGGCATCAGCGATAGCGGCTGGCCCGGAACGGCGCCGGAGGGCGGTGGCGGCGGCGGATAGCTCTGCGGCGGCGCGTTGTAAGCCGGCGCATTGTATTGCGGCGCGGGCGGAGCAGGATAACTCTGCGGCGCGGGCGGAGCAGGATAACTCTGCGGCGCGGGCGCGTAACGCGGCTGCGCGGCCGGCCAGCGCGGCTGCGCGGCGGGCGAAACGTTCGGGATCGCGCCCGGCGGGCGCAGATCGCCGGCGAAGGCCAGCACGGGGCTCTCGCCCAAGGCGACGACCTTCAGCGGAAAATCGGCGCCGCAAATGCCGGGGCCTTCGATCGGGCTCACGCGCACCAGCACCGGGCTCTCCTTGACGGAGCCCGATTTGAGACACTGCACCTCCGCCTCGTGCCGCCAGGCTTCGCGCTCCTCCACCTGGAAGAAGCTGCGGCCGCAGCCGGCCAGCGCGACGAGGACGGCGGAGCCGATGAGAGAAAGGCAAAATCCCCGCGTCATGCCGCGACAATGCGAGCCTTTGATTTAATGACTTATCAATCGTGGCCGCGGGCACGGGCATTAAGGCTAAGAAATGGTTGCGGGGCGCGCGGGCGCGGGGCGCGGGGCGCAAGGACCTTGGCGCCGTAATGGCCGCGATGGCCGCGCCCGGCGTGAGCGCGCCGGGAATTTTTGACGCGGAGAACCTGCTGCGCGGGGTGCGGGCGGACGGCCGCCGCGATCGCGATTGCGCGACAGGGGAAACGGCACTGTTCCTCGAAAATGCCATTTTTCGGCATGAGCCGCGGCGATAAGAAAAGAATTTTTAGAAGAATTTTTCTTAGCCGGGCGCGCCGGCGCAATTTTTTTGCGAAAGCGCGCGATAAGCGGTCCGAATAAGCGTTTTCCACAGGCGGGAAATTTCGTTTGTCAAATCAATAGTGCATGACTGGCATACTGGATTTTCTGGCAATGCGGCATATTTCCCCCCTTGGCGGGTCACATTCTTCTGCTAGCCTTCCGGCCAGCGTAACCAGGGTAGGAGGCACGAACGTGGACCTTACCTTGAGACTCAATCTGCTCGTAGCTTGCGCCGTGTTTTTGTTCGTTGGCGCCATTCTCTTCGGTGCATTTTGAGATCAGGTGGCCGACGAACGCGCAACAACAAACGCCGCCCTTGAGATAAGCGGCCCATCATTTCCGGCACCGGGGAGAGAAATCTCTCCGGTGCTTTGTTTTTTGTTTCTTCCACTCCCCGCGCGCGAGGGGAGGGGAAAGATTTGGCGTCATGGCCGGACTTGTTCCGGCCATCCACGACTTCCTTTCGTGCCGCA
>JBBDNZ010000124.1:0-19791 GCA_040877285.1 Xanthobacteraceae bacterium
GCGCGGCTCGCTCGATCAGATGATGACCCAGCTCTAGGCCAGCGGCCGCAAGGAATTCCCGCTGATCATCAAGGGCGACGTGCAAGGCTCGGTGGAGGCCATCATCCAGGCGCTCGACAAGCTCGGCACCGAGGAGGTCGTGGCGCGCGTGCTGCACGCGGGCGCGGGCGGCATCACCGAATCCGACGTCACGCTGGCGGAGGCGTCCGGCGTTCCCATCATCGGCTTCAACGTGCGCGCCCACAAGGAAGCGCGCGAGGCCGCCGAGCGGGCCGGCATCGAGATCCGCTATTACAACATCATCTACGACCTCGTGGACGACATGAAAAAGGCCATGTCCGGCCTGCTGGCGCCGACGCTGCGCGAGACCATGCTCGGCAACGCCACCATCCTGGAAATCTTCAACGTCTCCAAGGTGGGCAAGATCGCCGGCTGCCGCGTCACCGACGGCACCGTCGAGCGCGGCGCCAATGTGCGGCTCATCCGCGACAATGTGGTCGTGCATGAAGGCAAGCTGTCACAGCTCAAGCGTTTCAAGGACGACGTTAGGGAAGTGGCCGCGGGCCAGGAATGCGGCATGGCCTTCGAGAATTACCAGGACATGCGGGTCGACGACGTCATCGAATGCTACCGGGTGGAGACGATCAAACGCTCGCTCTGAGTCCAAATCTCAGACCCGCGAGATTTCTTCTCCCATCATGCCCGGCACCGCAGCCTAGCTTTGCGCAGACTGCGTAAACTTGTCTGCGATGCTGGGCATCCACGCCTTAAGGGAAAGCTCAGGCAGACGAGACGTGGATGGCCGGGACGAGCCCGGCCATGACCAAAGTCTCCAATCGAGGTTTGCAATGGCGCGCGGCCATAAAAGAGAAACTGGAAAAATGCCCTCGCAACGCGCGTTACGCGCGGGCGAGCTGGTGCGCCATGCGCTCGCGGAAGTCCTTTCGCGCGGCGAGGTGCATGACTCCGTGCTCGAAGGGCATCTGATCACCATTCCCGAAGTACGCATGACACCGGATCTGCGGCTTGCCACCATCTACGTCATTCCGCTCGGCGGACGGGACGTCAAGGATGTGCTGGCCGCGCTCAAGCGCAACAAGAAATTTCTGCGCGGCGAAATTGCGCGGCGGATCAATCTGAAGTTCGCGCCGGACATTCGCTTCATGTTCGACGAGCGGTTCGAAGAAGCGGAGCGCATCGAGAAGCTGTTGCGCACGCCCGCGGTGCAGCGCGACCTGCATCACGACGACAAAGACAAAGAGTAAGAATGGACGACGAAACAACCGTGCTGCCAGCCGCAGCAGAAAAAAACGAGGACCGGACACCGCCGCGCAAGCGCGAGAAGCGCAACGTGCATGGCTGGATCGTGCTCGACAAGCCCGTGGGCATGACCTCCACCCATGCGGTCGCCGTGGTCAAACGCCTGTTCGCCGCCAAGCGCGCGGGCCATGCCGGCACGCTGGACCCGCTCGCCTCCGGCTGCCTGCCGATTGCGCTCGGCGAGGCGACCAAGACCGTTCTTTTCGTCATGGACGGACGCAAGGTCTATCGTTTCACCGTGCGCTGGGGCGAGGAACGCGATACCGACGACGCCGAAGGCCGCGCGGTCGAAACCAGCGCGGCACGGCCGAGCGAGGACGCGATCCGCGCTCTGCTGCCGAAATTCACCGGCGCCATCGAGCAGGTGCCGCCGCGCTATTCGGCGGTCAAGGTGGAAGGCGAGCGCGCCTATGACCTTGCCCGCGACGGCGAGACGGTGGAGCTGGCCAGCCGGCCGGTGGACATCCACCGCCTGGAGCTTGCCGCGCTCCCCGACGCCGACCACGCCGTATTCGAGGCGGAATGCGGCAAAGGCACCTATGTCCGGGCTCTGGCCCGGGATATGGGGCGGGTACTGGGCTGCCGGGGTCATGTTTCGGCTCTGCGCCGGACGGCCGTAGGCCCCTTTCTCGAGAAAAGCATGATTTCGCTGGAACAACTCGAGGCTTTGTGCCATAGAGCCGCCATCGGCGAGGGCAACCTCGCCGATGCGTTTTTGCCCGTCGAGACCGCGCTGGACGACATCCCGGCACTGGCCGTCAGCCGGGCGGACGCGGCCAAGCTCCAAAGGGGGCAGGCCGTCTTGTTACGCGGACGGGACGCACCCATCCTCCGCGGCGCCGTTTATGTCACGGCCTCCGGGCAGTTGATCGCCTTGGCCGAGGTGGACCGCGGTGAGATCGTCCCCAAGCGTGTGTTCAACCTTGCCGGCATCACGGGTGGTGCCCGCATTCGAGAAGGTGTGTGACGATGTCGATTGCGACCGGCCGCAAGGCCGAAGTCATCAAGTCCTATGCAAGGAATAAGGGCGACACAGGTTCGCCCGAGGTGCAGGTGGCGATCTTAAGCGAACGGATCAACAGCCTGACCGAGCATTTCAAGACCCATGTGAAGGACAACCATTCGCGGCGCGGGCTGTTGAAGCTCGTGTCCACGCGCCGCCAATTGCTTGATTACCTCAAGCGCATCGACGATGAACGCTACAAGGCGATCATCGACAAGCTCGGCATTCGCCGTTGAGCGGAGTTCTGCGTGGAACATCCACGCATTTTTGGCGGACATTTAGTCTCCGCCGTTTGAGTCGGACAGCAATCCGGCTGTCCACCAAGACCCCGGGCCGTCAAGCGCCCGTGTAAACCGAGGAAGTCATGAAGGCCATGGCAGGATCGCCAGGTGCTGTTTCCGCCCGCGATGAGCGCGCGCGGTACAGCTTCTCGCCGTCTTGCTCATGGCTTTCGCCCTTCCGCGAAAACCATGAAAGACGAACGATATGTTTGATATCCATCGTGTTGAACTCGATTGGGGCGGACGCCCGCTCACTCTAGAGACCGGGAAAATAGCCCGCCAGGCCGACGGCGCCGTTGTCGCCACCTATGGCGAGACGAAGGTGCTGGCCACCGTCGTATCCGCCAAGCAGCCGAAAGAAGGCCTCGACTTCCTTCCTCTGACCGTCAATTACCAGGAGAAGTTCTATGCCGCGGGGCGCATCCCCGGCGGCTATTTCAAGCGCGAGGGCCGGCCGACCGAAAAGGAAACGCTGGTCTCCCGGCTGATCGACCGGCCGGTGCGCCCGCTATTCGCCAAGGGCTATCGCTGCGATACCCAGGTGATCATCACCACGCTGTCGCATGATCTGGAAAACGATCCGGACATCGTGGCGATGGTGGCGGCTTCCGCGGCACTGACCCTCTCCGGCGCGCCGTTCATGGGCCCGGTCGGCGCCGCGCGCGTCGGCTTCATCAACAACGAATATGTGCTCAACCCGCAGCTCGACGAGATGGTCGAGAGCCAGCTCGATCTCGTGGTCGCCGGCACGACCGACGCGGTGCTGATGGTGGAATCGGAAGCCAAGGAGCTGTCCGAGGAAATCATGCTCGGCGCGGTGATGTTCGGCCACCGGCACTTCCAGCCGGTCATCGACGCCATCATCCAGCTCGCGGAGAAGGCGGCGAAGGAGCCGCGCGATTTCCAGCTCCCCGACAGCGAGACGCTGGAAAAGCAAATGCTCAAGCTGGCGGAGAAGGATCTGCGGGCGGCTTACGCGATCCCGCAGAAAACGGCCCGGCAAGACGCCGTCGAGGCCGCCAAGGCGAAAGTCACGGAGCATTTCTTGCCGGCAGGCGCCGAGCCAAAATACGACAAGCTGCAGGTCGCGGCCGTGTTCAAGGAGATCGAAGCCAAGATCGTGCGCTGGAACATTCTTGATACCAGCCACCGCATCGATGGACGCGATCTGAAGACCGTGCGTCCGATCTTGGCCGAGGTCGGCGTGCTGCCGCGCGCTCATGGGTCCGCGTTGTTTACCCGCGGCGAAACGCAGGCACTGGTGGTAGCGACGCTCGGCACCGGCGAGGACGAGCAATTCGTCGATGCGCTGCAGGGCACCTATAAGGAACCCTTCCTGCTGCACTACAATTTCCCGCCCTTCTCGGTGGGCGAAACAGGGCGCATGGGAGGCCCGGGACGGCGCGAAATCGGCCACGGCAAGCTTGCCTGGCGCGCCATCCATCCCGTGCTGCCGGCACATCACGAGTTCCCCTACACCATTCGTATCGTCTCGGAGATCACGGAGTCCAACGGCTCCTCCTCCATGGCGACGGTGTGCGGCACCTCGCTCGCGCTGATGGACGCCGGCGTGCCGCTCAAGCGCCCCACCGCCGGCATCGCCATGGGGCTCATCCTGGAAGACAAGCGTTACGCCGTGCTCTCCGACATCCTCGGCGACGAGGATCATCTCGGCGACATGGACTTCAAGGTCGCGGGCACCGAGCGGGGCGTCACCTCGCTGCAGATGGACATCAAAATCTCCGGCATCACCGAGGAGATCATGCAGGTCGCGCTTGGCCAGGCCAAGGACGGCCGCATGCATATCCTCGGCGAGATGGGCAAGGCGATCAATCAGCACCGCGCCGAACTCGGCGAGCATGCCCCGCGCATCGAGGTGATCACCATCCCGACCGACAAGATCCGCGAAGTGATCGGCACCGGCGGCAAGGTGATCCGCGAGATCGTGGAAAAGACCGGCGCCAAGATCAACGTCGAAGACGACGGCACCGTGAAGGTGGCTTCCGCCAAGGCGGAATCGATCAAGGCGGCGATCAACTGGATCAAGTCGATCGCCTCCGACCCGGAAGTGGGCCACATCTACGAAGGCACGGTGGTCAAGGTCATGGACTTCGGCGCTTTCGTGAATTTCTTCGGCTCCAAGGACGGACTGGTGCATATCAGCCAGCTCGCGCCGCACCGGGTGAACAAGACCACCGACGTGGTCAAGGAAGGCGACAAGGTGAAGGTGAAGCTCTTGGGCTTCGACGACCGCGGCAAGGTGCGGCTGTCGATGAAGGCGGTCGATCAGGCCACCGGCGAGGACCTCGAAGCCAAGCACAAGGCCGAAGGCGAACAGCCGCGCGAGGCCGCGGGCGGGGAGTGATGCCGCTTTACCCCATCCTAAGGAGCGCGCGATAACGCGCGTCTCGAAGGATGAGGATGCATTTGCCCTTCGAGACGGCGGTGGAGTTTACCATCGGGCCGCGCAGAGCGCGGACCCGTTGGCCGCCTCCTCGGGGTGAGGAAAAATAAAAAGGGCGGCCAAGCGGCCGCTCTTTTTATTGCCGCCGCTCGATGCCCAGCGTCTGATTGATGATCTGGCCGAGTGCGAGAAAATCCGCCTTGCGCGGCGAGGTGCGCCGCCAGGCAAGCCCGATCGTTCGCCGCGGCACCGGCGCGTTGAAGCGCAGCAGTTTCACGCGCCTGTCATAGGCCTTCGAGTCGGCGGCAATCTGGGGCAGCAGCGTCGCGCCATAGCCGTTGGCCACCATCTGCATGACGGTAGCCAGACTGGTGGCGCCGAACCCGGAGGGCGTTTCCCCCGCTTTCATGGAGCAGAAGGCAAGCGCCTGATCGCGCAGGCAGTGACCCTCCTCCAGGAGGATCAGCCGGCGCTGGGTGACCTCGCGCACGCCTACGCGCGCATTCGGCGGCAGCGGGTCGGTGGGAGGCACGGCAAGCAGAAACGCATCGTCGAACAGACGCAACGTTTCGATCTCTGCATCGTTGACCGGCAGCGCCAGCAGCAGCACATGCAGGCTGCCACGCGCCAGTTCGTCGAGCAGTATGCGGGTTTGCGTCTCGCGCAGTTCGAGCTTCAGCTCGGGATGTTTGCGTTGCAGCGCCGGCAAGAGCCGCGGCAGCAGATAGGGCGCGATCGTCGGTATCACGCCAAGCCGCAGCGTGCCGGTGAGCACCCGGTTGCGGTGATGGGCGAATTCGACGAGCTCTTCGGTGCCGGCGAGCAAATCTTCGGCGCGCCGCGCGATTTCTTCCCCCAGTTCCGTGAGCAGCACTTCGTTCGGCCGCCGCTCGACCAGAGGAGCCCCCAGCGATTTCTCCAGGTCGCGGATCTGCATGGACAGGGCCGGCTGGCTGATGGCGCAGTCCTCCGCGGCCCGGCCGAAGTGCCGATGCCGGGCCAAGGCCTCGAAATAGCGAAGCTGCCGTAAGGTGATCATATCGATAAGATATACTTATCATTGACCTAAATCAATTCGATTAGACCTTATCTCTGTTTGCCTGCATGCTTGATCAAATAACCCCGAAAGACCAAGGAGGAGCCATGTCGAAGCCGCGGCTGACCGCGACCGCCGGAAATCCGGTCGGCGACAATCAGAAATAGTTCCATACGGAACAACTCGAAGAAAATTACAGAACACGATCGGAGAAAAACATGGACACAAAGACTGACAAGAGCGCGGGCAAGTGCCCGGTCGTGCACACGATTGCTGCCAGGGCCAACCGGGACTGGTGGCCGAACCAACTGAACCTTCAGGTTCTGCACCAGCACTCCACCCTGTCCAATCCGATGGGCGAGGCGTTCGACTACGCGGAGGAGTTCAAGAAGCTCGACATTGAGGCGCTGAAGAAGGACCTCCACGCGCTGATGACGGACTCGCAGGATTGGTGGCCGGCCGACTATGGCCACTACGGGCCGCTGTTCATTCGGATGGCGTGGCACAGCGCAGGCACGTACCGCATCGGCGACGGCCGCGGCGGCGCCGGAGACGGCCAGCAGCGTTTCGCGCCTCTCAACAGCTGGCCGGACAACGCGAACCTCGACAAGGCGCGCCGGCTGCTGTGGCCGATCAAGCAGAAATACGGCCGGAAAATCTCCTGGGCCGACCTTATGATTCTGGCGGGCAACGTCGCCCTCGAGTCGATGGGCTTCAAGACATTCGGTTTCGGCGGCGGACGCGCCGACGTTTGGGAACCCGAAGAGCTCGACTGGGGTCCTGAGGGGACGTGGCTGGCGGACGAGCGCTACAGCGGCGACCGTGAGCTCCAGGGCCATCTCGGCGCCGTGCAGATGGGTCTGATCTACGTCAATCCAGAAGGACCGAACGGCAAGCCGGATCCGATCGCCGCGGCGCGGGATATCCGCGAGACGTTCCGCCGCATGGCGATGAACGACGAGGAGACGGTGGCGCTGATCGCCGGCGGCCACACCTTCGGCAAGACCCACGGCGCCGGCGATGCGGCCCTGGTGGGCCCGGCGCCGGAGGCCGCCGGCATCGAGGAGCAGGGCCTCGGCTGGACGAGCAAGTTCGGCGCCGGCAAAGCGGGTGACGCGATCACCGGCGGCCCGGAAGTCATCTGGACCACGACGCCGACGAAGTGGGGCAGCAACTTCTTCTGGAACCTGTTCGGCTACGAATGGGAGCTGACCAAGAGCCCGGCCGGCGCATACCAGTGGAAGCCGAAGGGTGACGCCGGCGCCGGCACGGTGCCGGATCCGTTCGACCCGTCGAAGCGTCGCGCGCCATCCATGCTGACCACCGACCTCTCCTTGCGGATGGACCCCGCCTACGAAAAAATCTCAAGGCGCTTCTACGAGAATCCGGATCAGTTCGCGGACGCGTTCGCCAAGGCTTGGTACAAGCTCACGCACCGCGACATGGGCCCGATCGTGCGCTACCTCGGCCCGCTCGTTCCGAAGGAAGAGCTGGCGTGGCAAGACCCGATCCCCGCGGTGGATCATCCGCTGATCGGCGAGCAGGACATCGCCGCTCTGAAGGCGAAACTCCTCGCGTCTGGGCTGTCCGTGTCCCAGCTGGTCTCGACGGCTTGGGCGTCGGCGTCGACGTTCCGCGGCTCCGACAAGCGCGGTGGCGCGAACGGCGCGCGCATTCGCCTTAGCCCGCAAAAGGACTGGGACGTCAACCAGCCGGCTCAACTGGCGAAGGTCCTTCAGAAACTCGAAGCGATCCAAAAGGAGTTCAACGCCGGCGGCAAGAAAGTCTCGCTCGCCGATCTGATCGTTCTCGGCGGCAGCGCCGCGATCGAGAAGGCGGCGAAGACGGCCGGCTTGGACGTAAAAGTTTCCTTCACGCCGGGACGCATGGATGCGTCGCAGGAGCAGACGGATGTCGAGTCCTTCGCCGTGCTGGAGCCGGTTGCAGACGGTTTCCGCAACTATCTCCGCGGCAAGCAGCGCGTGTCCGCTGAGGAGCAGTTGGTGGATCGGGCGCAATTGCTGACGCTGACGGCGCCTGAGATGACGGTTCTCGTCGGCGGCCTGCGCGTCCTGGGCGCAAATGCCGGGCAGTCCAAGCACGGCGTCTTCACCAAGCGGCCCGAGACGCTGACGAACGACTTCTTCGTCAACCTGCTCGACATGCGCACGCAATGGCAGGCGTCCGCCGGGTCCGAAGGCATGTACGAGGGGCGCGACCGGAAGACGAACGAGGTCAAGTGGACCGGCACGCGCACCGACCTCATCTTCGGCTCGCACTCGCAGCTGCGCGCGCTGGCGGAAGTCTATGCGTGCGCGGACTCGAAGGAGAAGTTTGCGAAAGACTTCGTGGCGGCGTGGATCAAGGTGATGAACCTCGACCGCTTCGACCTCGCGTGATCTCGGCTGAACGGTCTTCCTTGCCGACGGCGAAATAGAAAACGGCCGGGAAATTCCCGGCCGTTTTTCTATTTGTCGTTCCCGCGTAGGCGACAAGCCGGTTTACTGCGCCGCGTCCTTGGCCTCCGCATCGTCGTTGTCCGCGGTACCCGCCCTGAGCGTATCGGGCTGCGGCATGGCGATGATGTTGTAGCCGGAATCGACAAAATGGATTTCGCCGGTGACGCCGCTTGAAAGGTCGGAAAGCAGGTAAAGCCCGGCGCCGCCCAGATCGTCCAGCGTGACGCCGCGGCCGAGCGGCGAATGGCGCTGCTGGAAGGCAAACATATAGCGCGCGTCGTTGATGCCGGCGCCGGCAAGCGTGCGGATGGGGCCGGCGGAGATGGCGTTCACGCGAATATTCCGGCCGCCGAAATCGACCGCGAGATAGCGCACCGACGCCTCCAGCGCCGCCTTCGCCACGCCCATGACGTTGTAATTTGGCATGGCGCGCGAACCGCCGTTATAGGTCAGCGTCACCATCGCGCCGCCCGTGGACATCAGCGCCGCCGCCCGCTTGGCCGCTTCGGTGAAGGAATAACAGGAGATCACCATGGTCCGGATGAAATTTTCCCGCGTGGATTCGGCGTAGCGGCCTTTCAACTCGTTCTTGTCGGAATAGGCGACGGCGTGCACCAGGAAGTCCAGCGCGCCCCATTGCTTCTTGATCTCGGCAAAGACCCCGTCGACGGAGGCGACATCCTCCACGTCGCAGGGCAGCACCAGCTTCGAGCCGAGGCTTTCCGCCAGCGGCTTCACCCGCCTGCCCAGCGCCTCGCCCTGATAGGTAAAGGCAAGCTCGGCGCCGTGCGCGGCGACGGTTCTGGCGATGCCCCAGGCGATGGAATGGTCGTTCGCCACTCCCATGATCAACCCGCGCTTGCCTTGCATTAATTGAGTCATTCTTGCCCACCCATCACAGCATTAATTAAATATCGAGCCGCTTGAACACCACCGAGGCGTTGGTGCCGCCGAAGCCGAACGAATTCGACAGCACGCAACCGAGCTTCACATTGTCATGCCGCTCGCGCACAATCGGCATGTCGGCAAAAGCGGGATCGAGATTCTCGATGTTCGCGCTCTCGCAGATGAAGCCGTTGTTCATCATCAGCATCGAGTAAATCGCCTCCTGCGCGCCGGCCGCGCCGAGCGAATGTCCGGTCAGCGATTTGGTGGCGGAGATCGGCGGGCATTTGTCGCCGAACACTTCGCGGATCGCTTCAATTTCTTTCAGATCGCCGATCGGCGTCGCGGTGGCATGCGGGTTGATGTAATCAACGGGCGCTTTGACGCCTTCCAGCGCCATCTTCATGCAGCGCACCGCGCCTTCGCCCGAGGGCGCCACCATGTCATAGCCGTCGGAGGTAGCGCCATAGCCGGCCACTTCGGCGTAGATTTTCGCGCCGCGCGCCTTGGCATGTTCGATCTCTTCCAGAACCAGCACGCCCGCACCGCCGGCGATGACGAAGCCGTCGCGGTCCACGTCATAGGCGCGCGAGGCCCTTTCCGGCGTCTGATTGAACTTGGACGACATGGCCCCCATGGCGTCGAACAGCACGGACAGCGTCCAATCGAGTTCCTCGCAGCCGCCGGCGAAGATCATGTCCTGCTTGCCGTATTGAATGATTTCCATCGCATTGCCGATGCAATGGTTGGAGGTCGCGCAGGCGGATGAGATCGAATAGTTCACGCCCTTGATCTTGAACCAAGTGGCGAGCGTGGCGGAGGCCGTAGACGACATGGCCTTGGGCACGGCAAAGGGGCCGACGCGCTTGGGACCCTTGCTGCGGGTGATGTCGGCGGCCTCGACAACGGCGCGGGTAGACGGGCCGCCCGAGCCCATGATGATGCCGATGCGTTCGTTAGAGATTTCATTTTGTTCAAGGCCGGCGTCGCGGATCGCCTGTTCCATGGCGACATGGTTCCAGGCGGCGCCGCCGCCGAGAAAACGCATCGCCCGCCGATCCACGACTTCTTCCGGATCGAGCGAAGGCGCACCGTGCACCTGGCAACGAAAACCAAGCTCGGCGTATTTTTCAGCGCGCACGACGCCGGACTTTGCCTCGCGCAGACTTGCCAGTACTTCCTGAGTGTTGTTACCGATGGACGAGACGATCCCCATCCCGGTGACGACAACACGTCTCATGCTTGCCTCTTTTTTCGCTCGCCGGACCGCACGGCCGACTAACCGCGCGGCGCAAAGCTCGCGGCCACTCCGCCGTTCAAGCGCCGCTCGGTTGCAGCATCTGGTCGGCGCGGAACAGCCCGACCTTGAGGTCGCTGGCACGATACAGCACCGAGCCGTCGGCCGACAGCCAGCCATCGGCGATGCCGAGCACGAGCTTTGAGCGCATCACCCGCTTGATGTCGATGCCGTAGACTACTTTCTTGACGCTGGGGAGAACCTGACCGGAAAATTTTACTTCGCCCATGCCGAGAGCCCTACCCTTGCCGGGCGCACCCAGCCAGCCGAGGAAAAAACCGACGAGTTGCCAGAGCGCATCGAGCCCCAGGCATCCCGGCATGACCGGGTCACCCTTGAAGTGACAGGGGAAGAACCAGAGGTCCGGCTTCACATCCAGCTCGGCACGGATCAGGCCTTTGCCGTGTTCGCCGCCTTCCTCCTTGATCTCAGAGATGCGGTCGAACATCAACATCGGAGGAAGGGGCAGCTGCGGCCCCTCGTGGAACAATTCGCCGCGGCCGCAGGCAAGCAGGTCTTCGTAGCTAAAGCTCATGCGTCGATTTTGCATCCCTGCCTTGTCCTTATCGCGAGGCCCAACAACGTCGTTAATCTTCCTAACATACGGATTTTACCTGTTAAAGCCGCTCATTCTGCGGCTTTTGGCGCGCCCAAGCGCCACCCGCTTTTGTTGCGAGAGAGTTGCATATGGGCACCCAGGTCCGTATCTTGTGCTTTCGTCGCAATGAGTTAGGGCGGATCCGCGGTGCTGCAAGATTGGCTGGGCTGATGACACAGATGCGAACAATGGTTCTTCCGACGCCGGTCGTGCCCGCCGAGCCGCAGGCGGCACCTTTTCCGCGCGCCGAGTTGAACGGCTGCCCCTGGCATGACGTCAAAGCCTTACTGCGCCAGGTAGGCTTACGGCCCACGCGCCAGCGCATGGCGCTTGGGTGGATCCTGTTCGGCCAGGGCGGCCGTCATCTCACGGCCGAGATGCTGTACGAGGAAGCCGCCAAGGCCAAAGTGCCGGTGTCGCTGGCGACCGTCTATAATACCTTGCATCAATTCACCGAAGTCGGGCTGCTGCGCCAGGTCGCAGCCGACGGCTCCAAGGCGTATTTCGATACCAATGTCTCCTCCCACCATCACTTCTTCGTGGAAGGCGACAATGCGCTGCTCGACATTCCGGAAACCGAAGTCGTGCTCGGCCAGCCGCCAACCCCGCCGGAAGGCTACGAAGTGACGCGCATCGACGTGGTGGTGCGCGTGCGGCGCAAGAAAGATTAGCCACAGTCTAAATCGCTTGCTTTCGTCATGGCCGGGCTCGTCCCGGCCATCCACGTCTTTGGTTGAGCCCTAAAACGTGGATGCCCGGCAACGCAGACAAGTTTACGCAGTCTGCGCAAGCTAGACTGCGGTGCCGGGCATGACAGAAATGGTCAGTCGATCTTTTCGTTTGGGTAGACGCCCCACAGGCGTTCCTGCTCGACCCAGCCGTCGAAGTCGTCGCCGGAAATGCGGCACCAGGTGCCGGTGCATTTCTTCACCGCGCCCAAAACGCCGGGCTGAAGCCGCGCGGTGACCGTGCCCTCGACGTCTCCGGCATCGCGGATGGGCACGAGTTGATTCTTCTCTTTCTCCATGACCATGCCGGTGCGCCGCCCGGACAACAGCGAGTGGTAGACCCAGCCTTCGGCGCCTTCATTGTCGCGGATGCGGCGCCAGTTCTCGAATTCGGCGGTGATTTCGACCGGCAGCCCGGCACGGGTATAAACCCAGCTCACCTCATAGGTCTTGGCCGGGCCCACATGCACGTTGACCTTGTCGGCCTTCAGGCTGACGAAGCGGGGCAGCGGCAGGCCGCTCGGCCCGGTGGCGATCTCGCTGGCGGCGCTGGCCACGGCAATGCCGAGAAGACACGCGAGAATGAGAGCCAGAACGCAGGCCACGGGCCGCTTCGGATCACGCAACAAGGTCATAAGCGGAAAGTTCCAGGAAGTCCGATGCCGGTTGGGTTTTCCATCATGTCGGCAAGCGGTTAACGAGCTCTGAACGGGCGGCACGCGCGGTGAAAACGTCGCAGCGGTATTTCCGGCGCACGATCGAGTGGCGGCGATGCGGCAAGGCAAAAAAGCGGCATTTACGAAGTGGAAAGAGCGTTTTGGAATGCTCGCTGTCAGCGCGAGGATCAGCCCTGCGATGACCATCATGCCCTATGGCTCGGCTAATATTGCGGCCAAACAACCTGTTTGGTCTTCCTCTGCCGCACCAGTTTCATCGGCTGCTTCAACGCCAGTTGCCGTTCGGCTCGTTGGCAGCCAGTTCGTACGCGTCCTGGTAACAGCCGCGGTATGCATTGTCCTTCTAGGTTACTTCCGGGAAATCTATGTGGGTCTGTACGGCCTTGAGACGGCGCTCAAGAGCCTGCGTCACTTCAACATGGATTGGGAAGGGACCCTGCCGGCATGGTTTTCATCCTTTGTGCTGGCGACTGCGGCCGCGCAGCTTGCAGCAATTTCCAGCCTGAGCCGGCGCGAAAATGACGAGGACTGGCGCCAGTGGGGCTTTCTTGCATTGATCTTCCTGTACCTTTCGATCGACGAAGCCGTCGCCATACATGAGGTCCTCATCAAGCCCCTGCGTTCGGCCTTCGATTTAAGCGGCATTCTGCACTTCTCATGGGTCCTGCCGGGGGCCGCTTTGGTAGTAGCGGTTGGCTGCTATTTCCTGCCGTTTGTGTTGCGACTGCCGCGTAAGCATGCGATCCGGTTTGTGACCTGCGGAACGATCTTTGTCGGAGGCGCGCTCGGCCTAGAATTGGCCGGCGGTTATTGTGCCTCCCACTACGGTATGGATTCCCCGATCTATTTGATCGCCATGTTGACTGAAGAGACGTTGGAGATAATAGGATCGACGATGTTCGTTCAAGCCTTGCTTTCGTATCTTCATGATCGTTGGAACGTATGGGCTGTCGAAGTCCGCTGACCGGACTATCGCGCCGTCTCGGCGCTGCGCGGCCTCGCGCGGAGTAATCAGGTGACGGCGCCTCTCATCTCTCCGCCGACAAACCCCTGATCGTCGGCTTCTCGCCCGACAGAGGATTAGCCGGGTCCCAAGCGTAGCTGAGCGTCTCGAAGCGCATCGAGCGCGCATCCACCATCAGCAGGCGTCCCACCAGGCCCTCGCCGAAGCCCACGATCTCACGGATGACTTCGAATGCCATCAGCGAGCCGAGGATGCCGGGCAGCGCGCCGAGAATTCCCGCTTCGGCACAGGCCGGAACCGTGCCGGGCGGCGGCGGCTCGGGGAAGAGACAACGGTATGTCGGGTTCGGCTTTCCGTCCGCGCCGCGTTCATGGGGGCGCAGCGTGGTCAATGTGCCGTCGAACGGACCCACCGCGGCGGTGACCAGCGGCTTTTGCGCGAAATAGCAGGCGTCGGAGACGAGATACCGCGTGGCAAAATTGTCCGAGCCGTCGGCGACGATATCGTAACCGCGGATGATATCGAGGACGTTGGCGGCGACGAGCCGCGTGCCATACGCCTCGATCTTCACATGCGGATTGAGCCGGCGGATGATATCCGCGGCGCTTTCGACCTTGGGACGGCCGATGTCGGGCGTGCCGTGGATCACCTGCCGCTGCAGGTTCGACAATGACACGGTATCGTCATCGACGATGCCGAGAGTTCCGACTCCGGCGGCGGCAAGGTAGAGGAGGACCGGCGCGCCCAATCCGCCGGCGCCGATCACCAGGACGCGGGCACGCTTGAGCGCGGCTTGGCCGGGGCCGCCCACCTCGCGCAGGACGATATGCCGCGCATAGCGTTCGAGCTCCTCCGCGCTCAACATCGACCGTTCTCTCCTTGCTCTTCTTGCGCCACAGATTTTTGCCATCACGCGACGCGGCCGGGGCGCGGTCAAGTCCCCTCGTCCATGGGTTGCAGTATTTCCTCGCCCGAACGTATCGGATAAACTCGCCGGGCGGGGATAAGTCTCGGTAGCGTTGGGGTGGTCATGAGGTTTTCTATTGCCGTTGTCGCATTGATTGCGGGACTGCTGCCGGCATCCACAGTCGATTCCGCCCCCAAGAAGCAAGCCGCCGTCCCTTCCCCGCGCGCGAGCTATGCGGCCATGCCGCTCGCCGAGCGCATGTCGGCTCAATCCGACTTGATCTGGGCCAGTGGCTATGAGGGGCCGGCGAACGGCGAAATCACCGACCGTGACATCGCCGCCATTCGGTCGTTTCAGAAGCAAAATCGATCCAGAGCGACCGGCGTCCTTAACCCGAAGGAGCGGGAGATATTGGCCGCCGCGGCCGAGAAGGCGCGCGATGCCGTGGGCTGGCGTCTGCTTAACGATACGCGCAGCGGCGCGCGCGTTGGTCTGCCGGGGAAGATCATGCCGCAAACCGGACAGAACAAATCGGGCAGCCGCTGGACTTCCAATCACGGCGACGTGGTGATGGAAACCTTCCGGGTGAAGGAGGCGGGCACCACGCTCGCCGCGGTGTTCGATCAGCAGAAAAAGGAACCGGTGGAGCGCCGGGTTGAGTCGGCTGTATTGCGCCCCGATTCTTTCTCGATCTACGGCCTCCAGGGCCTCAAGAGATTTTACGTGCGCGGGTATTTTCAGAACGGCGAGGTGCGCGGGCTTGCGGTGCTCTTCGACCAGGCGGTGGACGGCACGATGCGGCCGCTGCTGCCGGCCGTTTGGAGCGCATTTATGCCATTCTCATCGATAGCGACCGTTGCGACACCCAAAATCCCGTCCGCCACAGGCCATGTCGAATACGGCACCGGCATCGTGGCCAGCGCGGAGGGTCATATCCTCACGCCGCGCCATCTGGTCGATGGTTGCAAAGTCGTCGTCGTCGCGGGTCTGGGCAATGCCGATCCGGTCGCCGACGATCAAACGAGCGGCCTTGCGCTCATTCGCGTCTATGGCAACCGCGATCTCGTTCCCCTGCCGCTCGCTGGAGAAGCGGTGCCGGGACGGGAATTCACGATCGTCGGCGTCGCCGATCCGAAGACGCAGGCCGGCGGCGCTGCGGCGAGCACCGCGCGCGCGCGTCTTGATGCGGGAGGCGGCAAATCTCGCGCAATCGACCCTGTACCCATATCCGGCTTTTCCGGGGCCGCCGCGATTGACGGCGGCAACGGCTTTGCCGGAATGGTGCAGCTCAAGCCGCAAATCCTTGCCGGCGCCGAACCGTCGGACCTGCCCGCGCCCGCCACCATCATTTCCGCCGAAGCTATCCGCGACTTCTTGCGTGCCCAGAGCGTGCAGCCCGCGTCCGGCAATTGCGAGGTGGCTCAGGCCAAGGCTTCCGTCGTGCGGGTGATTTGCGTGCGGAAGTAACGCTCCCCGTCATCGCCGGACGCCCAGCATTTTCATCAGCCGCTTTGCGTCCTTCGGCGCGGCGCCTCTTTCGTCATTGTCGAAATAGACATAGACCGTGCGCCGTTGCCGCTTCCATTCGGCGATCAGGCGCGCCCAGGCGCGTAAGGTTTTGTCGGGATAACGCCCGGCATAGGCGCCGGTAGGGCCGTGGCCGCGCACATAGACATGGCGCGCCGTCACTTCCCAGGGTGCGGGGGCGTCGCAATGATCCGATAAGCACAGGGAGATGCCGTGATCGCGCAAGAGGTCGAGAATGTCGTCCTCGTACCAGCTCTTATGGCGGAATTCGAAGGCATAGCGCTGGCGCTTGGGCAGCAGACCGAGAAAGGAAGCAAGGCGCTCGCGGTTGGCTTTGAAGTTCGGCGGCAATTGGAAGAGCACCGGCCCGGCTTTCGGTCCGAGCAGCTTTAGGCGCGATTCCGTAAGCTCGATATTGTTCTTCGCTTTGAGCGTAAGCCGTTTCCAATGGGTGATGAATTTCGACGCCTTCCAGGCGAAAATAAAATCTTCGGGCGTCTGCTCGCGCCATCCGCGCACCGTTTCGATGGTCGGCGTGCGATAGAAAACGCCATTCAATTCGGTGGTGGCGAATTGGGTGGCGTAGTAGTGCAAGTGGTCCCTGACCCTGATCTCCTTGGGAAAGAACGGCCCGCGCCAGGAAGGATAGCTCCAGCCGGAGGTGCCGATGTAGATATTGGGCATGCAAGCAACTTATCGCTCGGGGGCAGGAAAAGCTGCCCATGACGAGAGAGAGTTTCGCGTGCTAGACAACCCGCGCTGCATTGCCTTGTCCGAGCCATATGATGTCCGCCAAAACCCCCGCACTTGCCGATTTCCGCCGTATCGTGGTCAAGGTCGGCTCCTCGTTGCTGGTCGATTCCGCCGCCGGACGGCTGCATCAGGCGTGGCTGGAGGCGCTCGCCGAAGATATCGCGGCCCTACATAAGCAGGGGCGCGACATTCTCGTGGTCTCCTCCGGCGCCATTGCGCTCGGCCGCAGCGTGCTCAAGCTGTCCCCCGGCGCGCTGAAGCTGGAGGACAGCCAGGCGGCCGCGGCGGTGGGGCAAATCGCGCTGGCGCGCACCTGGACCGAGGTCTTGGGACGCCACGGCATCACCGCCGGGCAAGTGCTGTTGACGCTGGCCGATACCGAGGAGCGCCGCCGCTATCTCAATGCCCGCTCGACCATCGCAAAATTGCTCGAATGGAAGGCGATCCCGGTCATCAATGAGAACGACACGGTGGCGACCAACGAAATCCGCTATGGCGACAACGACCGTCTCGCCGCCCGTGTCGCCACCATGGCCAGCGCGGACCTTCTGATCCTGCTGTCCGACGTCGACGGCCTTTATGACGTGCCGCCGGGCGATGGCCGCGATGCCAAGCTTATCCCGCTCGTGCCGCGCATCACCGCCGAGATCGAGGCCATGGCGGGCGCCTCGGGTTCGGAGCTGTCGCGCGGCGGCATGGTGACCAAGATCGAGGCGGGCAGGATCGCGACCACTGCGGGCACGCATATGGTCATCGCCTCCGGCCGCATCGAGCATCCGTTGCAGGCGGTCGCGCAGGGCGGCCGCTGCACCTGGTTCCTCACTCCCGCGAACCCGGTCACCGCGCGCAAGAAGTGGATCGCGGGATCGCTGGAGCCAAAAGGCACGCTGACCATCGACGCCGGCGCCGTCGCGGCGCTGCGCCGGGGCAAGAGCTTGCTGCCGGCGGGCATCACGCGCGTCGAAGGCGCGTTCGAGCGCGGCGACGCCGTGCTGATCCGCGGCCCTGACGGGGTGGAGATCGGCCGCGGGCTTATCGCCTATGACGCCGACGAAGCCAAAAAAATCCGCGGCAAATCCTCAGGCGACATTTTGCAGATTCTCGGCTTTGGCGGCCGCGCGGAGATGATCCACCGCGACGACATGGTGCTTGCCGGGCAATAGGACTGTCCGCCGCGCCGCCTCACCGCACGGGAAAATCGAAATAGGTGTCTGGAAACGGCTCGGAACGCAGCGTGAAGTGCCACCATTCCTTGCTGTAGGGCCTAAAGCCGCGGCGGCTCATGGCGGCGGAAAGCTGCGCGCGATTTTTTTGCGCCTGCGTGCTTATGTGCTTGTCGGCCGCCCTGGAACGTGGACTGAAGAAATCAAAGGGCGTGCCCATGTCGAGTTCGGCGCCGGTTTCGCCGACGAGGGTGAGATCGACGGTGGAGCCGCGCGAATGCCCCGAATGGCTCGCAATATAGCCGTCGGCGAACAGCGTGCTCTTATCCACGTCCGGATAAAAGCTTGCCTTGCGCTTCAAATCGCTGATCGCTTGTACCCAGCGCATAAAATGGGCGATGGCGCGCTGCGGCCGGTAGCAGTCGAAAACTTTCAGCTTCAGTCCCTTGGCTTGCAGATCGCGCGCAACTTGCGCCAGGGCCGCGGCGGCCTGCCGCGTCAGCAGGCAGACCGGCCGTTCGTAGCCGTCGATCGGACGCCCGACGAAGTTGTTGTCGCCGGCATAGCGCATCTCGACCACGAGCCCGGGCACGAGCGATGCCGCATCCACGAAATCCGCCGGGCGCCGGTCCTGCGCCAGCGCCGGCAGAGCGGAAAGTAGAAGGACGGCGACGTGGATGAATGCGCGCATTGACCGGCAGGACACGCCAAAACAATGCGCGGATCAATCCGATTGACGGCGGGAAGCATCTAACGGTTAACGACGGGGCCGCGCCAGGCCGCGGGCTTCGGGGGGTTGCCGGCCTCGTCCGCCGAATATGAATGTGATAGGGACAGGGCGAGCAGGATCGACCGTTGATGACCGCACCTCTGAAGGCCGTCGAGAGTTCCGGCGACATCGCCGAGGTCATGCGCGCGCTCGGGCGCAGCGCGAGAGGGGCCGCGCGCACCTTGGCGCTTGCTCCTTCGGCGCAAAAGGACGCGGCGCTGGAGGCTATGGCCAAGGCGGTGCGCGCCCAAGCCGGTAGCATTCTCGCGGCCAATGGGGAGGATATGGCCGAGGCCAAGGCGGAAAAGGCGAGCGCCGCCTTTCTCGACCGGCTGATGCTCGACGACCAGCGCGTGGCCGCCATGGCGGAAGGCATCGAAACCGTGCGCGCGCTGCCCGATCCCATCGGCAAGATCACCGAAAGCTGGACGCGGCCCAATGGCATGACCATCGAGCGGGTGCGTGTGCCGCTCGGCGTCGTCGGCGTCATTTACGAGAGCCGGCCCAATGTCACGGCGGATGCCGGAGCCTTGTGTCTCAAGGCGGGCAATGCCGCGATCCTGCGCGGCGGCTCGGAAAGCTATCGCTCGGCGCGGGCGATCCATGCGGCGCTGACCGAAGGCCTGCGCCAAGCGGGCTTGCCGGAAGCGGCTATTCAGCTCGTGCCCACGCGCGACCGTGCCGCGGTCGGGCTGATGCTGCAGGGGCTTAACGGCGCCATTGACGTGATCGTGCCGCGCGGCGGCAAGAGCCTGGTCGGCCGGGTGCAGGGAGAAGCACGGGTGCCGGTCTTCGCGCATCTGGAGGGTGTCTGCCATGTCTATGTGGACAGGGCGGCCTCGCTCGACATGGCGAAGGCGATCGTGTTCAACGCCAAAATGCGGCGCACCGGAGTCTGCGGCGCCGCTGAAACGCTTCTGGTGGACCGCGCCGCCGTTTCGACGCATCTGAAGCCGCTGGTAACGATGCTGCTCGATGCCGGCTGCGAAGTGCGCGGCGACGAGGCGGGGGGGGGGGGGG